>CAZCQM010000277.1:0-3607 GCA_964500785.1 uncultured bacterium
TGCATCATCTCGTAGCGAATGGTCGTCCCCGACGCGAACGGGCTCGGATAGCTCGAGAGCGCGAGTCGCGCGCCGGCGGATGGCGGGACGACCGGGGTCGGCGCCTCACTCACGTACACGCCCACAAAGGTATTCACGTCCTGGCTCGCGGTCCCCGGCGCGCCCAGCATGATGTCGGCCAGACCGTCTCCGTTCCAGTCGCCCGCCGGGGCGATCGACGTGCCCAACTGGTCGTACTCGGCGCCGGTGATGATGCTTTTCGCGATGAGGGTCGCGGGACTCCGGCCGGGAGGCAGGAAGTGGAAGACGTACGCGCGGCCGGCCTGGACGTACCCGGTGTCGAAGGTGCGCACGTCGGAGGCCACGAGATCGCGCACGCCGTCGCCGTTCACGTCACCGACGATGTTGAGGAACTCGCCGAAACCCGAGGCGGGCGGCTCCGGATCGCCCGTGACGATGACGTCGGCAGTGCCGCCCTCGATGAAGGTCGGAATGATGTAGACGGGACCCACCAGCGGCCCGTGGAACACGTAGGCGGTGCCGGGCCCGGGGGTGTACACCTGCCGCGCGCCGGCAACCAGGTCGTCGCGCCCGTCGCCGTCGAGGTCGCCCACCGCGACCGAGATCCCGAACTCGTCGTTGACCGACTCGCCGGTCACGACGACTTCGGCGGATGAAGAGCGGATCGTGTCGGCGGGGACGGGGCTGAAGAAGACGTACACGCGGCCGGGACCGTTCTGGAAGAGCGGCGGCTGTGGCGCGCCGACGACGAGGTCGGTGAGACCGTCGCCGTTGAGATCTCCGCTCGAGAGCGCGTAGCCCAGCTCTTCGGACAGGAGCGCGCCGGCGATCAGCGTCCTGGCATCGCCGGTGCCCAGCATGCCGGAGAGGGGCCCGCGGTAGAGCAGCACCTGGCCCTGGTTGGCGAAGCCCGCTTTCCACGCGCCTACGACGACGTCGTCGAAGCCGTCGTTGTCGATGTCCCCCACGCCCGCCACCGACGCGCCCAGCTCGTCCGAAGGCTGCCCCGAGATGATGGCGTCGGCGTCGAGCGCGGAGAGCGCGCCCGAGACGGGCCCGTAGAAGAGGTAGGCGCGCCCGGCCCGGGTACCGTTGGTGTCGTTGCCGGGCGCGCCGACGATGAAGTCATCGTAGCCGTCGCGGTTCACATCGCCCGCGGCCGCGACGGCGCTGCCGAAGGCGTCGTCCAGCGCCTCGCCGACGATGGTCGCATCGGCGTCGTCGATGGTGAGGCTCGCCGACAGGGGACCGTAGAAGAGAACCACCCGCGGGAAGCGATTCGTGTTCGCGTCAGACCCGGGTGTGCCGACGACGAAGTCGCCCTCGCCGTCGTCGTTGACGTCGCCAACGTTGGCGATGGCGGTGCCGAACTGGTCGGTGTCGACGGCGTCGTGGATGGCCGCATCGGGCGGGGGCGTGCTGGCGAGTGCGGCACGGGGGGAGAGCACAACGATCGCCAGCACCAGCGCCCGTGCCAGGTGACCTGCGAGGGCCTGTGACGGGGCGCCGCAGGTATCTCTATCGGGTGGCAACGTTGAGTCGCTTGAGCTTGGCGAGGAGGGTTGTGCGGGGAACACCGATTGCGTCCGCAGTACGCATGCGGTTCCAGTCGTTCTTTTCCAGCGCATCGAGGATCAACCGGCGTTCATATTGCTCCACACTTCGATCCAGCAGGCCGTCGCCGCGCCCCCGCGACTTGAGATAGTCCTTGATGTTGTCGGACAGCATCGAGAACTTCACCACATTGCCCTTTCCGATCAGGGAGACCACCCGCAGGATTTCATTGTAAAGCTCGCGGACATTTCCAGGCCAGTTGTACAGTTCCAGAGCTTCCATGGCCTTCACATCGAGCTCAATGTAACGGTCGGAGATCCCGTTCATCGCGGCGCACTCGCGCAGATAGTATCTGACCAGGAGCTGAATGTCGCAGACACGAAGGCGCAACGGCGGAATCGTGAGACGGACCGGCCCAAGACGATAGTAGAAATCGCTGCGAAATCTTCCTCGTTCGACTTCACTTTTCAAAACGCGATTCGTAGCTGAGACGAGCCGGACATCCGCCTGCCGCCCCGTCGATTCGCCGAGTCTCCGATACTCTCCGTTCTCCAACAGGCGGAGAAGTTTGACCTGAAGCTCCTCGGCCATTTCTCCGATTTCATCCATAAACAATGTGCCGCCACGCGCCGCGTCTATCAAGCCAACGCGATCGTTGCTCGCGCTGGTGAAGGCGCCTTTGACATGGCCGAACAGTTCGCTCTCCAGAAGGTGAACCGACATGCCGCCCGCGTTTACGGCAACGAACGGGCCGTCCTTGCGGCGGCTCGCCCCGTGGATCGCCCGGGCGAACAGTTCTTTGCCGACGCCCGTCTCTCCTTCGAGGAGGATTGGCGCGACGGAGTTGGCGGCACGCTCCGCCAAACGAATCACTTTGATCATTTCGGGGTCGATTGTGAGGATGTCTTTGAAGGAGCCCCGTGGATGTTTGACGCGACGAGATTCCTCCACCCCGTCCGCGGCGGTTTCCTTGCGGGCATCAGCCTCGGTCTCGATCAGACGCCCGAGAGCATCCGCACTCGCACACAGAATCTCAAGTTGTCGGGGCTGGACAGTGACGCCTTCGCCAAAGCAGACGCAGACATTGTATCTGCCGACGACACGATTTCTCACCGTGCTAGTGACCGCCAGTGCCACCAGCGTGCCACCGTTTGGCGTCGCAAACACGGCGGGCTTGTCATCGAGTTTGAACAGGGCCGATTTCTTCCCGCCCCCGTCGATCCTGCGTGCCAGGGTCTTCGACTCGTTCACTGAGATGTTATATGTCAGCGGCACATGAAAGCCGGCTCCCCGTCGCCCCACAATGAACAGGCTCTCCCCACCGACGCTCTGAGCCACCTGATAGGCCAGGTCGGGCTTGAGTTCTGCAATTGGAAAGCGGGCATCCTCATAGACACGGCAGATGGTCTTGAGCGTCTCGGCAGATCGGACACTTGCCCGAGTGATCGCAACCTGGAGGTCGTTCATCGCACGCTTCAGCTCGGCTTCGACCCGTTCCCGATCCACGCCCTCGATCCCGTCTCGCAACCCGGCCGCCTCGGCAACCCAGGAATTGGCGTCATCCCAGCGTTCCCGAGCCGCCAGTGAATCCACGAGCGCAATCGCTATCAGCGCCTGATAGTAGTCGAGCTCGAGCTTCCGGGCCAGCTGACGCGCCTCGAAGAGCGCCGTTTCCCCATCATCATGCTTCCCCATCCGAACGAAAAGGCAACCCTGCGCATACAGGGTCCGCATGAGCTCGTAGCATTCGTGGATTCCCTTAAGAGTCTTGACGGACGCGTTGAATGCCGCCATGGCACGAGGCCAATCACGCGTGTTGACATACGTTTCGGCAAGTATCCGTTCTGCAGCACCCAACTCATAATGGTCACCAAGACGGCGACAGAGATGAATGCACCGCAGGGCATCTTGCCGCGCCATCTCGATTTCGCCCTTCTTGCTTCTCAACTGAGATCGCCGCCGCAATACCTCGGACACTACATCGCTGTCGGGAAGAGGCCTTTCTGCTTCGACATATGCCTTCTCAAGCAGA
>CAZCQM010000278.1:0-3599 GCA_964500785.1 uncultured bacterium
CCGAACACTGCGTCCACAAAACGTTGAAGGGGCGCATCGAATTCGACGGCGAGGAATACCGGACCGTCAACTACCGTGAGACGCCGTGGAAGCACTGCACCGACATCCTGGTCGACGGCCACCGTGCGGGCCAACTCGAAGTCGGCTACCTCCGGCAGGTTTCTGATCGCCATGACGGCCCGTTCCTCGCCGAGGAGCGTGGCGTCCTCGACGCCGTTGCCGAGCGGTTGAGCCGGACCGCCGAGCGCCTCAAGTCCCAGAAGCTGCTTCGCGAGCGCGAGCAGGAGCTCAGGGACCGCCTCACGCGGCTGGCACGCATCAATGTCATGGGTGAAATGGCAACGAGCATCGCTCACGAGGTCAATCAGCCCCTGACGGCCATTGCCGCGTATGCGCAGGGTTGCCGGCGGTTGCTGGAACGTGACGGCACGGCGGATCCGTCACTCGTCGACGTGCTGAAGCGAATCGCCAGCGAGGCGATGCGCGCGGGAGAAATCGTCCACCGTCTGGACAATCTTGCTCGCAAACGGCGCGATCAACGTGTGCGCTGCGACGTGAACGATCTGATCCGTGACATCTATTCGCTGGCAGCCGTCGACGCGCGTCTGCACGACGTTCGGCTCGCTTTCGATCTGGCACCCTCCCTGTCGCCCGTCGACGCCGACGGCGTTCAGTTGCAGCAGGTGCTTCTGAACCTGATACGCAACGCCATCGACGCCATGGGTGACACCGCGCTCCCGGAACGCGAGGCCGTGGTACGGACGTCACCCCGTGACGATGGCGGTGTGGAGGTCAGCGTCAGCGATCGGGGTTGTGGGCTGGGGCAGAACGCCGAAGCGAGGCTGTTCGAGCCGTTCTTCACCACCAAGGAGACCGGAATCGGCATGGGACTCGCCATCAGCCGTTCGATCGTGGCCGCCCATGGAGGCCGTATGTGGTACACGCGGGAGCAGGAGCACGGGACGACGTTTCATTTCTCCATTCCGGCCGCCGGAGAGGAACCGGAAAACCATGCCAGATGACGTCACCGTATTCGTGGTTGACGACGACGCCGGCGTACTGGAGTCGATCGCGTTTCTCCTGCGCACGGTCGACATACCGGCCCTGACCTACCATTCCGCCCACGAGTTTCTCGCCGCCTACGACCCCGTGGCGCGAGGTTGCCTCGTGCTCGACGTGCGTATGCCGTCGATGAGCGGTCTCGAGCTGCAGGAAAAGCTGCACGAGATGGGATCGTCTCTCCCCATCATCTTCCTCACCGCCCACGGCGACGTACCCACGGCGGTCCGCGCGGTCAAATCCGGTGCGGTCGACTTCATCCAGAAGCCGTTCAACGACCAGGAGCTTCTCGACAAGATCCAGCACGCCGTCGGGGAGGGAACGCGGCTGCGCGAGATGGAAGCAGCGCGGCGGGAAACCGCCGAACGAATCGATTCGTTGACGCCGCGCGAACGCCAGGTGCTGGACGCCGTGGTGGAGGGAAGGGCGAACAAGGTGATCGCGAGCGATCTCGGGGTGAGCCAACGCACCGTCGAAATCCACCGCGCCCACGTGATGCAGAAGATGAAAGCCGATTCGGTGGCCGAGCTCGTTCACCTGGTGATGCGCGTGCGCGGCGATTCGGGGCCTTGAACGAGGTCATAGCCGCTTGCTCCGGCCGCAGTGCGCCCCTGAACCACCGCGGCGACGCCAGCCGGCCCGCCACGGGGAAATCGCGCAGGCGCATCTTGCGCCGATCCCGCGCGGGCCCTATAATTGTGCGAGGCCGCTGGAAACGAAGTCGATGTGCGCCTGCAGACGCTAACCCGCAGCCTTGCCACCGTCATCGCCGCAATCCTGGCTATCGCGGCCGGTATGGAGCTCGTTTCGTGCGACCGGTCCGGCACGCCGCCGTTGCTTCCGGGAGACGGGCGCGACGCGGCGAGCGCCCTGCTTCCGGAATCGGATTTGTCGACCGGCTGCTATGGCTGGCCCGAGCAGGACTTCAGCCCGGACAACCACGCAGTGATCGGTGTCCTCGGGCACGTCGGTGATCCTGCCGTCGATTTCACTCTGCTCGACATCGACGGCACACCGCACCGGCTGTCGGAACTGCTCGAATCCCGTCCGGTGCTGCTGGTGCTTGGCTCGTACACCTGACCGTTCTACTGGAGCGGGGTTCCCGCTCTCAACAGCCTCACGACAAAGAAGTTCGACAACTCGCGGACCTATGGCGACGTCGTCCACTTCGTCCACGTCTACGTCATCGAGCCCCACCCGGGCACTCCGGACCGCGATCCGTACCGCGGTGAGGTCAGCCTGGTAACCGGCCCGCGCCAACCCCTCACCTACGACGCGCGCGTGGCGCTCGCGCGGGAGACCGACGCGTCGCTCGAAGGCTCCCACCTGATGCTGGTCGACGGTCTCGTCCCACGCCCGAGCAACAATCCGGTCTGGTGCACGTACGGCCCCGCGCCGAACTGCGGGTACCTGATCGGGCGGGACGGGAGAATCGTGGCGGTCCAGCAGCGGGTGGACGTCGCCGCGATGGCGTCGACGATTGACTCCCTGCTCGCTCGCTGACGGCTCTGCGCCCGTTCGACCTAGGCGTGAATTCTCTTGTAACGCATTCGGTGCGGCTGCGCGGCGTCCTGACCCAGGCGCGCGCGGCGATCGGCTTCGTAGTCCTGGTAGTTTCCCTCGAACCATCGCACCTGCCCGTCGCCCTCGAAGGCCAGCATGTGGGTGGCGATGCGATCGAGGAACCAGCGATCGTGGCTGATCACGACCGCGCATCCCGCGAACTCGAGCAAGGCGTCTTCCAGCGCGCGGAGCGTGTTGACGTCGAGATCGTTGGTGGGCTCGTCGAGTAGCAGTACGTTCCCTCCGCTCTTCAGGAGTTTGGCCAGATGCAGGCGATTGCGCTCGCCGCCGGACAGGCTGCCCACCTTCTTGTTCTGCTCGGTTCCTTTGAACATGAAGCTGGCGACGTACGCGCGCGAGTTCATCTTGCGCTTGCCGACCTCGATGACCTCTTCGCCGTCCGAAATCTCCTGCCAGACCGTCCTGGCGGGGTCGAGCGAGTCGCGGAACTGATCCACGTAGGCGAGCTGGACGGTCTCGCCGATCTTCAATTCTCCCGCGTCGACGCCCTCCTGTCCCGTGATCATCCGGAAGAGCGTGGTCTTCCCCGCGCCGTTGGGACCGATGATGCCCACGATACCACCGCGCGGCAGGGAGAAGTCGAGCCCGTCGATCAGGAGGTTCTCGCCGAAGCCCTTGCGCAGCCCGCTCGCTTCCGCCACGACGTCGCCCAGGCGAGGCCCGGTGGGGATGGAAATCTCCAGTCTGTCGCGACGCTCGCGCGCGTTCTCGCTCAGGAGCTCTTCGAACTGCCGGATGCGCGCCTTGCTGCGCTGGTGGCGCGCCTTCGGCGTCATCCGCATCCACTCCATCTCGCGCTGCAGCGTGCGCCGGCGCGCGGACTCCTGCTTCTCCTCGGTGGCGAGCTGTCGCTCCTTCTGCTCCAGCCACGACGAGTAGTTCCCTTCCCAGGGGATGCCCTTGCCGCGATCGAGCTCGAGGATCCACCCGGCGACGTTGTCCAGGAAGTAGCGGTC
>CAZCQM010000279.1:0-3597 GCA_964500785.1 uncultured bacterium
TCGCCAGCGTGATCAGCTTCCCCTTGGTGGAGGGGTCGACCTTGTTGTAGACGTACTGGATGTTCGTCGTCTTGCCGCAGAGTCCCGGGCCGTAATAGACGATCTTACAGTTGATCTCCCGGGAGGAGTAGTTGATCAGAGACATGCCGCCCTCTTCCTCGCGTCGATCCTCGACTAGTCCTTGAACAACGAATCGATTTCTTTGTTGAGCTCGTCGGCAAAGCCGGCGTCGAACTGCTTCAGATCCTCATTCTCGTACTCGAGCTTGTTGAACAGGCGGGAGAGGACCGTGTCCAGCCCATCGACGGCCTTCTTGACGCGGAGGCGGACCAGGCCGAGCGTCGTGCGCTTGTTGAACAACACGACGAGGATGATCTGCTCGGCCACGCGGGCCAGGTACATGCTCTCGTCGACACCCTGATGATACAGCGTGGAGAAGTCCCTCTCGCCGATCAGCTTGGCCAACTGCGCGTTGGCTTCGAAGTCCGCCGCGCACAGGGACGCGAAGCTCATGAGGTCGAACTCGGGCTCCATGCCCACGCTCGCGATGAGCTGCCCCGTCTTGTCGATGAGAATGACGCTCGTCGAGTTGGAGTTCTCGATGAGCTCCTTGAGGACCGAATTTATGGCCCAGTAGTCCTCTTCGTAGATGGTCCAGTCGGCACGTACCATAATCGCTCCGGTGGTCGTGTTGTCGCCGCCCGGCTCCCGCTCCAGTCCGGACCGTCCGGCGGGGCGGATTCTTAGAGGGTTTCGCGGCGGTCGATCGCGCGGGCGAGGGTCGTATCGTCAACGAATTCAAGGGTCCCGCCCATTGGGAGGCCTCTAGCAAGTCTCGTGACAGTGCACCCGTAGGGAGCGACGGATCGGGCGATGTAGAGGGCGGTGGCGTCGCCTTCCACCGTAGGATTCGTGGCGACAATGAGTTCCCGGACTTTTCCGTCCCGGACGCGGGACTCGAGGGCCCGCAGGCTGAGGTCGTCGGGGCCGATCCCGTCGACCGGCGACAGGACCCCGTGCAGGACATGGTACAGACCCCGGTAGTGCCTGGTCCGTTCCATGACAATGACGTCCTGGGGCTGCTCGACGACGCATATGAGGTCCCGGGGCCGGGCCGGGTCCGTGCAAATTGCACATTCCTCGGCCTCGGTGATCGACCCGCAGGTGCGGCAGAACCGCACCCGGGACTTGAGGTCGGCCAGCAGGGCCGAAATGCGCTCGGCGTCGGGGTTGTCCGGGCGCAGCAGGTGCAGGGCCAGGCGGAGGGCGGTCTTGCCGCCGATCCCCGGCAGTCTGGAAAGCGCCTTGACCAGGGAGGAGAGGGTTTCGGAGCCGAGATCCATGCGCGCGGGACGCCCGGCCTACAGCAGGCCCGGGATGTTCATGCCCCCGGTGATCGCCGAGACGCGCTCCCGGGCGAGGTCCCCCGCCTTGCTGTGGGCTTCGTGGACGGCGGCGACGATCATCTCTTCGAGCATCTGCCGGTCGCCCTCCTCGAACACATCGTCGCGGATGGTGAGCGCGAGCAGCTCCTGTTTCCCGTTCATGCGCACCGTCACCGCTCCGCCGCCGCTCGAGACCTCGATCTCTTCCTTCGCAAGCTCTTCGTCGAGCTTGTTCATGCGCGCCTGCATCTGCTGGGCCTGCTTCATCATCTTCGACAGGTTGGCCATGGTCGGTTCCTCCGGACGGCGGATACGCCGGGTCGTTTACGTGTTGTAGCGAACGATCTCGCCGTCGAACTCTTTGATCAGCCGCTGGACGACGGGCTTCTTGTCGTCGGGAACGTCCCGGATGCGTTCCTCCGGGACTTTGCGGTTCTGGAGCGCGGTCTCGAGCGCCATCGCCTTCTCTTCCCCCTCCAGGAACGCGACGACCTCGGTCTCCGCGCCGAAGTAGCGGGCGAACATCCGGCGCACGAAGTCGATCCCTTCCGGTCGCATGACCTGCTCCTTCTGGATCGACAGGCCCCGCGCAAAACGGATCTGCAGGCGCCCGCTTTCGTACGCGTAGGGCTTGCCCGAGATGAGGCACACGCCCAGCGACACCTTCTTCTGGCGGACGAAGTTGACGAACCCGGGCCACAGCTGCTGGATCTTGGCGATGTCGAGCGCGCCGTCGGCGTCCGGCGGTGCGGCGGGCACGGGGGCCCTGTCCGCCGTCGGCGTCGCCGCCGCGGGTTCCGCGCGTCCCACGCCCGCTACCCGGCGCGGCTGCGTCCCGAGGTCGTCGTCCGGCAGGACGGAGGCGGCTCCGGCCGAGGCGCCGCGGCGCTTCGGCTCGGGCGCGGGACGGCCTTCCGTCGCTCGCGACGAGCGCGACACGCCGCCCTCGTCGGGTCCGGCGGGTCCCTCCAGCCGCGTGATCAGCGTGCGGATGTCGGTCTGCCGCTCGAGCAGCGTGAGATCCACCAGGACGGTCTCGAAGAAGATGCGCGGATCCGGCACGGTGCGCAGCCGCCCCGCCGCGTTGCACAGCCGTTCGACGACGGTCACCAGGTCGGGCAGTTCGTAGCGCTCCAGACTCTGGCGCAGGTGTTCGACTTCGCTCCGGGAACGGAACAGGAGACCGGACAGGTCGCCGGGAACGGCGAGCAGCATGAGGTCCCGGTACCCCTCGAGGAGCGCCGCCATCAGGTCGGGCAGGTCGACCCCTTCGTTGACGGCCTGATCGAGCAACGCCAGCGGGCGCGTCGCATCCCCGGCCGCGACGGCGTCCACGAAAGCGAGGATCTTCTCCTGGTCGATGAGGCCGAGGATTCCCTGGACCGCGGCGGCGGTCACGTTGCCCCCCGAGGAGGTGATGCACTGGTCGAGCAGGCTGGTGCCGTCGCGCATGCTCCCGTCGGCCTTGCGCGCCAGCAGGCGCAGCGCGTCGTCCTCGAACGTCACCTTCTCTTGCGCGCAGATGTGCGCCAGGCGACCGGCGATCTCCGCGTTCTCGAGGCGCTTGAAGTGATGGCGCTGGCAGCGCGACTTGATGGTGTCCGGGATCTTCTGCTGGGCCGTCGTCGCGAAGATGAAATAGACGTGCGGGGGAGGCTCTTCGAGCGTCTTCAACAGCGCGTTGAAGGCGTGCGTCGAGAGCATGTGTACCTCGTCGATGATGTACACCTTGTTGCGGCTCTGGCTGGGCGCGTATCCGATGCTCTCCTGCAGCTCGCGGACTTCACCCACGCCGGTGTGCGAGGCGCCGTCGATCTCCATGACGTCGAGGTTGTTGCCCTGGATGACGCCCCGGCACGACGCGCACGCGTTGCATGGATTGCCGTCCTTGAGATTGTCGCAGTTGATGACGCGCGCGAGGATGCGCGCCGTGCTGGTCTTGCCGCAGCCGCGCGGGCCCGAGAACAGATAGGCGTGCGAGAGCCGCCCCGTCTCGACCGCCTTCTTGAGCGTGCGGGTGATGTGCTCCTGCCCGACGACGTCGTCGAACGAGAGCGGGCGCCACTTGCGTGCAAGAACTTCGTAGCTCATCGCGTCGGAACGAAATCGCCGCGGCTCCCGGCCGCGGATTCGGCGTCGCGGCGCAAGTGGCGGCCAGGCTGAAACCACGTCACATGATCGGAATCACTTACCGCTGCTACCTTCCGGTCCT
>CAZCQM010000280.1:0-3566 GCA_964500785.1 uncultured bacterium
CACCTCCAGACCACCGCCCAGACCGTCGACGCCTCCGCGCGCGAGACGCTCGAGTCCGCCAAGCGCGCGTTCGTCGCCCTCAATCTTTCCGTGTACACGCGCTTCGACTACCGCCTCGACCCGGAGGGACGCCCGTGGTTTCTGGAGGCGAACACGCTCCCCGGCATGACGGCCGTTAGCCTGGTGCCGAAAGCGGCGGCGGTGGTGGGGATGTCGTACAACGAGTTGTGCGACTTCATCGTGCGCAAGTCGCTGGAACGCTGAACCGCGCGACCGCTACGCCCGCCGTAGCCACACGTAGACCGGTATCCCCGCAAGCAGCAGCAGCAATCCCAGCAGCACCGTCTGCGCGCCCGCGCCGTAGATCGCCCACACGGAATAGACGAAGGCGATGCCGGCGATCACGTGGTGGCGCCGTTTCATCACGGAGCGTTCTCCCCGCACGCGGTGCAGCAGGATCTCCGCCAGCGAACAGAACACGTACGGAATCAGGTTGGCGAGCGTCGCGAGCAGGATGGCGAACTGGAACACCGACACCAGGCTCGACGTGCCCGAATAATTGAAGGACAGCATGATGGTGATCAGCACCGCCGCCACCATGGTGGCGAACACCGGCACGCCGCGCACCGAGAGCCTCCCGAAGCGCGCGGGGAACATCCCGTCGCGCGCCGCCGCGGAAGGAAACTGGCCGGCGAGCAGCATCCAGCCGTTGAGCACGCCGAAGCACGACACGATGGCGCCGAACCCGACGAGGTAGTACCCGGCGTCTCCCCACATCAACCGCGCCGCGTCGGCGAAGGGCGCCTGCGACGACGCGAGCACCTCGCGCGGCACGGCACCCATGACGGCCACCGTGCTCGCGATGTAGACCAGCGACGAGAGCACCGTGCCGATGATGGTCGCGCGCGAGATGGTTCGCTCCGGGTTCTCGACCGAGTCGGCGGGAATGGTGGCCGACTCCAGGCCCAGGAACGCCCACAGCGTGAGTGTGGCGACCGCGGGCACGGCGGCGAACGGGTTCATGCCGGTCGGGACGAAAGGCTCGAAGTTGGCGGGCTTCATCCACAGGAGTCCGATGGTCGCCATCGCCAAAAGCGGCGCGAGTTTCAGGATCACCGTGATGACCTGCAGGATGCCGGCGCGCCGGATCCCGGACGCGTTGACGAACGCGAGGACCCACACCGCGCCGATGGCGGCCAGGCCGCAGAGCAGCGTGTTTCCCTCGAACGCCGGGATGAACACCCTGAGATAGCTCGCGAACGCCACCGCGATGGCGGCGTTCCCCGTCCACAGGGCGATCCAGTACCCCCACGCGATCCAGAATCCCATGAAGTCGCCGTAGGCCGCGCGCGTGTACGCGTACGGCCCACCCGCCTTCGGAATCATGCGCGACAGGCGCGCGAACACGAGCGCAATACAGAGGGCACCGATCGACGTGGCGATCCACCCCACGATGGCGAGGCCGCCGTAGGGTGCCAGCGATGAGGGGAGCAGGAAGATGCCCGAGCCGATCATGTTGCCGGTGACGAGCGCGATGCACGTCCACAGGCCGATTGTGTTCCGGCGCCTCGGCGGGGAAGCGTCGGACGGAGTAGTGGATGCGGGCGGCCGGGACACAATTTCCTCATACCACACCGAGCCCGCTCCCCCCCAGGGTTTTGTCAGCTCCGGGATTCCCCCTTACCGCCCGCGCGGCACGCTGCTATAGTCGTAGGTCCCATGGCACTGCGCGTCTACGACACCCTCCGGCAGACCAAGACCGAGTTCGTCCCGATCCACCCCGGGAAGGTGGGGATGTACGTCTGCGGCATGACGGTCCAGGACAAGCCGCACATGGGGCACATGCTGGCCTTCGTCTCCGGCGACATGATCCGGCGCTACCTCGAGTTCCTCGGCTTCGAGGTCACCTACGTCCAGAACTTCACCGACATCGACGACAAGATCATCGACAAGGCCAACGCCGAGGGGGTCGACTACCGGACGGTCGCGGAGCGCAACATTGCCGCCTACCACGAGGCCGCGAAGGCGCTCCACCTCAAGCCGGCCACCGTCTATCCCTTCGCGACGCAGCACATTCCCGAGATCGTCGCCATGGTGGAGGCGCTGGTCGAGAAGGGGAACGCATACGCGGTCGACGGCGACGTGTACTTCCGCGTCCGCACCAAGGCCGACTACGGCAAGCTTTCCAAGCGCGACGTCGACGACCTCAAGTCGGGCGCACGCATCGAAGTGGGTGAAAAGAAAGAAGATCCGCTGGATTTTGCCCTCTGGAAGGGGGCCAAGCCGGGCGAGCCCGCGTGGGACAGCCCGTGGGGCCCGGGGCGGCCGGGGTGGCACATCGAGTGCTCGGCCATGTCGACCCGGTACCTCGGCGACACCCTCGACTTCCACGGCGGGGGCGAGGACCTCATCTTTCCGCACCACGAGAACGAGCTGGCCCAGAGCGAGTGCGCCACGGGCGCCGAGTTCGTCCACTTCTGGATGCACAACGGGCTCCTCAACCTGCGCGGCGAGAAGATGTCCAAGTCGACGGGGCACTTCTTCGCCATGGAGGACGTGCTGCGGGAGTTCAGCGGCGCGGTGGTCCGCTTCTACCTCCTGTCCACGCACTTCCGCTCGCAGATGGAGTACTCGCGCGAGCGCCTGGAGAACGCCCGGCGGGCCTACGAGCGGCTGACCAACGCCTGCCGGTCCATCGACGAGCACCTGACCCGCCTGGGATCGGGGCCCTCGGTGAGCACCCCGGCCAGCCGCGACCTGGAGGCGGCGGCCGCGAAGGCGCGGGACCAGTTCCGGGCCGCCATGGACGACGACTTCAATTCCGCCGGCGCGATCGGCCATCTATTTGATTTGATAAAGACTTACAACGTTATGCTGGACGAGAACCCCGGCGCGGTGGCCCAGTCCCGGGCCGGTCTGGAGGCCCTTCGGACGGCGATCGAGGAGTTCGACCGCATCCTGGGCCTGTTCCCCGATGGCTTCCACCGGGCGGCCGAGGACATCCCGGGGGAGATCGCCGCGCTTGTCGAGGAGCGTGATAACGCCAAGAAAAATAAAGACTTCAAGCGCGCGGACGAGATCCGCGACCGCGTTCTGGCCGCCGGGTTCCTCATCGAGGATACCCCCGCCGGGGCGCGGATCCGAAAAAAATAGTCCGTCGCGGCCCGGGTGGGGTGCTCCCCCCGGCCTCAAACGGACCCGCCCCCGGGGTCGGGGGAAATCGCAACAAAAACGGCGCCGCCGGGTTTGATTCGGAGGGCCGCGTATGCTACTTTCCCCCTTGACACTATGGCAGCGGTCCCATATCGTGGTCCGTCTGTACCCTTGTATATTTTTTGGGGTTACTGTGTTCGTGGCTGGCGTAGCTCAACGGTAGAGCACCTCATTTGTAATGAGGTGGTTGGGGGTTCAAGTCCCTTCGCCAGCTCCAGGATTGAGTGCGTCGCGACCGCGCAAAATCGGGCGATCTCCACACATCCTTAGGTACGTACTTAAACGCCAGCGACGAGGAGCAGCGAGACGTTTCGGTGTCTTCGATACCACCGACCTCTCGCGCTGGCTGGTGA
>CAZCQM010000281.1:0-1031 GCA_964500785.1 uncultured bacterium
TCTGGCGCGGGCCGGCCCCGTAGCCGTCGATCGAGATCGCAAAGTTGTGCACGCGTACGCGAGCCATTTGTTCCTCCTAGGCAAGAATGACGTCCGCCAAAGGGCGAGACGGCCACGCACGTCGGGACAAACCCACCCAGAGTGTATAGCAGCCTGACGCCGCGCTCCAGCCGCGGGCCGAGCCCGCAGGGCGAGGACCATCGGCTGCAAGCGCTTGTTAGCCGGCGGCCACATGATACGGGTAGCACTCCTTTCACGTGAACTCGTCATGCTCCCCCTGGCTTTGGATCAGCGAGCAGGCGGGACCCGGTCTGACCCCCTCAGGCCGGCTCGTAACGGAGAATTACGACGCCATCACCGACAACTCGCGAGTCGACGAGTCGCAGCGACTTCTTGTCACGTGTCTCACCGAAGAGGCGCTTGCCTGTCCCGAGGACGACGGGGAAGAGCATGACTCGATACTCGTCGACGAGATCCTTGTCGACGAGCGCTTGCACGAGTCGTGCGCTCCCATGGACGACGATGTCGCCGTCGTGCTTCTGTTTCAGGCTCGCGACCGCCTTCGTGAGGTCGCCCGTTATCACGATCGAGTTGTCCCACTCAGGGTTTTCGAGTGTCGAGGAGACTACGTACTTCGGGATGCTGTTGAACTTGTCAGCGAATTCGCCCTTCCTCGACGGCCACGCCTTCGCGAAGCCCTCGTACGTCGTTCGCCCGAGAAGCAGGGCATCAGACGAGCGCGTCTCGTCGAGCTTGAACTTGTCTCCCTCGTCTCCGCGGTTGATCTGGAACGTCCAGCCCGCGTGCCTGAAGTCCTCGCCACCGCCTGGGGCCTCGATGATGCCATCCAGCGAGACGAACTCCGTTACGACGATCCTTCCCATGGGAGTCTCCTGTGCCCGGGTCACCGCCGGCCAACGACTTTGGAATTCTGCTGCCGGACCACGATGCCGACCCGGAGCGCGAGCCGCCAGGCGAGTGCTCCGGACCCATGCGGCCTACCCGGGTCGTGAGCTGTCAGGCGAACGACC
>CAZCQM010000281.1:1041-3541 GCA_964500785.1 uncultured bacterium
TTCACGGCGTGAATGGCGAGCCATCACGCCGGCCCATCAGCACCTCGGCTACCGCGCCGGCCCATACCGCATCGCCAAGTGGCCTGGCTCTGATAGTGAACAGCAACCAGGTCATCGGATGCAATGATACGATGAATAGTGACGATCCGATTCGGATAGCGTTCAAAGAGGTCTTCGAGGAACGCGACGGCGGCTTCGCGCCCGTCGGGAAGCGTGGCCTTATGTTGAATATAGTCAGAGGCCACCCAGCTTTCAAAGGCTTGTCGGACTTCCTTCTTCTGGAAGAGTGAATCGATGAAATGACCCACAACTTCGCGGGCCGAAAGCGTGCAGTCTTCCCGAGATGTTGACGACGCGGCAGGTGCCCATGCGGAAAGAACCAACAGCGTTGTTATGGATACGTGAAGAAAGTTCGTGCGCTTCGCTGCGCCGGAGTAATGCACGCTCACTCATCTCCCGCTGATTTTCCGTAGGTGCGCGGGAGCTTTTCATCCCACGCCTGGAAACCCGGCGCGATTTCCTCCAGTTGCGGCAACAGTGACGCCGTCGTCCAGTTGCCCGAGTCCTTCCATGGCAACTGCTCTTTCAGTGCCCGAAGGAAACCAAGGCCATGCTGGTCGTAGATTTCGGCGGCGCGCAGGTTGAGCATGAACTGATACCAGGCGTAGGTACGAGCGAGTTCGTTGCCCGGGAGCGTGTTCATGAAGCTCCAGTCGAGCGAGATGACCGACGGGGTGTAGCCCTGCACTTCACCCTGCCACGCGGCCCGCGCAGCTTTCGCCCACGCAGCGTCGGACGCGCGCACGAACGCGTACGCGAAGTACGTCGCCAGCAGTTCGTCGAACCACTTGACGGGCAGGTAGTCTTGCTGATCGGACGGACGGAAATATTCCTTGGCCGCGATATGCCCGTGCTCATGCAGCAACACGAAGTCGACGCGGCGTCGATTTGCCTGTGCCGTCGGTCCATAAATGAGCAGTCCTTGCTCGAGGGAGGACGGCATGAAGATCAGCCGGTCGGGTATCGACGGCCAGGGAATCGCGTAGGGAATGCCCGGGAACTCCGAGAACCATTGCTCGGGCGCCAGCGCGGCCACGCCGAGTTCGAAGTTTATTCCGAGTTCATGCTGGTAAAAGGCTGACGCCGCTTCGGACAGCGTTGCCAGCTCCTTCGCGCGCGCCTGGTCCGCCGGCGCAAAGTACGCCGTCACTCGACCAACTTCGGTTGTCTCAAGACCGAGCGCATCAAGCCTGGCGCGTGGACTCAGATCCTCACCCTCCGCCGACGCGGCCGGGCTCGATGTCATTCCAACCACCGCCACTGCAACAAGAACGGCGTACATGCGGCGTGCAATCCTCATGTGCATCCTCCTCGGGCACAATTCTGTGGGTTGGGGGTCAACCAGAAACCATACAGTCACAGGTCAATCACTAGAGCATGCGCGGGAGATGATCAACCCCTAATGACTCACATCGCGGGCCACAGATCGAGGACGTCGACGGACTGGCCGGCGGGCCGGGGCGGGCGGAGGATGCGTCGCTGAAGATCTACCGCGACATCAGCGAGCGCTGGAGCGTGGCCGCGGGCTATCGCACCGTCGAAGGCGGCGCGGACGTGGACGAGGTGTACAACTTCGCCTGGCTGCACTACGCGGTGCTGTCGGTGTCCTACGGATTCTAGGACGGAACGCGAGCGAGCGTTCGGTCACGATCTTCGGATGCTCGCAGGTCGGACAGCAGCACGCATTTCTCGATGATTCATTTCATTGTTTGGGTTGGCACTTCGGTAAGAAATCGAGCGCAGTGCACGGAGTGTTTCCAACAACCCAAGCGTCATGATCCGGGCCTACTTCAAACGCATCGCCGGGCCCGATTTCGACTTCATTTCCAGATGCGTCTTTCACAATCATCCGGCCAGCGATCACATAGCCAATATGATTCTCCGATTTTTTCCCCGTCTGAGGCCCTGCATGTAAAGACCACCGCCAACCTGGCTTATACGTTCCAAATCCAATGACAGCGGACCGAAGAAGTGTTTGAGAGCGCGTGCTGCCGTCAGCAAATGTTCGGACATTCTCGGTGTTACCTGGATTTCCGGTGACGATGGTTGATGGCCTTTCTTCGTTTAGTTCTGGCATAACAGTCCTTACAATGTGGCTAGCACCCCGCATCAACGGCGGCGCGAAGCGCCGTCCGCTGCATGCGCTTGTTAGCCGGCTTTCCCCTCCTCGTCATCCACTGACTCCGCTTGGTCCGCTTTCGCCGTTTCGAGCGGGAACAGCTCATCGAGTTCTTCCAAAACGGCTAACGGCCTCCAGAGCGCGGCCCGGCGAATGATAGGACTTTCGGAAGTCTGGGCAGAGTGAAAGCAACGGGTCGAAGACGGACATCGTCCTGCCTCAATGACCAGCCGTATGCGTCGTATAACAGCTTGTGCTTGAGCTTCAGGCGGCGGCGCGTTCGCGTGCCCCGCACGCGGCGCGCCGAAGAAGCACCTGCCA
>CAZCQM010000282.1:0-320 GCA_964500785.1 uncultured bacterium
CCGTGAGCACGTACCTGATCATCAGTGTGGTGTTCTTCTACGTCGGCCTCATCCCCGACTTCGCCATCGTGAAGCGCTACACGCGCGGTGTGCGCCGTCACATCTACAGCGCCCTGTCGCTGGGCTGGCTGGGCACCAAGCGGCAGTGGAAGAACTACAACATGCTCTACGCGCTTCTGGCCGGATTCGCGACACCGCTGGTGCTCTCGGTGCACTCGGTCGTTTCGTGGGACTTCGCCATGGGGATCGTCCCGGGGTGGCATTCGACGATCTTCGCTCCCTACTTCGTTGTTGCGGCGCTCTACTCAGGGGTCGCACTG
>CAZCQM010000282.1:330-3498 GCA_964500785.1 uncultured bacterium
CTGGCACACGACGATCTTTCCGCCGTACTTTGTGGCCGGGGCGATTTTTTCCGGATGCGCGATGGTGCTGACCCTGTGCATTCCCATGCGCAAGATCCAGCACCTGGAGAGCGTGATGCCGATCGACCATTTCGAGAAGCTCGCCAAGACGATGCTCTTCACGTCCATGATCGTCGGGTACTCCTACACCATCGAATTCCTGCTCGCCCATTACAGCGGAAATGTCTACGAGTTCGGGATCTTCCAGGATCGCGCAATGGGCTTTTACAAGTATCAGTACTGGGGAATGGTGTTCTGCAACGTGATTTCCCCGCTGCCGCTCTTCATCAAGAAGGCGCGGCGGAGTCTGGTGTGGCTCTTCGTTACGTCGATTTTCGTCAATATCGGAATGTGGCTCGAGCGCTTCGTTATCATCGTGACGTCGCTGGCGCACGAATTCGATCCGTACTCGTGGGGTCCGTACCGGCCCTCGATAATCGAGATCAGCATCACCATCGGCACCTTCGGCTTCTTCTTCATGATGTTCCTGCTCTTCGCGAAATTCCTGCCCGTGGTGGCCATTACCGAGAAGAAGGAGGAAGTGCAGTGACCGAGCGCTTCGTCTTCGACAGTGAGCACGACTTCATGCACAAGCTCGAGGAGCTGGTGAAGGGCGGCGTGAGCCCGAAGAACATCGAGATCCGGGCGCCGCATCCGGTCCATCACGCGGAGG
The DNA here is from genome assembly GCA_964500785.1 of uncultured bacterium. GTDB lineage: Bacteria > Krumholzibacteriota > Krumholzibacteriia > WVZY01 > JAKEHA01 > JAKEHA01. The sequence continues at coordinate 1,043 of CAZCQM010000282.1, forward strand.
AGCTTCTCAACGTGACGCCGAGCATCGTGCGCACGTTCGCGTTGATCGGCGCGCTGACCGGCGCCGCGACCGGGTATCTGTTTACCTCGCTGACGGCGATCGACTGGCGCCTTCCGGTGGGAGGGAAGCCCATCGTGGGCATCCCCGCGTATACCGTGATCGCGTTCGAGCTCATGGTGCTGTTCGGCGGGCTGTCGTCGTTTCTGGGCTTCCTGGTGGCGTCGCGGATGCCGGCCGTGCGAACCGTCATCTCAGACGACGAGTTCGGCGACAACTTCGAGATCCACGTGAGGAAGGACTGATCATGGGAATCCGTCTGAATCCGACGCGCTGGCTGGTCGCGTCCGTGGTGGTGGCCGCATTCATATTCCTGGCCGAGCGGCTGCTCGAGCCTGCGGCCGGCGGCGCCCTCGTGATCACCTTCACGGTCTTCCTCGGACTCGCCGAGGGGGCCATCACGCTCCTCGCCGCGGCATCGCTTTCGGACGGGCACTGGCACCGGCCGTTGCTCACCCGCGCGGGCGCGCTGTGTTATGTGATCCCGGTCGCCGGACTGCTGTTCCTGGTGAACCTCCCGCAGCTCTCGATCTATCCGTGGATCGACAGCAACGGCATGTGGTTCAACCGCAACTTCTTCATCGCGCGTCACCTGGTGGTGATCGCGGCCATGTTCCTGATATGCCGGAAGTTCGTCTCGGACGCGATTCGCGGAGCGCGGTCCGCGCGGTTCTGGGCGGTCGTGGTGGTCATCCTGTTCGTCTGGCACCTGACCATGATCGGGATCGAGATGTTCATGTCGATCGAGCGCCCCTGGTTCAGCACGCTCTTCGGCGCCTTCGTGATGGTGAGCGCGTTCCTGTCGGGCATCTGCACGCTGGCGCTCACCGTCTTCCCGTGGCGCAAGCGGACCGACGCCGCGTCGCGGCTGGTCCAGAAGTCGCTCGGCGGCCTGATGTTCGGATTCGCGACGTTCTGGGCCTACTTCTATTTCTCGCAGCTCATCGTGATCTGGTACGGGAACCTCCCGGAGGAGACGGCCTACCTGTCCAAGCGCATCGCGTACCACACCCCGTACTGGTTCCAGGCGCGGCTCATCTTTACCCTGGTGTGGGTGGTCCCGTTCGCCGTCCTGCTGCGCCGCAGAAACAAGACGAACGCCTGGGTCACCTCCGCGCTGGCCCTGGTCGTCACCGGGGGGATCACCCTCCAGTACTGGCTGATGCTGGCCCCCGTGGTGCCCGTCAACCTGCCCCTGCTGTTCATCGAGATGGGCCTGATGACCCTCCTGACCGCGGCGATCATCCGGTCGTCGGACGGGCTCCTGGGGGTTCCGGCCGCGGTCCCGGTGGAGGGCGGGGCGACCCCGGCGGTCAGCCACTAGACGGTCTCCGGGGGGGAGGCGCGCCGGGCCCCGCGGGGGGGCACGGATTGGGCCTTGACGCCACCCCGGGCCACTGGTATATGTTAACGACTTTCCCCCCAAGGGGATGACATGCGCGCCGGGCGCGCGGGAAAAAACACGCTATGTTCATGAAGACGCACACAGTGAAGGGCGCCGATATCAAGGAGCGCTGGTACGTCGTCGACGCGACGGACCGTCCGCTCGGTCGGCTGGCCACCGAAATTGCCGTCGTTCTGCGCGGCAAGCATCACCCCGAGTACTCTCCCCACCTTTCGCTGGGCGACCACGTGGTCGTCGTGAATGCGGAGAAGATCTACGTCAGCGGTGACAAGCGGGAGCAGAAGCTGTATTACAGGTTCTCCGGATATCCGGGCGGGCTCAGCGTACGGACGATGCGCGATGTGATCGACAAGGATCCGACGCTCGTGGTTCGCCACGCGGTTCGCCGCATGCTTCCTCGCACGCGCCTCGGACGGCGCATGATGAAGAACCTCCGGATCTACGTGGGACCGGATCACCCCCACGACGCGCAGAAACCGGGCGGCATGCCGCCGACCGGGTACTGATCCCGTGGAATTGGTTTGACCCGACGCATCGCACGACAGGCGGGCGATGCACCGGGACGCGGTGGGCGCGATCGAATCGCGCGCGCCGTCGACACTGTAACGAGACGGAATAGCAGATGGCGGCAAAGAAGAAAGACGACGCGAAGACCGATATGATCGGTGCGGTGGGCCGGCGCAAGGAAGCGGTGGCGCGGGTCTTCGTGCGCCCCGGCGAAGGTAAGATCACCGTCAACGGGCGGGAGCTTGTCGAATATTTCGGCCGCGACACGCTGGTGCTGACCGTCCGGGAGCCTCTCGAGGTGACCGAGACGGCTGGAAGCTACGACGTCGAGGCCACGGCCGATGGTGGCGGAATCACCGGGCAGGCGGGCGCGGTGCGCCTGGGCATTGCCCGCGCGTTGATTCGCATCGACGAGCGATTTCATTCCATGCTCAAGGCCCGCGGGCTCCACACGCGGGATCCGCGGATGAAAGAGCGCAAAAAGTAC
>CAZCQM010000283.1:0-3452 GCA_964500785.1 uncultured bacterium
TTGAGCGCAACTGTACGGTGCAGCGTGGTGTCCTCTGCCTTGTAAACGACACCCATGCCTCCCTGACCGATCTTGTCGATGATCCGGTAGTGAGAAACAGTCTTTCCAATCAACGTCGAGCCCTCGGTGAAGAAATAGATGGTTCAGTCAAACCGCGGAGTACACGTGCCCGAAGGCTACACTCGGGCCGCCCTGACACTACTTGAACACCTGAATGCGATCGGTTCTATCCGCCACGTAGATATTGTGCCTTCCATCCACAGCTATGGCGACGGGGCCCTGGAACTCCCCGTCGCCGGTGCCGTTGGAGCCCCACTTCGTGAGGAACTTCCCCGTGGCGTCGAACTCCTGGACGCGATCGACATCTGAGTCCGTCACATAGACATTCCCGTCTCCGTCGACGGCCACGTCCGACGGCGTGGCGAACTCACCATCGCCGGTACCATATGAGCCCCACACGGCGAGAAATGTCCCCGTGCCGTCGAACTTCTGGACCCGGTGGTTGGATCTTTCCGTCACGTAGACATTTCCGTCGCTATCCACACCAATGCCGGTGGGTTCGGAGAACTGGCCCTCGCCGCTCCCCGGGGTCCCCCACTTGAGGAGAAACTTCCCATCCGTGTCGAACTTCTGGATACGTTCGTTTACCGCATCCACGACGTACACATTACGGCTGCCGTCGACGGCGATGCTGAGAGGACGAGCGAATTCACCGTCGCCGGTTCCCTCCGTGCCCCACGTCACGATCGACGGGAACGGTCCGAACGTCAGCTTCTGGATACGGTGGTTTTCGTACTCCGCTACGTAGATGGCGCCCAACACATCCACAGTGACGTCGTTGGGCAGGCTGAATTCACCGGGACCCGTACCGCCCGAACCCCATTTGAACAAAAACGTCCCGGCGCTGTCGAACTCCTGAATCCGCTGATTGTAGGTATCCGCCACGAAGACATTACCCCCGCCGTCCACAGCGATGCCCTGGGGATACTGGAACTGTCCATCACCCGTACCCGTCGAGCCCCACGCGCGAACGAATTGAGGCGCCGACGGCCCCGCGGGGGCGACTGGCGGTGCAACCGTCTCGCTCTGGCAGCCAACAGCGACAACCACCAGCGTCAAGGCGACGTTGAGTATCCGTTCGGGTGTAAGCACTCGAGGAAATCCTCGCCGGTTCGGTTCTACGCCGGCACGCCCTTGCTCGCCATGCGCGGTGCGTAGACAACCAGCGCGAGCGAAATCACGAAGATGACGACGCTGAAGAAGATACCCGTGCCGACGACGACGGCGGCACTGCCGGCGATGAGGTAGTTGTGGATCATCGTCGGTTTCCTCCTTTGCAACACGGTACGTGCGCACCGGCGACTATGGTAGACTGTTCATAGTGTACCAAAGGCCGGGCGTTCCGGTCAGCTTCCAAGAAGGCCGCGCTCCCCCCTCGAACTCCGACGAAACGGACCGTGCGGAGGCACGTGGCCGGGCACAAGGCGGTCGCCGCGCATGGCGACCCGAGGTGTACGATGCCGCAAACCGATTGGAATTCGCGTTATGCCGAAGGGGACCTGCCCTGGGACACCGGGCATCCCTCCGAACATCTGGTGGAGATCGTCGAGGGGGGTACGGTCAAACCGGGCCCCGCGCTCGAGGTCGGCTGCGGGACCGGGACCAACGCGTGGTGGCTGGCGAGCAAGGGATTCGACGTCGTCGCCGTCGACCTTTCGCCGCTGGCCATCGAACGGGCCCGAGCCAGGACCGCGTCGGCGCCCACCGGCAAGGTTCGCTTCGAGGTGCTCGATTTTCTCGCCGCCGATCCGCCGGGCGGACCGTTCCGGTTCGTCTTCGACCGCGGCTGTTTTCACACGTTCGACGAGGCCGACGCGCGCGCCCGGTTCGCCGCCCGCGTGGCATCACTGCTCGCGCCGCGTGGGATATGGCTCAGCTTGATCGGGAGTACCGAGGGACCGCCGCGCGACGTGGGGCCTCCCCGGCGCAGTGCCCGCGATGTCATGAATGCGCTCGAGCCGTCGCTCGAGCTGGTGTTGCTGCGAGGAATCGAGCTCGACTCGCTCAGCACGCCGCGTCCCCGGGCGTGGCTCAGCCTGGCGCGCCGCCGCGACCTCCCGGCGCAACCGTCGACACGCCGCTAGCTGCGCGCGCCGATTGGCGCTCAGCGGTTGTGATGCTTCCCCGCCGGAGGGCCTGCCGCGCGGCGGTGCTTCGTCATCTTCACCTGGTTGCCGGCCTCGTTGAACGTCACGTCGTCCATGAAGGTCCGGAGCAGAAGCAGGCCGCGTCCGCTCACTTTGAGCAGGCAGTCGGGGTGGAGCGGATCGGGCACGGACGAGATGTCGAATCCCGTCCCCTCGTCCAGCACTTCGTAGTGCACGACGTCCGGCGTGAGGCGTTCGGTCACGCGAACGCGCCGCTCCCGGTACGGTTCCCGGTCTGCGCGCTCCTGGCGGAGTCGCGAATACGCATCCATGCTCTGTTCGCGGAGTGTGGAGTCGAGCTCGAGATTGCCGTGGTCGACGGCGTTGCTGATGGCCTCTGCGAGCGCGGTGCCGATCTGGAACAGCTCGGTGTCGTCACAGAAATTCACCTGCCGGAGATTACCCTGCAGGTGGCTGATCAGTGCGCTCGGCCCGTCCATTTCGTAGCCGAGGACGAACGTGGCCTCGCTGGACTCGAGCAGCGTGCGGGTGCGTTCGCGGAAGCGCCTCTCCTCCACCGCGGCCATCACGATCCCCATCGCGTCGCACAGGTTGTTACGTAACTTCGCCTTCGGTACGTAGCTGAGCGCTCCCGCACGCAGCGCGTTGATGGCCGTCTCTTCGCTCCCGCGTGATGTCATCAGTACGACCGGCATGCCCACGTACCGGCTTCGCACGGATCGGACGAGCTCGAGGCCATCCATCTCCGGCATGTGCAGGTCCGTCAGAACGGCATCCGGATGTTCCCGTTCGATCGCCCGCAGGGCCTCGCGACCGTTGCGGGCGAAGACCGGGATCATGCCATGGTCGCGAAGACACTCCCCGGCAACGTCACGGTCCGCCTTGCTGTTGTCGACGACGAGGATTCTCTCCATGCGTATCGCCTCCTGTCCACCCAGGTTCGCCGTCAATGATAGCATACTCCGGGGGATGGAACGCCGGCTCCCTTCCGGGCGCACCGCGGGGGGAAGTGGGCGGGGCCGCCCCGCCCGTGGGTCATGCGTTCGTCACGCTGATGCGGACCATTGGCGGGGGCGGTGATTCCGGGTATTCTTCCTGCGGAATTCTCGGGGTACCCCTTGACCGGCGAAGCCTGCATCACCAAAGAACCCAGGGGGCTCGGATCGTTTGAACGTTATCTCACGGTCTGGGTCCTTCTTTGCATTGCCGTCGGTATCCTGCTCGGCGAGGTGACGCCGGGAATCGCCCGGGCGCTCGATGGCATGTCGCTTACGGTGGGCGGCG
>CAZCQM010000284.1:0-3435 GCA_964500785.1 uncultured bacterium
AGGGGGACCGCGTCGTCGGCCTGGAGGAAAAGCCGAAGAAGCCCAAGAGCGACTACGCGCTGGTCGGCGTCTATATGTTCACGCCCAGCATCTTCGAGGCCACGGGCAAGATCAAGCCGAGCTGGCGCAACGAGCTGGAGATCACCGATGCCATCCAGTATCTCATCGCCAACGGGTACCACGTGAAGTCGCACGTGGTCGAAGGCTGGTGGAAGGACACGGGCAAGCTCGAGGATATGCTGGACGCGAACCGGATGGTGCTCACGGGCATGGCGACGCGCGTGGAGACCAAGCAGCTGGAGGATTCCGAGTTCCACGGCCACGTCCACCTGGATGACGATGTCGAGGTCAAGGACAGCGTGCTCCGCGGCCCGTGTATCATCGGCAAGGGGGCCCGGGTCGTGAATGCCTACATCGGCCCCTTCACCAGCATCGGCCCCGGTTCGCACATCGAGAACAGCGAGATCGAGAACAGCATTGTGCTGGAGAACTGCCGGATCCTGAACATCGAGGGGCGCGTCAGCGACAGCCTGATCGGGAAGAACGTCGTGGTGAAACGCGGTACCCGCCCGCCCCAGGCCTATCGCCTGATGGTTGGCGACAACAGCGAGATCAGCGTGCCATGACGAATTCCCGGGAGAATCAGGCCGCAATCGCGACGGACATGGAACGCGAGGTGCATGCGCGTTCGCAGCTCGTTGCCGCGCTCGACGCGGGTGTCGTCGAGGCGATGGCCGCGGCCGCCGCGGCCATGATCGAGGGGCTCCGCGCCGGCCACGCCGTCTACGCGTGCGGCAACGGCGGCAGCGCCACCCAGGCGGCCCACTTCGCGACCGAGCTGGTGGGGCGCTTCAAGATGGACCGTGCGGCGCTGCCCGTGTTCTCGCTGGTCGACAACAGCGGGCTTTTGACGTCGCTCGGCAACGACTACACCATCGAAGACGTGTTCGCGCGCCAGATCGCCGGCATCGGACGCCCCGGAGACTGCCTGCTGGCCCTTTCCACGAGCGGCACGTCGCCCAACGTCGTGCGAGCGTGCCGGGCGGCGGCCGAGCGCGGCGTGCGCGTCATCGCCATGACCGGCGCAGGTGGCGGCGACATGGCGAATCACGCCGAGATAACGATCGCCGTCGGGGTCACCGACACGCCGCTCGTGCAGGAACTGCACCTCGCCGTTCTGCACATGCTCTGCCGCGCCGTCGAGGCGGCGATGTTCTCTCCACCGAAATCACCATGACGGCAGTTCTGCGCCGCCTGTTCCAGACCTCTCTGTTCTGCTTCGCGCTCTTCGTTCCATTTTCCATCGCGGGGATGACCATCGCGTTCGGATTCGGTGCGCTGGCCTGGGTCGCGACCTCGATCCTGCACCGCGTGACCGGCCCGGCGTCCCCCGCCGCCGCAATGACGCTGCGGAGCGATCCGCTGTTCCTCGCCGCGGTGCTTCTCGTCGTGGCGGCCGTGCCGTCGGTGCTGATGTCGCAGGACGCGTCGCGGGCCCTCGTGGACTGGGCCTCCTACTGGGAGCTCCTCATCCTCTTCCTGGTCGCGGGCAACGTGATCGCGCTGGGGATGCGCGAGGTGGCGTTCTGGGCGCTGGTGGTATCGGCGTCGCTCTCGTCGCTGGTCGGGATCGTCCAGCGCGCCGGCGGTCTCGACCTGGGATTCATCCACATCGGAGCGGAGTATCGCGTCAGCAGTACCCTGTACACGATGACCTTCGCGGGCATTCTCTACCAGCTCATCGTTTTCGATTTCTCCGCGTTGCTCGCGCGGGGCATGCGCCTGCGCTCGCGATTTCTGCTCTCGGGTGCGATCGCCCTGCAGTTCGTCGCCATCCTGTTGACGATGACGCGCGGCGCATGGCTGGCGCTGGTGGCGGGCCTCGTGACGGTCGCGATGCTCGTGCGCGGCCGCGTGGCCGCGCTGGTGGGCATCGTCCTGGTGGTCATGCTGGCCGGCGTATCGTTCGTCAATTTCCACGTCCAGAAGGGGCGCTCCATCCCGGAGCTGATCCACTCCGGCCTCGACATCGACGCCTCGACGCGCGTCGTCCTCTGGGACATCGCCTGGGACCTGTTCAAGGAGCATCCGTGGCTCGGCGTGGGGATGGGGGACTACACGATAGAAGCCAACCAGATGCTCAACGGGCGGCGCGTGACGACGACCGTCGACTCGCACAACATCTATCTCCAGGTGCTGGCCACGCGCGGGCTGCTGGGGTTCGTGCCCTTCGTAATCTTCTGGGTGGTCCTCTTTCGATCGCTGGTGCGTCTGAAGCGACGATTGCCGAAGGGGTCGCTCGACTACCAGTATGTCGTGGGGGCGATCGCGGCCGCGGTGGCGGTCCTCGTCGGCGGACTCACCGAGCTCAACCTCGACGACGGCGAGGTGCTGATGGCGTTCACCTTCGTCCTCGGCCTGGCGCTGGCGCGATCGTACGCGCCGCTGATCCGGTCAGGAAAAATCGCGGAGGTCGGGGCGGGGTCCCGCGGCGCAGCGCTCGAGGAATGACGCCCAGCGCCGGTAGATCGCGTCGGCGCGGTAGCGCTTCATCGCCTCCACCGCGTTGCGGCCCATCGTGTGCCGCGACTCGGCGTCGCCCATGAGTGCTGCGAGGCGCTCCGCAAGGGGGCCGGCGTCGTCGACGCCCGGCGCCAGAAAGCCGGTCTCCCCGTCCGCGATGAGCTCGCGCACCCCCGGTGCGCCCGCGAAGCCAACCGCCGGAAGCCCGTGCGCCAGCGCCTCCGCCAGCGCGTTCGGGAATCCCTCCCATCGCGACGGGAGCACGAACAGGTGCGCGCGCGCGTACTCGCCCTCCACCCCGGCCGTTGCTCCCGGCAGCTGAACCCTCGACTCGAGGCCCAGTCGTCGAACGCGCGCCTCCAGCGCGGCGCGCGTATCGCCCTCGCCGACGATGCGCAGGTCCCAGGACGGGAAGCGCGCGGAGAGCACGTGAAAGGCGTCGATCAGAACGTCGAAACGCTTCTGCTCCGAGAGGCGCCCGACCGAGAGCAGCCGCGAACGCTCCGGCGAGCCTCCGGGATCGGCCCGCACCGACGCGGCGTCGACGGCGTTCGGGATCACGACCACGCGTCCGCGCAGCCGCCGCGGGTACCCGTCGCGGTACGATTCGAACTGGACGGCGATCGCGCGGCACAGCGCGAACATGCGCAGGGTGAGCCAGGCGCCGGGCGCGGGCAGACGCATGCGATACATGTCGGGCGCGTTGCGTTCCGCGGCCACGACGGGCACCCCGGCCAGCCGGGTGGCGGTGTATATCGACCTGTCGGCGCCCATGACGAAGCCGACGAAGAGATCGGGGCGTTCCCGCCGCAGGAGCGCGATGAGGCGGGTGGTGCGGCGGACTTTGCCCGGCAGTCCGGCGCCGCCGCCGAGTCGGCTCCAGCGCACCCCCTCGGGAATCGGGTAGAACGA
>CAZCQM010000285.1:0-3418 GCA_964500785.1 uncultured bacterium
ACGAGCGCCAGTCGCTTTTTGGCGGAGACGGCTGTTTTCTGCATCGTGCCTGCTGGGGCTCCGATCATATTGTTGGGCGGGGGCCGCTTCGCGGCCACGGCGGATGGGGCCGGAAAAGAAACGGGCGCCGCCCTCCTGGGCGGCGCCCGCTCGATGCGATCGGAAACGGCCGGGCGCTACCGGATCACGACGAACTTGCCGATCTTGCGCTGGAACGCCGTGTTCGTGTCGGTCTCGACCGAGAACAGGTAGACGCCGCTGGTGACGTCCTGGCCGTTGCGGCTGACGAGATCCCACTTCACGGTGCCGTCGCCGGTGCGCCCGTCGAATCCCAGCTCCTGCACCAGGTCGCCCGCCAGCGTGAAGATCCGGATCGTCCCGCGGTCGGCGGGGAGATTGCGGAACTCCACCTTGATGCCGGTGGGATCGTCGTTGTTCGGGCCGAGGGTCCACGGCTGCATGGACTCGGTCGTGGCCGGGTTGGGCACGACGTAGATCTCGTCGGAGTTGTACTTGTAGTCGACCTGCGACGGTCCGCGCGGCTCGATGAACGTGAAGTTCGACGACGGGTCGCCGACCAGGCCCTCGGCCAGGTTGCCGTTCTCGTCGAAGGCGTGGTCAGACGCCGTGATGGCGTAGAAATAGGGCCGTCCACGGTGGATGGAGCGGTCGACGTAGCGGTAGTACTGGCGCCCGCGGTCGAAGTCTCCGAGCTCCCACGCGGCCATCGCGCCCAGCGTGTCGCAGACCTCTTGAGTGACACCCTGCGGGCAGGGCGGCTCCTTGCCCGGGTATTCAACCATGGACTGCTTGATGGTCTCGATCATATCGCGTTTGCGCGACGCCGACAGGATGTGCGTCAGCGGCTCGTACCGGTACTGATCGAGGCCGGTGTCTTCACCGAAATTGTTCACCACGTCGGCCTGCAGGAGGAGCTTCCACAGATCGTTGGGCGGGCCGTTGGACGCCGACGTCCCCGACGGTCGGGTCCAGTTATCGGCGCGGAACACGCGGTACCCCTCGAAGTCATACGCGAGCGACTTCACGTCCGGCCGCGTCTCGCTGTAGTTGTCCCAGTAGACGACCACGCCGTCGGTGGCGGTATCGTCCAGGCGGAAGAAGGGCGGAGGCGGAGCCGTACCCACGATCCAGAATACGTGCGTCTCCTGCCCGTTGACGCCGGTCATGAACTTCAGGGAATCCCCGAGCTGGTATCCGCAGTACAGCCGGAACAGGTCTTCGCGGGCGCAGTCGTTGTTGATGTAAACCACCTTGCCGCGCGCCACCTGCACCGGCGGCTGGTCCTTGAACCGGCACGTATCGATGCTGACGGTGGTCCCCTGCGGCGGACCCACCACTCGTGTCTCGCGCCCCGAGTAGCCGGTGGGCACGGGGTCGTCGCTCAGGAAGTCGAACCACGCGCCCTCGAAGGTGAGCTGAGCGCTGGCGGCGTTCGCGATCATGCCGTTCTTGCGGTTGCCGATGACGAACGCGGTCTGGAACCTGAGCGTGTCGCCCGGCTCCAGCGTCTGGAACGGACCCGCCGCCATCAGCATTCGGTAGTCACGAGGAACCTGCGCGTCGCGCTCGATGGTCTTCGATGACAGCAGCTCGTAGCGCTCGAAGTCGTTGGTCGGATCGCCGCCGTCCGCAAAGGACGCGCTCCCCGAGAAGTTGGCGTAGGTCGAGATCCCGACCCGCTTGGGCGCCTTCTCGCCGGTGGGATCGACGGTGTGATCCAGGAACATGATGCCAAGGTACCCGGGCGTGCGCCCGTTGTCGCCGTCCGCGTCGAAGGTGAAGGCGATATCCATCGACACGGGGCCAAGGTCCGTGCACTGCACGGGGATGGCGATGCGACCGGTGGCGTCGTCTTCCCAGTAGTTCTCGACGCTGCGCGGGCCGGCGTCACCGTCGGCGAAGAAGCCGATGAACACGTCTTCGAGCGTGTTGGTTCCGGCGTTGACGATCCAGTACTGGATGCCGACGAAGTCGTCGAAGCGATCTTCCTCCCACTGGTAGCTCTCCTGGTGCACGTGCAGGTTGAGCGGATTGTGCTGCGGATAGATCTGCGTGGCCGAGGGCTGGTCGTCCGTGTACTGGCACGCGAACATCTGCTTGGAGACGGCCGCGTAGTCCTCGTCGATCAGCCCGTCGCCGTCGTCGTCGTAGCCGTTGAGCCAGTCCTCGTCCACCTTGCCGTCGCGGTCATCGTCCTTGTTCGTCGCCGGAGCGCGCGCGCCGTTGCGGACGCCCTCGCGGCTCCGGTACATGATGTCGCGTTCGTCCTGGGACGGGCGGAATTCGAAGGCGTAGGCTGCGGTCGACACCGCCGGTACGCCGGCCTTCAGGGCGCCCACCCAGAGTCCCGCGGTGAAGAGATACTCGACGCCGCTGCCCGCGGGCCACTGCGCGGACGGGGCTTCGGCGAAGGGGAACGTCGAGCCGGGCCACGACCCGAACATGCCCCAGTTTCCCACGTGCATCTGAAGCTCGCCCACGTTGTGGACCGTCGAGCCGTCGAGCAGGAAAACTCCGCCTGGACCGCCGCCCTTGCCCTTACTCAGGACCTCGCTTGGGGTGTCGACGTGCGCCGATAAGAGGGACGGCGTCGCAACGGCGCACAACAAGAGGCCGATGGACAGCAAATTGCGCTTTCTCATCCCGGTGTCCTTCCTTCAGTACGGAAGACCGCTCCACATAACAGAATGTAAACGGGCTGCTGGGTTCTGGCCGATCTCGATAGAGACGAGTGGTGGGATCACCTAAAATCAACCACGAAGCGCCCGGACTGTCAAGTAATAACGCAAATTGGCCCATCCCGTCCACTGCCGACGCAGGGGTGGCCCCGGGGGCGCCTGCCGCGGGACGGCGGGCGGGTCCCTCGCCGGTGGCACCAATCGGCCGGATTTGTGTAGAATAGCCGGCTCGACCGCCATGATGCAGCTGCGTGCAAACATTCGTTCCGGTCCCCGCCGCGGAGGCGTGGCGGCCGCGGTCGTTACCGCACTCGGGGTCGCCCTGGCCCTGGGCGCCTGCGGTCGCAAGGCGGAGGCGCCCCGGCGCCTGGCGATCGCCTACTCGAACGACATGCGGGGCGAGATCCGCTCGTGCGGGTGCACCGAGCACGACTACGGCGGGCTGGGGCGCCGCGCCACATTCCTCCGGGCCTTTCGGGACACCTCGGGGGACGCCATCCTCGTCGACGCCGGCGATTTCTTCGGGGAACGCATCAACTACGGCATCGAGAAGGCCGACCTCACCCTCAAGTCGATGGCACTCATGAACTACGACGCCGTGGTGCTCCCGCTGGCGGGGGTGGTGATGGCTCCGTATGCATTGTGGTCGTCGGATCGCTCCCCGGCGCGGCGTCATCGTCCGCCGCTGCTGCGACCGCGGTCGCGCTTCCGGTGGCCGG
>CAZCQM010000286.1:0-759 GCA_964500785.1 uncultured bacterium
CGACGCACTGGACCGCGCGCACCGCGCCGGCGTCGTCCACCGGGACCTGAAGCCCGGCAACATCATGCTCACGAAGAGCGGGGCGAAGCTCATGGACTTCGGCCTCGCGCGCGCCACCGGACTGGCGGGGCCGGGAACCGGGAGCGGCGTCACCGTGGCCGCGCTGACGCAGTCGCCCACGCAGGCGCAGCCGCTCACCGCCGAGGGCACCATCGTCGGCACGTTCCAGTACATGTCGCCCGAGCAGCTGGAAGGAAAGGACACCGACGCGCGCAGCGACCTGTGGGCCTTCGGGTGCGTCCTCTACGAGATGGCGACCGGCAAGCGCGCGTTCGAGGGCGCGAGCCAGGCGTCGCTGATCGGCGCCATCATGCACGCCGAGCCCACGCCGGTCTCGCAGGTGGCGCCGATGACGCCGCCCGAAATCGATCGGCTGGTGCGCGCGTGCCTGGTGAAGGATCCCGCCGACCGTCTGCAGAGCGCGCACGATGTGAAACTCCAACTCTCCTGGCTGGCGGACGGAGCCTCCTCGGTGTCGCGGGCCGCGCCGCCCGTGCCCGGCACTCCCGCCGCGAGCCGGCGGCGCTGGCCGGCCTTCGCGCTGGTCGCCGTGGCGTCCGCCGCCGTGGCCGTGCTCGTGACGATGGGAGTGCAGCGGGGTGGGTCGCCCGCATCCGGAACGCAAGCCCCGGGACGTTACGTTCTGACCAGCGCGGAGCTCGACAACACATCCGTTCCCGGCATCTCACCCGACGGGTC
>CAZCQM010000286.1:769-3406 GCA_964500785.1 uncultured bacterium
TTCGCCGTGCAGGAAGGCGGGAGCCAGCGGTTGTACCGGCGGAGTCTGTCGTCGTTCGACATGACGCCGATCGCCGGGACGGAGGGAGGTAAGGCGCCGTTCTTCTCGCCCGACGGCGCGTGGATCGGTTTCTGCACGCAAACCGCGCTCAAGAAGGTGCCGGCGGCGGGGGGTGTGGCACAGGTCGTCGTCACCGAGCCGCGGATCGACGCCGGCGACTGGGGCAGCGACGACATGATCTACTACTGTCCGCGCGAGGGGGGCGGGGGGATCACCGCGCTGGCGCGCGTGTCGGCGGCCGGCGGGCATTCCGAAATCGTGGCGACGCTCGACTCAACGGCAGGCGAATCCGAGACCTGGCTCCCCGAGATCCTGCCCGATGGGAAGACGGTACTGATCACGGTGGCGGGCGGCGTCTCGTCGTGGCACATAGACGCCGTCAAGCCGGACGGCACGCGCATCCCGCTGGTCGACAACGCCCTCCTGGGGCGTTACGCCGCACCGGGATATCTCGTCTACGTGGACCTCACATCGCAGGCGGTGCTGGCCGCACCGTTCGATCCCGCCCGGTTGGAGATCACGGGGACGGCCGTTCCGCTCACCGAGCCCGTCGACGCGAACTACTGTTTCGACATCGGGGGGGACGGCCTGTTGGCCTATGTGCCCGTAGCCGGCGCCGGTGCCGGGAGCGAGCTGGTGTGGCTGGAGCGGAACGGAGTGTCGGCACCGGTCACGGATGTGCGCGGCACGTGGACCCAGCCGCGCGTGTCCCCCGACGGCAAGCGGATCCTGGTGCGCAAGACGGCGACCGCCTGCGAGTTGTGGATGTACGACATCGAGCGGGGCTCGCTGGCGCGGATCGTCCAGGGCACCGACAACCACGATCCGATCTGGTCGCCGGATGGCCGGCGCATCGCGTACGAACAGGTCAACGCAGGCGGCCAGATGGTAGCGCAGACGGTAGAAGGACCCCGCGAAGTCACCGTAATCGCGACCGGCGGCGAGCGTGGCCGCCCGCAGTCCTGGTCGGCCGGGGGCAACCGTCTGGTCTACACGGTATCCGGCCGCGGCACCGCCACCGACATCTGGACGTGCGCGATGGACGACCCGTCCAAACCGGAACCGTTCCTGGCGACGCAGTTCGACGAGAAGGACCCCTCGATCTCCCCCGATGGCCACTGGATCGCGTACGTCACCAACGAGTCCGGCACGTATGAGGTGTTCGTGCGGCCCTTCCCGTCCACGGGGGAGGCGTGGCAGGTCTCCATCGGTGGGGGAGCCAGTCCCCTCTGGTCGCGCGACGGGCACAGTCTGTTCTTCACCGCCGGGACGACGATGCTGTCGGCGCCGATCGAAACCCGTTCCGGGTTCCGCGTCGGCAAGCCGGTCAAGCTGTTCGACGGCGGGTTCAACACCTCCCGCGCCCGCGACTTCGACATCGCGCCCGACGGGCGCTTCGTCGCGGTCCGCGTCCCGGGCGGCCAGGCCGGCCAGCAGGAGATTCGCATCTTGCTGAACTGGCCCGAAGAGATGCGTCGCGTCGCGGGAACCGCGCACTGACGCCGATCTTTCTGCATGCTGGCGGTCGTCGTCATCCTCGCATCGCTCGCATCCTCCCGGGCTGCCGCATTCCGGCACCGTGAGCCTCCGGTTCGTCGGTCAACGCGCGATGGGCGCGACACTCAGGGCGTAGACACGTCGTATTCCATCGGTTAGGCTCACTATCGCAACGCCATGAGCCTCACGCCCGGCACCCGGCTTGACTCCTACGAGATCATCGCGCCGCTCGGCGCCGGTGGGATGGGCGAGGTGTACCTGGCGGAAGACACGAAGCTGCACCGCAAGGTCGCCCTCAAGTTCCTCCCCGAGGGCGCCGCGAGCAATCCCGTCGCGCTCGAGCGCTTCCGCCGCGAGGCCCAGGCGGCGGCCGCACTCAATCACCCCGGCATCGTCACGGTCTACGAGACCGGTATCTACGACCGACGCCCGTTCATTTCGATGGCCCACGTCGAGGGTCAACCGCTCAGCCGGGTCATCGCGTCACAGACGGTCTCGATCTTCGCCGCCCTGCGGATCGCGATGGAGGTTTGCGAAGTGCTGGTGAAGGCGCATGCCTCCGGTATCATTCACCGCGACCTGAAGCCCGACAACATCATGATCGACAAGGAGGGACACACCCGAATCCTCGATTTCGGATTGGCCAAGCTCCACGACCTGCCGGGTCTCACGGAAGAACATACGACGGTGGGAACACTGCACTACATGTCGCCCGAGCAGGTACGAGGCGACCCCGTGGACCATCGATCGGATCTGTTCTCCGTGGGCGTCGTCCTCTTCGAGATGATCGCGGGGCACCCACCCTTCACCGGCAGCCACCCGGCGGCCGTGCAGTACGCGATCGCGAACGAGCCCGCCGGCCCGGTCTCGCGGTGGAATCCCAGGGTTACCCCCGAGGTCGAGCGGCTCGTGAGCCGACTACTCGAGAAGGATCCGGACAACCGCCCCGCCTCCGCGGAAGTCGTCGTCGCGGAGATCCGACGTCTGCTCGCCGAGGCGAAGGGGAGAAAACCGGTTTTCGCCCGCCGGTGGGTCGCACCGGTACTCGTTGTGATTGCCGCCGCCGCGGCGGCCGCGCTT
>CAZCQM010000287.1:0-3406 GCA_964500785.1 uncultured bacterium
AGCTACCAGACTGCTCCACCCCGCGACAATGTAAACGGGAGAATACCGGGGAAGCCCGGGATAGTCAAGCCATGATAAAGAGGGTCCCGGCGCCTCCGAGCCCGTTGATCGGCGGATAAGCAGGTAGTAGACTTGTAGATACCCTCCGGTCCAACCCGGGGGGGGATCATGAACCTCAGACGTGCAGGGCGGTCCTGGGCAGTTGTGGTGTCGGCGATCGTCGGCCTGGCCGCCGCATGCGACAACGGGGTGAGCCCCCAGGGGGCGGTCAACCAGCCGCCGCAGGTGTGGCTTGCCGCCGCACCTCCCGAAGGCTCGACGACCCGGTACGACGTGCGCCTCTACTGGGGCGGGTGGGACCCGGACGGCGAGATCGATCACTACGAATTCCTCGTGACGGACAACAGGGCCGGCGTCTTCGATCCCACAGATCTCGAGAACGGCGTCTGGGCGCCCGTCTACCGCAACGATTCTCTGTTCACCTTCACGGCGGACCAGCTGGCCGACTCGCTGACGACCCGGCAGGCCAGCGTGTTCACCCGCTCGCACACGTTCTTCATCCGCGCGGTCGACCTGGAAGGCGCGATGTCCGAAGAACCGGCCCACCGTTCGTTCACCGCGCGCACCCTGTCGCCCGAGGTGGTCGTGGACGTGCCGCCGAGGCAGACGCTGGGCACCGCCCAGCTTCCACCCGTAGCTACCTACCGGTGGCGTGCCTACGACTACGTGGACAGCAGGAACGACGTCCAGGACCCGGATTCGGTGCAGTGGGCGCTGGAACCGACCCGAAAACACGCCGGGAGCTACACCCAGACCATCGCCTACCTGCGAACACCGGCATCGCGGCCGTCCTGGCAGCCCTGGGTCTGTTACACGGCGCCCGACGACAGCGGCACCACCTGGACGACGCCCCCCATGCCGTTCGGCGACTACGTTTTCGCCGTTCGTGCCAAGGACGACGCGGGCGCGGTGACACCGGTGCTCGACGAGAAGTACAACGTGCGGCGCGTGATCGTGTCGACCCGCACGACGGGACCGACGTTCACGCTCGCCAATCCGTACCTCGGAGCCCTGCAGACGGCGACGTGTGAGTCGGCGCTCAAGATTCTCGACATCCCCGCGGGGGTTCCACTCGCGTTCACGCTGCGGGCGAATGCGGACTGGTACGGGGGGGAGGTAGTCGGCTATCGCTACGGGTGGGACATCGCCGACCTCACCGATCCCGCCCAGTGGGAGATCGATTACACGCCGTTCATCGCCACGGAAGCCACCACGCCCGGACGCGCGTTCTACATGGGGACGCATATCTTCAGCGCGGAGGTGATCGACAACTCGGGGAACTGTTCGCGCATCGAGGTCAAGATCAACACGGTCCAGTTCACGATGGAGCGGGACCTTCTCATCGTCGATGACTTCAAGCAGGACGAGCGGCCCGGGATGGGGTGGGACGATCCAAACTTCCGCGGCATCTACCCCAGCCAGGCCGAACACGAACAGTTCTGGCTCGACATGGTGAGCGATCTCGACGGATTCGATCCCGAGCGCGACATCATCAGCGCCACCCGGGCGGGCGCCAACATCCCGTTGAGCAAGCTCGCGGACTACAAGTCGATCGTGTGGAGCACAATCGGCAACCCCGGGGAGAGGACGGATCTCGCCTACCTGTACAAGTTCATTATGTATCGCCCCAGGGATCCCACCGATACGTCCCCCCAGAAGGCCGCCAAGCTGATACCGAACCTGCTGGCGCTGACCATGGCGGTGGGCGGGCACGTCATGATCACCGGCGAGCAGCCGCTGCAATACTGCGTGAACCGCGAAACCGCGCCGTACGTGCGCTACCCGTTGATCTTCCTCTACGAGCCGGACGGCCTGCAGACGGGGTTACCCGACGACAAGGGTGTCGAGGACGCCCCGGGGAGCGAGTCGTTCGCCTACCGGGAGATGTGCCTCGACGTCATCGACTTCGTGTACCTGAGCGTGGGGGCGCGGCGTTCGCCCGCGCAGGGATGTTCGGTGAAGTGGCTGTACGACTACAACCGGCGCGACGACACGCTCCGCGGCGCCTTCGCACTGGACCCGGCCTTTCCGCATCTGACGCTTCGTCCGGAGGCGGCGGGCGAGGGCAAAGCCCATCAACCCTCGGAGTCCGGGATCTATTCCGAGGTCTACAACCCGCAGTACTTCAAAGACCTCTGTCCGCGGGTTCCCAGGACGGCGCGCGCCTGCTTCCAGCCCATCTACGGGCTGGAGTGCCTGAATACGTCGCAGCCGACGTACCACCAGCCGGTGGCCTTCTGGACGTCCGCGTACGCGGACCGGGTGGCGAATGTTCCGGGCGCGGTGGCCGCGCGCAGCTGCGCGTTCGGGTTTGCGCCGGTGTTCATGAACCCGGGTCAGTTCAAGCAGGCGATGGACGTCATCATGTTCGATGAGTGGAAGCTGCCGCGCAAGCCGGCGGTGACGACGTCACGTTGACCTACTTCGAGTTCTCGTCGGTGGGAACCAGCTTGTAGACCGTCTCGCCCGGGCGGATGTAGCCGTAGCGCTCGCGGCCCGTCTTCTCGATGTAGAACGGGTCGCTTTGCAGCCGCGCGATCTCGGTCTGGAGCATCTCCGCGTTCTGCTGGAGCGCCGCGATGTGGCCGTCCAGTCCCGCCCGCTCGTGCTGCAGCATGGCGATCCGGATGATCCCGCCGTCGCCCAGGACGAAGGCGTAGATGATCGCCGCGAGCACCAGGAACAGGAAGAAGCGCTGGATCGGCGCGCTGACGGCGACCCTGTGCCGGTAGAAATTGCGCAGGAACGGACCCACGCTCCCGCCGCCGGCGACCACCGAGTGGCCGTCGCCGCGCGCGGTGCGCGGTCGTCTTTTGAAATCGTGGAACGTGCCCCGCCTGGTCACCGATGGCTCGCGATCGAATTCCCAGTACCGCATGACTGCCTCCTGGAACCTGCCTACGATCCGAGCGTGGGGTAGACCGCGCCGCCCGGATACATCGACACCGAACCCAGCTCCTCGTCGATGCGCAACAGCTCGTTGTACTTGGCGATACGCTCGCTGCGGCACAAACTCCCCGTCTTGATCTGTCCCGCGTTGGTCGCGACGGCCAGGTGCGCGATCGTCGTGTCCTCGGTCTCGCCGCTCCGGTGCGAAATCACGCACGAGTAACCGGCCGCCTTCGCGGTCTCGATGGTGGAGAGAGTTTCGCTCAGCGTTCCGATCTGGTTGAGCTTGATCAGGATCGAGTTGGCAACACCCGCGTCGATGCCGCGGCGCAGGCGCTCCTCGTCGGTCACGAACAGGTCGTCGCCCACCAGCTGCACGCGGTCGCCGAGTGCCGCCGTTATCTGCGCCCAGCCGTCCCAGTCGTCCTCGGCCAGGCCGTCCTCGATGGAAACGATG
>CAZCQM010000288.1:0-3392 GCA_964500785.1 uncultured bacterium
CGCTCCACCACCCGGAAAGCGGAGACATGACGCTCGGGGCCGTCACCCTCCTCTACGAATGGCACGGCAGGCACCACGTCGCGCACATCACGTCGCTGCGTGAGCGAAACGACTGGTAGCCGGGACAAGAACAGTTCCTGTGACTGGCGGCCGTTCGTGAACGCCGGCGTGACGGCAGGCATCTGACGGACCGTGCCGGCCGACCCGCGGGACTCCCAAAAGAAGGACGCATTGGAATGAGCATGCTCGGCCGCACCATCGGACACTACAAGGTCACCGCCGCTATCGGCGCCGGCGGCATGGGCGAAGTCTACCGCGCCGCGGATTCGCGGCTCGGTCGCGACGTCGCTGTGAAGGTCCTTCCCGAAGTCTTTGCGTCCGACGCCGAGCGCATGGCCCGCTTTGATCGCGAGGCGCGGTTGCTGGCCTCGCTGACGCATCCCAACATCGCGGCCATATACGGGCTCGAGGAGTTCGACGGCACCCGCGCCATCGTCATGGAGCTGGTCGAAGGCCCCACACTCGCCGACCGCATCGCGCGGGGCGCGATTCCCGTCGACGAAGCGCTTCCCATCGCGAAACAGGTGGCCGAGGCGCTCGAGTACGCCCACGAACGCGGCGTCATCCACCGCGATCTCAAGCCGGCCAACATCAAGATCACACCCGACGGGACGGCGAAGGTGCTCGATTTCGGACTCGCCAAGGCGCTCGAGGACGATCCCGGTGCGTCCGCCTCCGACCTGACCAAGTCGCCCACGCTCACGAGCGCGGGAACCCGGGCCGGGGTGATTCTCGGCACCGCCGCGTACATGTCCCCCGAGCAGGCGAAGGGAAAGGCGGTCGATCGCCGCGCGGATATCTTCTCGTTCGGTGTCGTCCTCTTCGAGATGCTGACGGGACAACAGACATTCAGTGGCGAAACGGTATCGGAGACGCTCGCGTCGGTCCTCAAGGACGAACCCGACTGGACCGCGCTTCCGTCCGGATTGCCCCCGGCGCTGCTCGATCTCCTGCAGCGATGCCTCCTCAAGGACCCGAAGCAGCGGCTGCGCGATATCGGCGAGGCGCGCATCGCGCTGGACCGCACGATGCGCGGGAGCGACTCGGGCCCGGTTCCCGCGGCGGCGGATAGTGAGGGCGCGGTGCGCGCGCCGTCCCGCCAGCGCTTCGGCCGGTTGGTCGCTGTCGCGCTCCCGCTGGCGTTCGTCGGCGCCCTCGCGGGCTGGCTGCTCCGGCCCGTTCCCCGGGCGCCGCTGTTCCAGGTGGATCTCGAGCTCCCCGGCATGCAGCTCGATCTCTCGAACGCCTCGCTCGCCCTTTCGCCGGACGGGCGCACGCTCGCCATCGCGGCGTCCGGTCAGGGAAGGGATCTGCAGATCTGGACGCGCCGCCTCGATGAAGCCACCACGACCCCGCTGGACGGAACCGAGGGCGGGACGTATCCGTTCTGGTCGCCCGACGGACGCTCGATCGGCTTCTTCGCCGGCGGTAAGCTCAAGCGCGTCGGGGTGAACGGAGGCGTCGTGCAGACCGTCTGCGACGCGCCCGAGGCGCGCGGTGGAGCGTGGGGCCCGGATGGCACCATCGTCTTCGCGCCGGGCGCGCTGGAAGGGCTGCACGCCGTGTCGGTGTCGGGCGGACCGACGCGCGCAGTGACGACGCTGGGGGAAAAGGGCGAAACACACCGGCTTCCGCATTTTCTGCCCGACGGCGAGCGCCTCCTGTATGTCATCGGATCCGTCAACTTCGACTCCGCCACCGTGTGCTGCCTCGATCTGCGCAAGGGTACATCTCGCGAGCTCTTCAGGTGCCAGAGCGAGGCTCGCTACCTCGATCCCGGGTACATCATGTACCTCAAGGACCGCAACCTCGTCGTGCAGAGGTTCGATGTCGACACGCTCGAGCGCTCCGGTGACCCGATTCCACTCGCCCAGGCGGTGCAGTTCAACCTGTATCGGCTCACGGGCGCGTTCACCCTGGCCGGCCGGGGCCCGATGGCGTTCTTCTCCGGCGACACGTTCGAAGCGTCGCGCCTCGCGTGGTTCGATCTGGACGGAAACGAGGTCGGCCGGCTGGGCACGCCGGGGTCGTTTGTCGGCACGCCCAGGATATCCCCGGACGGACGTCGCGCCGTCGTCAGCATGCGCGGCGAGCGCTTCGACCTGTGGATGATCGACACGGCGACCGGGGTCCGCACCCGTTTCACGCTCGGCCCGGAGCAGGCCGCGTTCCCGGCGTGGTCGCCGGACGGACGGCAAGTGGCGTACGGCGACGGATCGGGCCGCGTCTGGGTGCAGTCCGCGGTCGGCTCCTCGGCGCGGCGCCAGGTCCTGGACATGAAGGGCATCGCGCTGTCGATCGACTGCTGGTCGCGCGACGGCCGGGACCTGCTCGTCGACGTTCAGCAGACGCAGAGCGGAAGCGACGTGTGGACGATCCCGGCGGACGGCAGCGGCAAACCGCGCGAGCTGTTGACGTCGCCTGCCGTGGAGGCCGGGCAGGATTTCTCGCCCGACGGCCGCTGGGTGCTTTACCTGTCGGACGAGTCGGGGCGCGACGAGTTGTACGCCGCGCTCTACGCGTCTCCCTCGGCGCGCTTCCAGATCTCGGAAGAGGGTGCGCGCGCCGGCCGCTGGATGCCGGACGGGAGGAGCGTGATCTACTCGTCTCTGGACGGGCACTTGAGGCGCGTCCCCGTCGACGGGACCGGCGAGCGGCTGGTTCTGGGCGCTTCCGGGGTCATCTTCGGCGGACGGACGCTTCCGGGGGCCGGGGACGTCGCGCCGGACGGCAAGCGTTTTCTGTTCGCCGTACCCGAAGGCGGCGGCAACACCACGCTCCATCTCGTCACGGACTGGCGCGCCCTGATGAAGTCGCGCGTGGCCGGCCGCTAGTTCTCGTCCCGCGCGGTCGCCGCCGCCACCCCCGCGACGAACCCGCTCGCCCACGCCCACTGGAAGTTGTAGCCGCCGATGCGCCCGTCGACGTCGCAGATCTCTCCGCACAGGTACAGCCCCGGACACGTGCGCGATTCCATCGTCTCCAGACGGATCTCCGAAAGCGGGACGCCGCCCGCCGTCACCTCCGCGAAGTTGTACCCGCGCGATCCGGTGGCCGGGAGCACCAGCTCGCACACCGCCGCGGCGAGCGCGCGGCGCCGCTCGCGCGGCACCTGATCGCCGCGCGCCGACGCCTCCACGCCGGCGTGTTCGCACAACGCGCGCGAGAGGCGCTCGGGCAGCCGCTCGCGCAACCAGCTGCCGACGGACCGCGCGCCCGTCGCCTGAAGCTGCCGGTCCAGGTCAGCCGCCGTCGTCCCGGGGAGGACGTTCGCCACCAGCGCGACGCCGGGATCGCCCATCGCGTGCTCGAGCGTCCCCTGGTTGTTCTCC
>CAZCQM010000289.1:0-3380 GCA_964500785.1 uncultured bacterium
GCTTCAGGCGTCCCACGTACCCGATGCGAGGGTGCGGAACGGCGGCGAGATCGGCGGGCTCGGGTCTCGGCGCCGCGAACGTGGGATAGTCGACCCCGTTGGTCACGTAGGCCGTGTTGGGATTGATCATCCCCTTCTTCTCCCTCAGCGCGGGCGAATGCACGATGACCTGGTCCACGTGCTCGATCAGATCCCGTTCGGTCGCCGACAGGGGCTGCTCCACGTCGGAGAAGGAGTACTCGTCCACGATGTGATAGACGCTCGCATCGTGCTCGACCCGCGTTCGGGCGGCCGCGTACTTGTACTGCCAGAGATAGAGCACGATGTGCGAGCAACCGGCGCGCTCGAGCATGCGGCGCGCGCGGCGCAGGCGTTCCCGTTCGGTCGCAACGGCGAGCCCGTGCGGCCGGTAGAGCTTCGGGAGCCACGGTTCCGGATCGTAGACGGCGAAGCTCCGCTCGGGCGGCGGTGCCGGGTCCTCGCTCCGCGACGGGGGCGCGGCCAGGGCGCGTCTGAGGGACCGGGCGGGGTTGAACCAGACGACCTCGAAGTAGCGCGTGAGCCGCGTCAGGATCTGGTGCCGCGAAAGCCACATGCCGCCCCAGCGCTCCGGCACGACCGCAAGCACGCCGACGTCGCCGAGGGCGGCGCCGCCCGGTCGGCTCGCGGGCGCCGTCGTCGAGATCCCCGGCGCCCTCACTCCATCCTCCCATCGGCCTGCGATTTCGGATCGGCGGTACCGGTGACGCGTCGCTTGAGCGGGCGCAGGCAGTACCGGGCCGCGTACGTCGCATCCTCCACGAGCCCGTCCGCATTCTGTCTGATCCAGCGAGTCATCTTCAGCGTGCACGCGGCCTTCTCGGTGCGCGACAACGGCGCCCGGCGGATCGCGCTGAGATAGCCAAAGAACTGCCGCGTGAAGGGCCAGACCGGCCGGCCGCCTTTGGAGGGGTCGAACCACTGGCTCCGCGTCTGCCGCGATTTGTACTGGTGGACCGAGCGCTGTTTGTGCAGCCGGTGGACGAAGTGCGGCTCCTGGACCTCCCGCGCACGTCCCGCCAGCGCGATCTCGGCCAGGAGGACACGATCACAATCCGAGTAGTTGGCCAGCAGGCGCGTGCGGCGCAGCACCTCGGCGCGCACGACGCCGAAGATGGCGATGCACGAATGCTCGCGGCGGATGAACTCCGCGAAGCGCCGGGAGGCGCTCGGTGTGTCGGCGTCGAGGCCCATTCCAACCACCTTCAATGTATTCCCCGCCGCGTCGATGTCGCGCGCGAGCGGGTACGCGAGGACGACGTCGGGATTCCGGTCGAGCACGTCCACGCATGCCTTGAGAAAATCGGGCTCGTGGAGATCGTCGTGCGCCGCCCACTTGAAGTACTCGCCGCGCGCCAGCTCGAACACCCGGTTGAAGTTGCGCATCGCACCGAGGTTGACCTCCTGGCGCACGTAGCGCACGCGCGGGTCGCGCGCGGCTCGCTGGCGGCAGATGGCCTCCGTGCCGTCGTTGGAGGCGTTGTCCGAGATCACCAGCTCAAAGTCGGCGTAGGTCTGCGCCAGCAGGCCGTCGAGGGCTTCGGCCAGGAAGGCTTCCCCGTTGTAAACCGGCAATCCGATGCTCAGGCGCGGTGTCTGGATGCTCACAACATTCCTGCGTTTCCGGGCTCACGGGACTCCGGGGCGTTCCGCCGGACCCCCCGGCCACCTCGACAGCATGCCCCCCTCACCCCGGAGCGGGCAAGCCCGGAAATCGAGTCAGGGAGGCGCTAAGTTCGTACCAGCAAATCACGTGCCCGTGCGGGCCCGCAACTTCGACGCTGGATGGGAGCGATTGGATGGGGGTGCGGACCGCCCTAGCAGGCGCCCTTCCCCGTGAGGACGACCGAGACCGTGCGGCAGAGAATACGCAGGTCCGTCCAGAAGCTCCGGCGGCGGATGTACTCGAGATCGAACCGGAGCTTGTCGCGCAGTCCGTCGTCCGTATTGGTGTAGCCGAGCTCGATCTGGGCGAGGCCGGTGATGCCGGGCTTCGTGTGCAGGCGCAGGTGGAAATCCGGAATCTCTTTTTCGATACGACCGATGAAGTACGCGCGCTCGGGACGGGGCCCCACGATGCTCATGTCGCCCTTGAGGACGTTGAGGAACTGGGGCAACTCATCGACCCGGGTCTTGCGCAGCATCCGTCCCACGGGCGTGATCCGCGGGTCCCGTTCCTTGGCCCACATCGGTGGGGTGCCGCGCTCGGCGTCCACCACCATGGTGCGGAACTTGTAGATCGTGAACGGGCGCCCGAAGCTCACCAGGACGCGGCGGTCCCGCCGCCGCCGATCGCTGTCCCCGTTGTCACCCGAGCGACGGCGCTCCCCCGTGCGGCGATTGATCCCCACGCGCTCCTGGCGGTAAAAGACCGGGCCGGGCGATGTGGCCTTCACCACGATCGCCGTCACGAGGAGAACCGGCGAGAACACGGCCAGGCCGACGACGCTGAGGGCGATGTCGAGCACGCGCTTCCAGCGGGGGGTCTGAACGTGGAACTCGTAGCGTGCCACGTCACGCCGCAGGCCGAAGCCGACCGCGGAGGGTTCGATCCCCCAGGGAAGCCGGGTCTCCGCCCGACGGGCAAATCTGTGTCCAAAACTGGCCATACGTTGGTACTGGGAAAACTCAAACAGGCGGGCCGGATGACCGACCCGGGTTGCACCGGTCGGCCTCGAGGCGATAGGAACCCGCTGGGGTCCCGGGGGCGTGTCTGCCCCTCGAGGCGCGGCCGGATTTCTGCCAAGTGCATTTTCGATGCCACTTTATCCACAGCTGGCGGGGTCGAGAGGCGGGAAGGCGATATTGTGTAACGCTATTGATGACAAAACGCTACATCGTAATCTATCCAAATCACTCGATATAGGTACCCAATCAGGTATGAGGGTGGATTGAGGTGAGATTCGGGATTTCACCCACCGCAGGGGCAGGCGAACATCACAACTTCTTTATTTAAAGCCTGTTAGGAGGATTCCCGGGCGGTATCCGGGAAATGGGAAATAAGGCGCATTCTCGCGACGGGTCGAAGGCCCCGCCGCATGCCCTATTCCCTGACGATCCGGAACATGTGGCCCTGCGACTTGTAGCCGGCGAGGGCCCGGTCCGCGGCGTCAAGGGTGTCGTACCGTCCGATCACGACGCGGAACTGCGTCCCGTCGGACTCGATCTTCGCCGGGATCTTGAGCAGCTCCAGGGCGCGCGCCTCGGCGCGAGCGCTCTCCAGATAGGCGTGGATGCCGCCGACGATCACGTAGACCGGCGCGCGGCCCGGGTGCGACGACGGCGACGCCTTCTGAAGCGGCATCGGCGGCGGCACGGGCTCGGAGTCGGAGATCGGGGGC
>CAZCQM010000290.1:0-3350 GCA_964500785.1 uncultured bacterium
CCGTCACCGGTCCGCGTGTCGGCACCGTGTAGCGCACCGTCGTCGTCGGGTTGAACGGGTTGGGGAAGTTCGACACCGAGAGGACGTAGCTCCGCGGCGTGTCGCCTGCGCCCACGAGCGTGTTGATCTCGCCCGGCGCTCCTTCGTTGCCCGAAAAGTCGGTCGCGGTGACGAAGTAGTAGACGTAGCCCGCGGCGGTCACGTCCATGTCGGTTGTGATGGTGTAGTCCACGAGCGTCGCGGCGCCGAAGTCACTCGCGTTCGCACCGTAGACGGTGAAGTAGTCGAAGTCCCCGGCGGTCGACTCGTCCCAGGAGAGCGTCCCACTACTATAGACGAGTCCGTTCGGTACCCCCGGCGCCAGGTTGTCCAGCGAGTAGCCGCTGTCGACGGGCGAGTCGAAGAACGTCCCCGGCGCCGCGGTCGCGGCACGAATGTAGAACACCGAGTAGTACGGTCCCAACGCGATCGTCGAATCCCCCACCGTGGGGACGTCGATGCCGTACGTCGTCTCCTCGTGCGCCGCCACCGCACCCACTTGCGTCCATCCATCCGCGAGCAGCTGGCGTCGCGACATCAGGACCGCGGGGTCCGGCGCGCTCGAGGCGGCGGGTGTGGGATCGTCGCGACGGTAGGCCTCGTACTGCAGAACCGGGGACGACGACGCGGCCCGGTCGTAGCCCGAGCGCTCGAAGCGGATCTTCACCTGGCGGCCCTGGTCGTTGCCGATGTCCGCGACGGAGGTGATCGACGGTTGCGGAGGATTGCCGACGTATTTGGCCAGGGGAATGTCGTAGCTGCCCGCGGTCGTCAGCGGCCCGCCTCCGAAATCCACCGTTCCGTTGAATTGTCCCGTCATGAAGGCGTCGCCGGCGGCGCCGGATGCGATCGAGTTTCCGTAGTCGCTGCCGGCGTCTCCGAAGCCCTGGCTCCAGCGGCACACGCCGCTCGAACTGAACTTGGAGATGAAGATGTCGGTCAGGCCGGCGCTTGCCATCGGTCCGCTCCCGAAATCCACCGTCCCCCGGAAGCCTCCGGCCAGGAACACGTTGCCGGCGTCGTCGGTCGCCACCGAGTATCCTTCGTCATAGTCGGTGCCGCCCAGGCGCCGGCTCCACGCGTGTGTTCCGGCGGGGTCGTACCTGGCGAGCACGATGTCGTCGAAGCCGGCGCTCACCAGTGGCCCACCCCCGAAGTCAACGGTCCCATTGAAATAGCCCGTCATGAACACGTTGCCGGACGCGTCGGTCGTAACCGATCGTCCCTGGTCGAGGCTCGTGTCGCCAAAGCGCTGGCTCCACTGGTGGGTCCCGGTGGGGCTGTATTTCGCGAGCACGATGTCGCTCGCGCCGGCGCTGGTGAGCGGACCGCCCCCGAAGTCCGCCGTGAAGACGAAGTACCCGGCCATGAACACGTTGTCGGATGCGTCGGTGCAAACCGACCGAACGTAGTCGGCGTTCGTCCCTCCGAATCTCTGGCTCCAGAGGTGCGTCCCGGTGGGGCTGAATTTGGCGACAGCGATGTCGTAACTGCCGGCGCTCGTCAGCGGACCGCCCCCGAAGTTTACGGTCCCGTTGAAGGATCCTCCCAGGATGACGTTGCCGGACGGGTCCGTCGCAACCGTGTATGCGACGTCGCTTCCCGTGTCCCCGAAGCCGTAGCTCCAGAGATGGGACCCGGTCGGGTCGTAAGCGGCCACGAAGGAGTCATTGGAGCCGGCGCTGGTGAGTGCCCCACCTCCGAAATCCACGACGTTCTGGAAGTAGCCCGCGATGACCACGTTGCCGGATGCGTCGGTCGCGACCGAATAGGCAAGGTCGGAGCCCGTACCACCGAAGCGTCGGCTCCAGAGATGGGACCCGGTGGCGTCGTACTTGGCGAGAAAGGCGTCCGGGAACTGCGCGCTCGCCGTCGTCAGCGGTCCGCCTCCGAAATCCACGGTCCCGTAGAACTGGCCCGCCAGGAACACGTTGCCGGATACGTCGGTCGCGACTCCGTATCCGACGTCGCCGCTCGTGCTCCCGAATTTCTCACTCCAGAGGTGAATGGGCGTAGCGGCGGACAGCGGGCTGGCGGTGGCGGCGATCATCAGAAGGGTGAAACAGGCTTGGATGAGGCGGGTCACGGCTCTACCTCCTGGCTGGACGATGGGATGGATGGAGAGGGACCGCCGACGCGGACGGTGGCCCTTCTTAATAGACACACGAGGCGGGGATCCGTCACACGGCGCGTGGGGGGAAAGGGGCCCCGGAACGACCCGGGGCCCCGGGGCGTCGATGCGCGTTACTTGAGGAGCACCATCTTCTGGGTGCGCACCGCGCCGCTCTGCTCGATCCGCGCGAAATACACACCCGAGCTCACAGCGGTTCCGGCGTCCGTGCGGCCGTTCCATTCCGTTCGGTAGGCGCCCGCCTCGCGAGTCTCGTTGTCCACCAGCGTCGCCACCCGCGCGCCGCGCGCGTCGTAGATCGCCACCGTCACCGGTCCGCGTGTCGGCACCGTGTAGCGCACCGTCGTCGTCGGGTTGAAGGGGTTGGGGTAGTTGGAGACCGAAAGGACATAGCTGTGCGGGGTCCCGCCCACGCCCGTCGCCGGGCTCGTCGAACCCGGAAGGCTCTCGTTCCCCGAGAAGTCCGTCGCCGTAACGAAGTAGACCGCGTACGGTGAGCCCCCGACTTCCAGCGTGGCGAGTACCGTGTAATCGATCACGTTGGCCGAGCCGAAATCGCCGGTGTTCCCGCCGTAGACGGTGAAGTAGTCGAAATCCGCCGTCGCCGGCTGGCTCCAGAAGAGCTGCCCGGTGGCGTAGACGACATTCTGCGGCGCCGTCGGCGCGAGATTGTCGAGCGAGTAGCCGCTGTCGGCCGGGCTGTCGAAGAAGGTATACGCGTTGCCCGTCGAGCCGCGGACGAAGAACACCGAGTAGTACTGCCCGTGTGCGATCGTGGAATCGCCGATCGTGGGGACGTCGATGCCGTAGGTCGTCTCGCCGTGGGGCGGCACCGTGGCGACGTATGACCATCCGTCGATGAGCGGCCGGGGCGTGGGTGCCGCCGTCTCTCCTTCGAGCGGTACGGCCGGAGGCGGATCGTCGCGTCGATAGATCTCGTAACCGGTGATTCCCGTCGGCGACGCGGCCTGATCGTGGCCCGAGCGATTGAAGCGGACCTTCACCGTGCCGCCCTGGTCGTTGCCAACGTCCACGATCGAGGTGATGATCGGCTGGCCGGGGTCGCGTCCGTACTCCGCGAGGAGAATGTCCGCGGAACCCGCCCCCGGCAAAACACCGCCACCGAAGTCGGCGGGTCCTTCAAACGTACCGGTGACCGCCGGGTTTCCGGCGCCGTCCA
>CAZCQM010000291.1:0-3340 GCA_964500785.1 uncultured bacterium
ACCCGCGACGACCATGGCCGTCCGGATCATCGCATTCATCGATTGGCGCTCTTTGGCGATCATCGCGGAGGCCTCGTCGAGAATCGCCCCACCGAACCGCCGCAGGTTTGCTTCGGCCTGGTGTTTCTGGGCATCGTCGAACCCCGGGCGCGAGGCAGCATCCCCGAGCTCCTCGAGCAGGGTCTCGTAACGGTGCAGATTGTCCAGCCAGGACTGCGCCGCCACTTGTCCGATCACTTCGGCAACGTCGTGGAAATTGGCCTCGAGCAACCGGTCGGCCCGGTAGGCATGATCCAAGGCGTCGGAGAGGGCGGTCCCGTACAGGAAGAAGTTCTTCTCGTAGCGACGCGCCTCCTGCAGCTCGAAGGCGCAGTCGTCTGCCGCCTCCAGGAAGTGCATCTTCACCTGGAAGCGGGACAGCGCCGCCATCGAACCCAGCGTGATCCCGGTGATGAACAGGGCGCAGATCACGAAGACGAGGGTGATGCGCAGTCGGAGCGTGACGCGAGGCCGATTCTCGAGGCGGCGCGCGATCTCGTCGTTCGCGGCGTGGTCGTGTTGCGTCATCGTGATCGTGGGCACGGAGGGGCCGGCCAGCGGCTCCGCCAAAGGGCCCGGCCGAACCGCAGGCGACGAGACCGGTACGGGGCGCTCACCGGCTGAACCCGCCACTCGGATGCGTTCCAAATCGCCGATCGGACACGGCTCCACTCCTTCAACTGAAGAGCGCGTTCCGCGAACCCCGAAACGTTGCACCGGTCGGAGTAGAAGACCTGTACGCGTGGATGAAGGTTCCTAAACCGACTGCTTCAGTCGTGATGACAGGGGAGGCGCACCATCAAGATCGTCGAGGCGTCGTTTCGGCCATTGCCCTCAGGCTCGCATCGGTTCTGCTACAAAGTTGCTCGGATAACACAGGCCCCGACCGCTACGGTTCGGGGTCTTTCGCTGTCGTCCCACGGTTTGGTTCGTCTGTGGCGGGTATTGCGCCGATCGGCTCCGTTCGTTTCCTGATCACGCGTGTGACGGACGGGTCGGTCGCGAGGTCAGGCTGGAACCATCGTCGTCGACGCGCCAGGTACGCGGACCCCGAGCGCCTGCAGCAGTAACACCAACCCGAGGTACACGAGGATCACGACGAGGACGCGAATCAAGGTGCCCCCGTGGATCCTCCGGGCAGCGTGTGCACCGAAATTCGAGCCCATTCGCATTCCGAGCACGGCCGGCACGGTGACGGAGAGGTCGATGAGACCGTGCGCGTAGTACACGTAGGCACTGGCCGAGACCGTGATGCCAACCATGAACATGCTGGTGGCCGCCGCCGCCTTGACCGGCACGCGCATGATCGTGTGGAGGAGCGGGACCTTCACGACGCCGCCGCCGATCCCGAGCATCCCGGAGAGGACACCAGCCACCATGCTGACCGAGGCGCCCGGGCCGAGTCGCCGTGGGACGTACACGACGTCGTCGCCGGTGGCGGGATCGTGGAATTCCTGCCGCAATCCCAGCGGGTCCCGTCCGGACTCCACATGGTCCTCGTCGGGCCGGACCAGTGCGGCGACGGCCAGTCCCATCAAGGCGACGCCGAATATGCCGCGGAGTACCTGGGGCGCGATGATGACGACGATGAACCCACCGAGCACCGCGCCGACGACCGTCGTGAGCTCCATGAACAATCCAAGGCGGATGTTCGTCATGCGATAGCGGAGATAAACGCTCGTCCCACCCATGGAGTTCACAACGACGGACACGGCGCTCGCGGCGATGGCCGTTTTGAGTGGGATCCCGAAGAAGGCCGACAGCAGCGGCACCACGAACACCCCGCCGCCGAGTCCGAGCGTCGAGCCCAGCGTCCCGGAGGCCACCGCAGCCGCGAATACCCCCACCTCCGGTAGCAGCGACAGCAGCGTGAGGTGCGTTCCGGCGTGGCCTGGATGCCCGATCAGGGTGGTGGCGAGACTCGAGAACAGGAGGCCGAGCACGCTGCCCGCGATGACGGCGTGCACGCGGTTCCCGCTTCGGGTGAGACAGTAGAACAGACACGAGATCAGGAGCGGCGGGGTCGCCAGGAACGCCAGCACACCCAGCGTCATCCACGCCGCACCGTCCAGCACCAGAAGTCGTCCGGGGAGCGCCGTCAACGGCACCGTCTCCGTCGGGATCGCGCCGCTCCTGGCGAACGCCAGCGCGACGCCCACCAGCGTCAGGCCCCCGCCCGCGGCGAGCATCGCGCGCACGAGGAGCGTCAGTGGCCCGGAGGCCCGATCCGCGAGGGGATCAGGCGGGCGAGCCTGCGGAACGGAGGTGTTCATGCCGTGAGCCCGTGGTGCGCGTGCTGCGTGAATGGCCGATGGTACGTGGCACGCGTTAGGTGCATGGGTGCCTACATGCGCTTGTACGCCGGCCCGCTCCCACCTTCACGGGGTGTCCACCGGGGCCCCAGCACGTCCGTCGCCTTGCAGTCCACACAATTGGGAGCGTTGACGCGGAGACCGCCGTCGCTCCACTCGTAGACACCGGCCGGGCACATGTGCGCGTAGAACTCGGCGGTGGCGCGGTCGGCATTCTCCGGCGGGAGCAGATGCGACGGAATGTCGTCCCGTGTCGCGTTCCCGGCCTTGAAGACCGCATCGAGCTTCGAGATGGTCAACGCATCCGCCGGCGCCGCGGCCGATGCCGCCGGTCGCCGCGCCGCCGCCGCATCCGGTTCCATCGGGATGCGACCGCCGGGGAACCACCCTCCTGTCACGGTCATCATGCCCGCCCGGAAGGCACCGCCCCAGAACCCGTGCTTGAACGCAAGCCGCATGTTCCGCGTGCGATGCAGGTCCGACGCGACGTACGACGAACGGAGCAGGCGGTCGTATTCGCGGAGCTTCTCCGCCGACGTGTCGTCGGCCTTGAGGGCCGCGTAGATCGCCCGCGCGGCGAGCATCCCGGACTGCATCGCGTAGTGGATGCCTTTGAGCGACGGCACATCCACGAAGCCGGCGGCGTCGCCGACGACCACCACACCGTTCCCTGAAAGGCGCTCCGGGAGGGAATAGGCACCACCCTCGGGGATGGTCTTGGCACCCCATTCGATCAACTCACCGTCGGCAAGCAGATCCCGCACCAGGGGGTGCTGCTTCAAGCGTTGGAGCAGGTCGTGCACATCGAGCGTCGCATCACGATAGTCCAGTCCCACGACCAGGCCGAGCGACACGAGGTTGTCCACCCGGTCGAACGGAACGGACTGCCAGACCCGTCGCGACAGG
The DNA here is from genome assembly GCA_964500785.1 of uncultured bacterium. Lineage (GTDB taxonomy): Bacteria > Krumholzibacteriota > Krumholzibacteriia > WVZY01 > JAKEHA01 > JAKEHA01. The sequence goes on from CAZCQM010000291.1 coordinate 3,258, forward strand.
GCGCCCTCCCGCTCGAGCTGCTGCCAGAGCCGCGGGACCGACGGCAGCCAGCCGTCCTTGTCGTGGACGGCGACAACCCCCCG
>CAZCQM010000292.1:0-3269 GCA_964500785.1 uncultured bacterium
CTCGAGGACCGCAAACGGATCGTCGGCATCAAGAACGTCACCATCAACGAGCCATTTTTCATGGGCCACTTCCCGGGCCACCCCATCATGCCGGCCGTCCTCATCATCGAGGCCATGGCCCAGACCGGCGGCGTCATGCTTCTGAACACCGTGGATGACCCGCGGAAGTATCTGGTTTACTTTACCCGGGTGGACAAGGCAAAGTTCAGGCGTCCGGTCCTGCCCGGAGACCAGCTCCGTTTCGAGCTGGAAATGAAGACGTTGCGTCGTGGTATGTGTACCATGCAGGGTTACGCCTACGTCGACGACAAGCTGGCCGCCGAGGCGGAGCTGTCGTCCGTTATTGTTGAGCGGTAATGATTCCGCCGGAGTGCCGGCGAGAGCAAGGAGCCGACTCGTGAGAAGTTACAGCCTTCAGAAAACGGAGATACATCCGACCGCGGTGATTCACCCCTGGGCCCGTATCGGCCAGGGCGTGAAGATCGGGCCCTATACCGTGATCGGCGAGAACGTGGAGATCGGGGACGGGTGCGAGGTGGGGTCGAACGTCCTGATCGAGGGCGCGACGAAGATCGGAAAGAACAACCGTTTTTTCCACGGCGCCAGCATCGGGACGCCGCCGCAGGACTTGAAGTACCACGGTGAGCGGACCTACCTCACCATCGGAGATGAGAACGTATTCCGCGAGTTCGTTACCATCAACCTGGCGACGGGCGAAGGCGAGAGCACGATCATCGGCAGCCGCTGTCTGCTGATGGCGTATGTCCATGTGGCGCACAACTGCGTCATCGGCAGCGAGGTCATTCTGGCCAACGCGGTCAACCTGGCCGGGCATATCTTCATCGACGACTTTGTCACCGTCGGGGGGATAACGCCCGTGCATCAGTTCGTGCGGCTCGGCAAGTACAGCTTCATCGGCGGGGGGAGCCGCATCGAACGCGATGTTCCTCCGTTCATCAAGATGGCGGGGAACCCCCCGCAGATCTACGGGCTGAATTCGATCGGCCTCGAGCGCCGTGGCTTCTCGGCCGAGCGCCGGGCCCACATCAAGAAGATCTACAAGCTCCTCTACCGCAGCAACCTCAACGTCTCGCAGGTGCTGGACACGCTGGACGGCGACGACTGGGACAGCGCGGACGCCGCCGAGATGGCGGAATTCCTGCGCCACAGCGAGCGCGGCATCGCCAAGTAGCGCGCCGTGGGACTGCGGATCGGCGTCGCCGGCACCGGGCGCCTCGGGCGCGCCCACGTTCGCGTCCTGCGTGAACTCGCCGGCGTGGACTTCGTCGCCTGCTACGATATCGACGCGACGCGCTCCCGCGCGGCGGCGGGCGAGTTCGGGGCCACCGCCTACGATTCGCTCGAGGGCATGCTGCGCGACGTGGATGCGGTAAGTGTCGTCACCACCACGTCGGCGCACGCGCAGGTGGCGTTGGCCGCGATCGCGGCCGATCGCGACGTCTTCATCGAGAAACCCATTACCGGAAGCGTTCCCGACGGGGAAGCGGTGGTGCGCGCGGCGCGGGAGCGCGAGCGCATCCTGCAGGTCGGGCACATCGAGCGTTTCAACGGTGCCATGGAGGCCGCACTTCCGCACATCGGGAAACCGAAGTTCATCGAGGTGCACCGCCTGGCTCCGTTCACGCCGCGCGGGACCGATGTCTCGGTGGTGATGGATCTCATGATCCACGATCTCGATCTCATCGGGCTTCTGGCGGGCGGTCCGCCGGTTGACATTCGCGCGGCGGGCGCCGCACTGCTCACGCGCGAGCCGGACATCGTCAATGCGCGACTGGAATACGCCGACGGGTGCGTGGCCAACCTCACCGCCAGCCGTGTGACCGCGTCTCCGATGCGCAAGGTGCGGGTCTTTTCGTCGGCGGGCTACTTCTCCGTGGACCTCCTGGCGGGGGCGGCGACGCACTACCGGAAATCGGACGCCTTCGACGAGAAGATGGAGATTCTGCGGAGCGCCGGGCCGTCGGGCGCGGCGCCGTCGCTCGCCGAGTTCATCGCGGTCGAGCACATTCGTGGCGACGGGCGCGAGCCGCTGGCGAAGGAGCTGGGGGCGTTCTGCGCGGCGGCGACCTCTCGGTCGGCTCCGCCGGTGACGGGGGAGGACGGTCTCGAGGCCCTGCGGCTGGCTTCAGCGATCCTGGAGCGGGTCGGGACGGCGAGGATGTAGCCCGCGCATGGCACGCCCCGGCGACATCGTCCTGTGCGCGGGCGAACTCTCCGGCGACCTGCACGCCGCGCACGTGGCGGCGGCGCTGCGCTCGGGCGGCGTCCGTGTGACCGGCATGGCCGGCGACCGCTGCGCCGCGGCCGGCATGGACGTCCGCTTCCACCACCGCGACTATGCTGTCATCGGCTTCACCGGCGTGCTCGCGGGGCTGCCGCGGTTCTTCCGTCTCGAGCGCGCGATGAAATCGCTCATCGACCGCGCCTCACTCTTCATCGCGGTCGATTACCCCGGGCTCAATCTCCGACTGTGCGCGCACGCGCGCTCGCGCGGCGTTCCCGTCCTCTACTATATTGCGCCGCAGGTGTGGGCATGGGGACGGGGGCGCGTGAAACGGATGGCGCGCACCGTGGATCGGGTCGCCGTCGTGCTCCCCTTCGAGACCGCGATCTACCGCGACGCGGGGATCCCGGTGGAATTCGTGGGGCATCCCTTCGTCGTCGACCACGAGCTGCCCGCCGCGACGCCGGCACGGGAGCGGGACGGGGTCGCCATCCTGCCCGGAAGCCGCGAGTCGGAAGTGAAGCACATTCTGCCACTGCTCCTCGATGCGGCGCGCGAGCTGTCGGCGAAGCGGCCGGGCACGCGTTTCGTCATTGCACAGAGCCCGGTGGTCGCGCCCGGTCTCTACGAGGACGCCGTGCGCCGGGCGGGTCTACGCGCGGAGATCGCGCCCGAGGTGGTCGGCGCCCTCAGCGGCGCGCGGGCGGCCATGGTGGCGTCGGGGACGGCCACACTCCAGTCGGCGCTGCTGGAAACGCCCCTGGTTGTCGTCTACCGCACGTCTCCGCTCAACTACGCGCTGGCACGCCGCCTGGTGACGATCCCGAACGTGGGGCTGGTGAACGTGATCCTCGGCGAGCGGGTCGCGCCCGAGCTGGTGCAGGGAGCGGCGACGCCCCGCGCGATCGCCATCGCGACGCAGGTCCTGCTGGACGACGACCGCGTGCGGGAGGCCACGGTGGCCCGGTTCCGGGGGTTGCGGGAGATGCTGGGCGGCGGGCGCGGCGCCGCGCGCGTGGCCGAG
>CAZCQM010000293.1:0-3266 GCA_964500785.1 uncultured bacterium
GCACGGTATCGAATGCTGCCGTGTCGGGTTCCGGAATCTCGAGAGTTGTGGTGAGCCTGGAGAACTGGGTGATATTCATGCTTTGGATGCGGTAACGCGATCCGCAATCGAACGGATCGACGTGTAGTGAACGTCAACCACTGACTCGAGGATTCAATGTCCGACGCACGGGACGAGAGAGAGTGGCTGAAGAAGGAGCGTCGCGAGCAGACTCGCGAGCCGGTTACTTCACCTGGTGAAGAAATCGGTGAGATGCACTTCGCGACGGAGAACTTCTCTACCGCCCTGGAGTACTTCCAATCCGCGCTCGAGCAGCCGGATCTGGTGGCCTTTCCGGATCGGTTCCGGCTGCTCCTGCGCGTGAGCGACTGCCACCGCAAACGCGGCGACTACGCCGCCTCCAGGGATTGTCTCGACCGCGCCCGCTCCCTGACCCGCGACCTCCCCGAAGATGCGCTGGGCAGAATCGAATACCGTGAAGGATACCTGCTCCTGTGGAGCGGCTCGTACGACGCCGCGCTGAAGACCGCCTTCGGTGCCTATCGCAAGCTCAAGCGCAGCCAGTCGCACGCCGAAGTCGCCTACGTCCAGCTCCTGATCGCCAATGCTTATCAGCGACTCGGCTTCGCCGCCGAGGCGGAAGAGTTCTTCATGGACGCGCTGTCGTCCTATCGCCGCGCGGAAGACCGCGTCGGCATCGCCTACGTCTACAACAGTCTCGGATTGCTCCATAAGAACGCGTGCCGCTGGAGCCGCGCGCTGGCATCGCTGTCGAAGTCTCTCGACCTCGCCAAGACACTCGGCCTCTCGCAGCACCTGATCGTGGTGCAGCTGAACATGGGTGTCGTGTACTCGAAGCTGCGCCGGTTCGAGGACGCCATCAGCGCGTTCGATGCGGCCGCGTCGAGCGCCGAGCGATTCGGCGACCAGGCCAGTCTGACGCGCGCGCTGCTCATGCTGGGTCGCACGCAGGTCGCGCGCGGCGCGCTGGGGCGGGGCGAGAAAGCCCTGCTGCGCGCGCAGGCCATGGCGGTCGAACTGGGCTACGAGCGCGAGTCGGCGCTGGCCGATGAGTACATCGGCGAGCTCATGCTGGCTCGCTACGACCTGCGCGGCGCGCGGGTGAACTTCGAGGCCGCCCTGGAGAAGGCCCGGCGGCTGGCGCCCGAAGGCGACGTCGTCGCCGAGTGCCTGCGCCGCATGGCCGATGTCCGCTACCTAACGGGCGCCACCGGCGAGGCCCTGGCGTCCATCGAGGAGGGCCTGCGCATCGCGGTGGCCAGCGGGGAGCTCTACGAAGTCGGCTTCTTCCACCGGACGCGCGCACTGGCGCACGCCCGAAACGGCGACCTGCCGCGCGGCATCGATTCCATGGTGCGGAGCATCGTCACCTTCGACGAGCACGGCAACCCGCACGAAAAGGCGACCAGCCAGCAGCTGCTGGCCAGGCTGTGCATGCGCCTCGGGTCCGAGTCCGCGATGCTCAAGGCGAAGTCCGCGCTGGGCGACAGCGTGGTCGAGCTGGGCAAGGCGGAGGAAGCGCGTGCCCTGATCATCTCTCACGTGCTCCAGTGCGGCGTCGAGCGCCGGCTGGGCAACCTCGACGACGCATTGCTCGCCATCTACGAGGCCGACCGAATCGCCGCCGACGAGGAGTGCGCGAAGTTCCGCCGGGCGCTGGTGGCGCTGCGGCGCCGGGTCGAAGCGCAGATGTCGAACGCTACGCGGCGCGTGCTCGACCAGTTCTCGGTGCTCGGCGAGATGCAGACCGGTGCCCGGTCGCGCGACAACCTGTCCAGGGGGCTCGATTCGACGCTCCGGTTGATTCTCGAGAAACTCGGCGCCGACGCCGGGTTCATCGCCATTCCGACCGCGGCGGGCAAGGGACTGCAGGTTCCGGCGCGCGTGGGGGTCTCGGCGAAGGACGCGCAGGCGATCGCGGCGTGGCACGCGGGGCGGCCCGAGCGTGGACACGCGCCGGTCGTCGTCACCGACGTTGAGAACGACGCGTCGCTCGCGGCGGTGGGCGAGAAGGTCCACATGCGCGGCACCCTGCTCGTCCAGGATCTGGGCTTCGAAGGCGAGCGTCTCGGCGTCATGTGCGTGCTGAAGAACGGCGAAGCGAACCGCGGACCCATCGGGCAGGACGACCTGCACTTCGTGGCCGCGTACTCGAGCCTGATCTCCCTGTCGGTCTACGAGATGCTCCGCTCGGAGCGCCAGGCGCGCGCCGCGCGCCCGCGTTCGACGGCGAGCCGCGGGTTCGAGAGCATCGTCACCGACAACAAGGACATGATCGAGCTGCTGAACCTCGCCGAACGCGTCGCTCATTCGGATGCGACGGTGCTGCTGCAGGGCGAGACGGGGACGGGGAAGGGACTGATCGCCTACGCCATCCACCTGTTGAGCGAGCGTCGCGACAAGCCGTTCGTGCACGTCAACTGCGCGGCGCTGCCCGAGCACCTGCTCGAGTCGGAGCTCTTCGGGCACGTGCGCGGCGCCTTCACCAACGCGTACTTCGACAAGGACGGCCTTTTGATCGAGGCCAACGGCGGGACGATCTTCCTCGATGAGATCGGCAAGACCTCCCTCGCGATGCAGGGGAAGCTGCTGCACTTCCTGGACTCGGGGAAGGTGCGCAAGGTGGGGTCCAACGACCTGATGGGTGTCAACGTGCGCGTGATCTGCGCGTCGAAAGCCGGCCTCCTCAAGCTCGTCGACGAGGGGCGCTTCCTCGAGGACTTCTTCTACCGCATCAACGACTTCCCGCTGACCATCCCGCCGCTGCGGGATCGCCGCGAGGACATCCCGCTGCTCATGCACCACTATATCGCCAAGCTCTCGCAGGAGATGGGCAAGGCGGTCGACGGCGCGACGCCGGCCTTCGTCGAGGGGCTGAGCGCCTATCACTGGCCCGGCAACGTCCGCGAGCTGGAGAAGGTCATCAAGCGGGCGATCATCCTGGCCGACGAGGGGCAGACGCTGGACGTGCCCCACCTGGCCCCGGAGGTGCGCAACCGGGTCGAACCCGTCGCCGACGAGTCCTCGAACGACGCGGTGACGCTGCGCGAGCGGATCGAGCAGCTCGAAGAGGCCATGATCCTCGAGGCCATGCGGCGGCACTCGGGGAACAAGTCGCGCGCGGCGAACCACCTGGGGATCAGCTACCCCAACCTCCTCTCGAAGATCAAACGCTACAATATTCAGTAGTCCTGCCTTCCTGTACCCCCAATTCGTTGGGGGCGACCCCGATTGTAAAAACTTTT
>CAZCQM010000294.1:0-3254 GCA_964500785.1 uncultured bacterium
ATCGGCCCGGTGAGGCGCGTTCCGCGCTCCTTCCGCAGCGTCGTCCCTCGCCCGCCGGACTCGACTTCAGGATCGCGCGGCGAGGGCCATCGCCTCACTCCCGACCTCCACCTGATTCCCAGAGCAGTCAGGTGTCGGAAGCACTACAAGGCGACTTCCACGCCGAGCCTGATCGCACGTGGGGGCGCGGCCAAGCGATGATCGCCCACGGGCACCCACTGGCGTACCCCGTCGCCGTCGGGGTCGTTCCAGTAGGCGCCGCCTCCCAGGCCCGTCTGCGTGCGGTAGGCGCCGTATTCGTCGTAGAGCGTGTTGATGACCGGGTTCGGGTAGCCCGAGATCGTCGCGAGCCGGTCGGTGTGGTTCGCAAACAGGTTCGTCACCGACAGCATCGCCGTGAACCGCCCGAGGTACCGCGAGCCGTAGCGCAGCGCGACGTTCGTGTTCTCGTTCCACGGCAGCCGGGCCGAGTTGAGCGTCAGCTCGTCCGAGTAGGCGGGCGGGTACTCGCTGGAGTTCCCTGGCACTGCGTAGAGGGGCGTCCACGGCAGGCCGCTCGCGACGCGGGTGCTCCAGGACAGCGACAGCCCGCGCCAAGACTCCGTGAGCAGAGAGGCGGCGATCGCGTGCCGCTCGTCCCAGTCGAGAGGGTGCGTCCCGGTGGGGACCGGCCGCCAGCCGCGGTTGGTCCCGTAGGCGAGGCCTTCGAGGCTTGATTGCGTGCCCCACGCGTTCATGTAGGTGTACGAGAGCTCGAAGCGCCCCCGGCCGCGTTCCTCGCGGGTGAGCGTTAGCTCGAATCCGCTGGCGTGGCCGTCGTCGGCGCTCTGGTATTCGAGAACGTAGTAGCCCAGAGCCGGCTCACCCACTCGGGCGCCGGGCTGGGCGTAGACGTCGCGGTAGAAGACCGCGAGCTGGAACGACCAACGCGGGTCGAGGATGTGCTTGAGCGCAGCCTGGTACGAGATGACCTCCGCCGGCACCATCGTCCCGTTGCCGTACGGGTGCCGGTCATAGATCAGCTTGCGATCGTCGTAGAGCAGGTCGCGGGGCGGGTCCTGGAAGATCCGCGAGTACGACAGCGAAAAAGCATCGCGGTCCGAGACCGGGTAGGCGAAGCCCAGCCGCGGTGACCAGGACCAGATCGTCGGGGCGTGGTAGGGCGCGCCTGTGTGCTGGAGCGGGAGCACGTACGGGCCCCTTGCCTGCGGGCCGGCGGTGAACGAGCTGACTCGCAGTCCCGCGTTCCACGTGAGGCCGCCATAGTCCCAGCGGTGCTGAACGTAGGCGAATGCGCCCGGGGCGAAGGCGTTGTAGGCGCGCAGGCTGTCTACGCCGTAGATCACCGGTTCCGACTGATCGATCTCGAACAGACGCACGTTCTCGTACTGAACGCCGGCGCCGAAGCGCACGCGGTGGCGACGCGCGAACGTGCGTGAGGCGTCCACGCGCGCGAACCATGTCTGCGAGCCGCTGTCTCGAAAGTACGGTTCGTCGCCGGCGTAGGAGTGAAATGGATCACCCCAAGCGTAGTCCTCGGGCCCGAAGCTCGGCCGGTTGTACTGGTTGACGTAGCTCGGGTCGTGCCGAAGTCCGACGGACGTCAGTTCGGAGACTCGCGACCAGCCCAGCGCGAGACGCTGCGACGCGGATGCTCCGCCGCCCGCAAGGGTCGCGATCACGGCCAGCCGCCGCTCGTCCGACATGGCGAAGTGATCCCCGGCCCTGTAACGGAAGTACGTCTCATCGAGCTGGCGGTTTGCGGTACCGAGCGGCCGCCCCGAGTACAACTCGCCCCGCAGGGCCGAGTCTGGCACGAACGACACCCAGCCATCGAAGTCGAACATCGGGTTGTACGGCTGGCGCACGACGCGGCTTGCGAGCAGCTCGAGCGAAGTGCGCTGCGGGCCCGAGACCGGCGCAAGCTTCGCCCACGCGAGCAGGTGGTTGTCCTGGCGCCAGCCGAACTTGGTCCCGAGCACCTCGGTGGTGCCGCGCGAGCGCGTGACGGGCAGGCCGAGGTCGTCGAGCCGCGCCTCGCCCGCGAGCGCGATGCCGAGCCCGGTGCGGGCGATCGGTGCCGTGACCCGCGCGTGCAGGGCGTCGTAGCCGCTGCCGGTGTGCGCGTCGCCCGTCCAGCGGACGAGCGCTTCGGGCTGCGCCGTCGGCCGCTCGGTCTCCAGGTCCAACTCGCCGGCGAGCGAGCCCTCGTGGTCGGCGTCGAGCCCGCCGGTCAGCAGGTCGGCCGAGCGGATCGCGAACAGGGGCACCTCCATCGGCGTGCCGCGCCGCGGCTCGTTGAGCGAAATGCCCGCGAGACTCGTCGCGAGCTCACCAGCCCGCCCACCCCGCACGTGCAGGTCTTCGCCGATGACGACAACGCCGGCCTGCAGGCCGACTGCGTCCACGAGACGATCCACGGCGAGGCGGCGGATGGAACTGGGGGCAAGATGCTGGACTGTCTCGATCGAGCGTGGATCCGAGAAGCGGCTGGCCACAACCGTTATCGAGTCCATCGTGCGAACCACTTCGGTTCCTGCTCTGGACAGGGCCTCCGTCGAGTCGGCATGCGCACCGACAAGGGTGGAGAGGCAGGCAATAACTTCGATGTGCCATCCCATGGAAAGTACCGGCTCCCTACTTGGCTAGTCCGGAACCGCTAGTGGCTCGCATGCCCCACGCAACCGTCCTGTGCGCCAGCCAACTGCCCACACGTAGCGCAGAATCCTGCCCCGCAGTGCCCCGATGTCCCTGAAACCTGCCGAAATGGCGGAGTGACCCATGGGCGCGTCCTTCTCGAGGCAGTCTCCTGCCCCCGAGGGTAGGACGGAGGTTCAGCCGACGAGACTTGAGGCATCTGCGTCGGCGTTTGGCCCTCGAAGCTCGTCGCGGTATTGCCCTCCGGAGTCAGTGCAAGATCGCGACTCGCGCCGTTCGCGCTGCCTGGCCGGCATGCACGCGCACAAAGTACAGCCCCGCGCCGAGGGTGCCCGGGGGCTCGAAGCCGACTGACTGGTGCCCGGGCGAAAGGGTGCCGAGGTCACGCCGCGCGATCATGCGGCCGCTGACATCCAGCAACTCCACACTTACGTGCGACTCAGCCGGCAGCGAGAGGCCGAGGGACAGCACGCCACCCCGCGAAGGATTGGGCCGCACCGGATCGAGCGTGAAGGCGAGCCCACCTGAGGCGCGCACCCCCACGACCGTGCCACCGAGTTGCCCGTTGGCCTGCACGCGTTGGGCGTAGATGTCGT
>CAZCQM010000295.1:0-3233 GCA_964500785.1 uncultured bacterium
GCATCATCGTCATCTGCAACGAAGGCGACGACGAGGTGGCGGCGATGGCCGACCACGTCATCACGATCCCGCGCACGCTCGACTTCCTGTATCCGATTCTGACGGTGATCCCGTTGCAACTGCTCGCCTACCACATCGCGGTGCTGCGCGGGTGTGACGTCGACCAGCCCCGCAACCTCGCCAAGAGCGTCACCGTCGAGTAGCGCGTGCCGGCGCCGACCGGGTCGTGCTACACTGCGTCTCGGCTCTATCGACGAGGAGGATCACGATGAAATCACCCCTGCATTCCGTTCACGCCCCCAACCCCATCGGTCCGTACAGCCAGGCGATGCGCGCGGGGGACTTCGTCTTCATCTCCGGCCAGATCGGAATCGTCCCCGAGAACGGGAAGATCGCCGGAAAAACGGCTGCGGAGCAGACGCGCCAGACACTCAATAATATCAAGGCCATCCTGACCGCGGGCGGGCTCACGCCGGAGCACGTCGTCAAGACCACCATCTTCCTCGCCAACATCGACGACTTCAAGGCGGTCAACGACGTCTACGGAGAGTTCTTCCACACCGACCCGCCGGCGCGCTCGACCGTGCAGGTGGCGAAGCTGCCCATGAACGCACTGGTCGAGATCGAGATCGTCGCGATGCGCCGGCCGCAGACACAGCCGTAGCGAATCACGACATAGTTGCGTTCGTTGAGGGGTTCTCGGGCGCGCGATGCAAGCCGTCGCGCGCCCGTCGTCGTTCACTCCCGATACAGGGCTTTCAGGTGCCCCCATGTGATGGGACGGGTGGCCAACGGCTCGGCCGTGAACGTCCCGTCGGATGGATACTCGCTGTACACGCAGGTTCGTTGCAGTTCGCACGCGCCCTGGTTGCTTCGGTACAACGTCGCCGTATCGAAGTAACCCGAAACCGTATACGTCTCGCCCCTCAGCAGGGCGAACGTGATCGGCGTCGACCAGGCCTGCCACCAGAGGAGATGGTTCTGTCCGGACGAACAGCGATGTCCACGGTCGGGAAGGGGCCCTCGAGCGAGAATTCCCAGCCACCGTTGGTACAGGGCATACCGGGGGGACAGGGACTCACGCGAACATTGGTGGTGACCAGTTTGCAGTACGGTGGGGTGATCGGGCACCCGGCCAGAGGCGGTACCGCGATCGATAGCGTGACCGTCTCCGTGGTTGGAGACAGCGAGACGGTCTTTATGAAAAACGTGCTGTCGGCGTGGACCGGAAGGGGAACGATGAGAGCCAGGAGCGCGGCGCCGAGGGTCGCGCGTGCCAGGCGGGTACGGGAACCGTGCACGGAAGGTCCTCCTTCTGCGGGGCGCAAGGCGGAGGCGGAGCAATACCGTAATTGTATCAATGACACCGTAAGAGAGCAAGGGGCGCCCCGGGGAGCGCGCCTGCGCTGGCCCCCGTCGCCGCCTGCACTCGACATCGACGCGGCCGACCAGCCCCACGCCGGGTACATGTGGTCGATCGGCTCCGGTACCTACCAGGGGTTCATCTCCTACGACCACAGTGACATCGGAGGCAACATCTTCCTTCCCAGGAACCCGTGCTGCTCGCTCGCGATGGACGCGCAGAACCAGCCACACCTGCTGGTCTGCCCGAACGAGCCCGATTCGATGGTGCTGTGGGAGCACGAGTCGAACGACTGGACTCAGGAGCCGCTTCCGCCGGGATCGTGGGGCGCCCTTGCCATCGACGGCACCGGCGTCTTCCATCTCGCGTACTACGACCCGATCGACCACGACCTCGTCTACGGCTCCCGGTCGAGCGGCGTGTGGACCTTCGAGCCCGTAGACCAAACCGGCGACGTGGGGCAGTACCCGTCGCTCGACATCGACGCGGCTGGCGGGGTCCACGTGACCTACTACGACGTCTCCAACGCGAACCTCGTGTATGCCCGGCGCGCGCCCGCCGGACCGTGGTACTACTTCACGCCCGTCGACGAGTACGGCGACGTGGGTGAGTACAGCTCGCTGCGGTTCAGAGACGGGGTCGCCCATGTGAGCTACTACGACCGCACCAACGGCGACCTGAAATACGCGACCGCCGAGGTCCCGACGCCGGCCCGATCCGCGACGCTGGGCGGCGTCAAGGCGCTCTATCGCGACCGTCGCTGAGCCAGGCGGCGGCGGGCGCCGGCGGCCCAGCGATTCCGGGCCCCGCAATTGTCGGCTTTTCAGGCACTTCGCCCGTCTGTTATATTCCTCGCGCCGAACATGCCCGCTGCGGGCATGTCGCGTTATCGGGCCGGGATGAACCCCTCGGGAATGGATGGGTCCTGGTGGGCCTCGGGGACTTCAAATCCCTTCAGTCGGGCGATGCCGTCCGAGGTGGGTTCGATTCCCACACATTCCCGCCAATCTTTTCGCCGGCGCGGGCGCGGAGCGGGCAAAGGGCATGTCTCCGGAAGTTTGAACGAGTGCAGCTTCGCCACGCGTCGATCGTCGTCTGGATGATCGCGTCGCTTTGCGGCGCGCGATTGTGCGGCGCACAGGTGGCCGCGGCGCCGGATTCGTCGGCCACCGCCGATTCGACCGCGGTGCCCGACACCACCGCGGCGGCGCCCGACACCACGGCCGCCCCGGTGCGGACGCTCCAGCACTTCACGGTGAGCGACACGCTCGGGATTCCCGGGACGCTCGAAGGCCAGACGGAGTACGATCCCCGGGAGGTCAAGAAGATCCTGGGACGCATGGGCTCCGACGAGGTCGCGGGGAAGACCACCTGGGAGCGCAAGAAGAACCCGCGGACGGCGATGCTGTGCTCGATGGTGCTTCCCGGCCTCGGCCAGACCTACAACGGGCGGCGTCTGAAGGTGGGGGTGATGGTGGGCTTCGCGTCCTATTATATGGGAACGATGGTGCTCAACTGGCACGCGTATCAGGAGGCCGCGCTGAAACGCGACCTGGCACCGGAGGGCTCAACGGAGCATCGCGTGCAGGGGGAATACGCGAGCTTCTACAAGGAAGAAGCGCGCACCTACCTGTGGTGGTCGGGTGCGGTGTGGCTGCTCGGCCTCATCGATTCCTGGATCGACGCGCACCTCTACGACGTGCGCGAGTACACGCCGCCCCCGCCGCCGGAGTCGGTGGTACCGTCGGGCGCGGGTGGCGGGGGCGTGAGCTACCTGACCGTCGGTATCGGATTTTCACTCAAGTAGGTTTATGTCGTATCCTCAGCAACGCATACGGAACTTCTGCATCATCGCGCACATCGACCACGG
>CAZCQM010000296.1:0-3221 GCA_964500785.1 uncultured bacterium
CGGATGCCGGAGAATTGCCACCGCGCTTCCGGGGGGAAGAAGTTCCGGTACGTGTGCCGGACGTGATCGCTCGGAGTCGCACACGACCCGCCGCGGAGCACGAACTGATTGCACATGAACTTGCCGTTGTACTCTCCCAGCGCGCCCGGAGGAGGCTCGTAGCCGGGGTAGGCCGTGTACTGGCTCGCCGTCCACTGCCACGTGTCGCCGAACATCTGTGTGATTCCATTCCCGGAGGCGTGGCGGGCGTTGGGGTGGATGGCCAGCCCATCGGCCAGCAACCGGTCGACGAAATTGCCGTCGATACGATTCCCGGCGGCGGCCGTCTCCCATTCCGCTTCCGTGGGAAGCCGGAAACCCGCCCAGCGCGCGTAGGCGTCGGCCTCGAAATAGCTCACGTGGCATACCGGCTCGTCGGGATCGACCGGACGCAGACCGGCGAGCGTGAAGACATGCCACACGCCGTCGCGCTCAACCCAGTAGAACGGCGCGCGCCAGCCGCGGCTCTCGACCGTCTGCCAGCCCGCGGAGAGCCAGTGTTCCGCCTGGTGATATCCGCCGGCCTTCATGAACTCGAGATACTCGCCGCAGGTCACGAGCCGGTTGGCGAGGGCGAAGGCCGGCACGAACGCGCGGTGCCGCGGCGATTCGTTGTCGTACGCAAACCCGTCGCCCCCGTGGCCGATCCAGCGGAGGTCCTCTTCGAAGGTGGTCCATGCCAGCGCCGCCGGCGGGTTGCAGGCGGGTGCCTGCCCTTCACGATAGACGGGGTGCAGGGGATTGCACGCGAGGAGGTGCTTGATGTCGGTGAGGATGAGCTCCTGGTGCTGCTGTTCGTGGTGCAGACCAATCTCGACCACCGGCTCGAGCTCCGGTTTCAGGGCGCCCTGGGTGAGAACGCGTGACAGCCATGAGTCGACGTGGTCCCGGTATCGATGGACCTCGCCGACGCCCGGGCGCGAGATCAGGCCTCGCTCCGGCCGCGGAAACTGGGCTCCCACGGCGTTGTAGTACGAATTGAAAAGATAGCGGAATGCGGGGTCGAACGTTTCGTATCCGGGAATCGTTGAGAGGACGAACTCTTCGAAAAACCAGGTCGTGTGCGCCAGATGCCATTTGGCGGGACTGGCGTCGGGCATGGACTGGACGACATAGTCCTCTACCTGGAGCGGTTCGCACAGCGAGCGCGAGAATGTCCGGATACGATCGAAGCGCGAAGCCAGGTTGCTCGCCCGGGTCACCGTCAGAGCCATGCTCGTCTCCCGTCGTTATTGCCAGTCGGGTCGTGAGGATGCCGGTGAGATTATGGTCGCCGGGAGAGCCCTCTCGCTGTATGCAACCTCACAGTCTGGAGGGCGACTCCGGGTGGGGCGCCAGCCGGGGACGAACGGCCCCCGGACTCCTGCACTCCGGTGGCGAGCCGGCATGCCACGATACCCTTGACGATTCGGAACCTGAAACATACGCTCCATCTCCGACGCACGCAACCGCGGAATCCGCCAGAGGAAGGGGCCATGGCCAAGACGACCGTATCGAGGAAGATCAAGGACGAAGCCGCCCGCGTGAAGACGGCCATCGTCAAGCGCAGGAAGCCCTCTATGAAGCTCCCGTTGCGCGCGCTCTCCAACGTGCGCTACCAGCCCAAGGTTGGCTATCTGGAGATGAAGGGGAAGACCAAGGAGCGCACGCTGACGGTCAATACCGTCAAGACGTTCTCGCAGACGCTGCGCATGATGGCGCTCTCCAAGCAGCTCGTCGACACCGACGACATCGCCACCAAACGAGAGGCGTACTACGTTTCCAAGAACTGGGACGACGCCCGCTTCGACGAGCAGCCCGAAAGCGACACCGTCATGGACGACGTGGAGGCGCTGTTCGGGCTGAACCGCGAGCAGCTCGGCTTCATCCCCGAAGAAAAGGGCGGCGAGATCGCGGGCAAGCTGATCATCGTCGACAAGGATCGCGACACCGGAAAGCCGCTTCACATCGACTGTACGAAGTTCGGGAGCGGCGCGTACTCAATCCCGATCAGCGTCGAGGATCTCCAGTTCGAGACCAGCGCGAAGTTCGTGCTCGTGATCGAGACGGCGGGTATGTTCCAGCGCCTCGTGAAGCACAACTACTGGAAGACCGCCAACTGCATCCTGGTGTCGATGGGAGGCGTGCCCACCAGAGCGTGCAGAAGGTTCATCCGCCGACTCGCCGACGAGATGAAGCTGCCCGTCTACGTGTTCGTCGACGGCGACCCCTACGGGATCAGCAATATCTACCGGACGCTCAAGGTGGGCAGCGGCAACGCCGCGCATCTCAACGAGTTCTTCTGCGTGCCCCAGGCCCGCTTCCTCGGCATCACCCCCCAGGACATCGTGCAGTACAAACTGCCCACCCATCCCCTCAAGGAAGTCGACGTCAAGCGCGCCAAAGACGCCCTCAAGACCGACCCCTTCTTCCTCCACCACAAAGCCTGGCAAGACGCCATCAACCAACTCGTCAAAATGGGTGTGCGCGCCGAGCAGCAGGCCCTCGCCAAACACGGCCTCAACTACGTCATCGACACCTACCTCCCCGAAAAACTAAAGCACCCGGAGCGGTTTTTACCGTAGGGTTGACGGGTCAAGGAGGGAGGCGTAGACTGGAGCCCTCGAAAGGGGAGTCCATGGGGTACCCGAGCCACACGTGGACGGGAACGCCACCCGACACCGGAATCTCAATTCTGTTCGAAGCACCCCGCGCGCTACCAGTCGCGCCAGCGCCACCGCGCTTGCTCGACCGCGTGTGCCACACCATCCGCGCAAGCGAGTCCGGTACGGACATACGGACCATCCAGGAACTGGTGGGCCACCGCGACGTGACGACGACGATGATCTACACCCGCGTGCTGAACAAGGGCGGCCTCGGCGTCAGGAGTCCCCTCGACTGATGAAGCGTCCAGCGCAGCGTTTCACTTGTTAGCCTGCGAGTTACGCAGTGCTATTTGCGCGCGCGGACCCCATCTGACGGTACGACTGGGCTCTTGCGCCGCAGCGTATCAGGTTAAGCTGCGAACGGTTAGCAGTAGAATATCAGTAGAACGATAGTTAGGCAACCAACCATGCACACCCGCCATCGACGAAGGGCAGATCGGATGAACAGGAACCGCCAGCAATGAGGCTCAGCAAGGCTCGTATTCGGATGTCCCGCAGCATCCGCGATACCGGGATGTTCGAGGTCGAGAACGGGAC
>CAZCQM010000297.1:0-3218 GCA_964500785.1 uncultured bacterium
GCGGTTGCCCGACTGGTAGAAGTCCGCGACCACGGACCCGCGCATCGCCGTCTCGAGTCCGGTCCGCCCCGCCTGCTCGGTATCCGGGGCCGCCGAGGTGACCGCGTCCTCGGCCACGCCGCGCGACACGCGGGCGATGGGGCGCGCGTCGGCGTCGAAGATCTCGATGAAGTCCGCGTCGGTGATGCGGAGGAAGTCGTGCGCCAGTCCCTCGAGCGTGGGACGAAATTCCGCGCCGCGCTCGTCTTCGGGGATCGAGAAGGGCGCGAAGAAACGCGGGTCGCGCACGGTCACCTGCGCCGAACTAACCAGATCGTTGCGCCGCGAGGTCACCATCTGCACGAACACCGAGCCCGATTCGGAAAGGCTCTCGTGCACGCGCACGCGCACCGCGTGTGTCGCCGTCTGCATGGCGGAGGCCAGGATCGTCACCAGGATGGCGATCAGGGGCACCGTCGTGAGGACGATGATGCGCGTGCGGAGCGAGCCGAATCGAAGCATGGGGCGTTCCGTCTCCTACAGGCTCACGTCGACCTTGACCACGCCGTCGGTCACCGTGACCGGCATCGAGCGCTGGCCGACGTCGGGGTGCCATACGGTCATCGTGTAGGCCCCGTTGGGGACGTCGGCGAACGCGTAGGAACCGTCGTCGTCGGGTTGCGTGACCAGCGGGGTATCGACGACGAGCACGTAGGCCGACATGTTCGAGTGAATGTCGCAGAACACCTGGACGACGCCCGGCTTGTCGAACGTGACGCGCTTCGACTTGCCCTTGCCGTAGTACCCGAGGTCGAAGCGCTTGGTCTTCGAATACGAGAAGACGTTGTGGTAGACGGGGTCCATGTTCGGGAATTCCACCGTGGTTCCCACGGGGACCCCGAGCACGTGGGGCTCGAACGACTGGTTGATCTGCGCCAGCCGGGGCTTGCCGGCGTGCGCGGTGGCGTCGTGCGCCCCCACCCCCTTCAGGTAGACCACGACGTCGCGGACCCGGGTGCGGCGGGGGCCGGTCTCGCGGGTGACCCCCGCGGAGTTGAGCGTCCCGGCGTACGGATCGAGCGACGATTGCATGGGCGGGGCCGCCTCGGAGACGATGCGAACGGTGCCCTTGAGGTCGCCGGCGAGGGCCGCGGATGCGAAAAGCATCCAGGCAAGAGGCAGCAACGCAAGCCACCACCGGTGCCGTCCCCGGCGTCGGCGGGGCCTTCGGAATCGGCGTGAGATCATATTCATAACAGGCTCTTTTTGTGAGGGTTGCAGAGTCGGACCTACCTCCCGATGAGCGGCCCCGCCGCCGCGACTTCGGCGGTTCGCGGGGTCGTCCGGGAAACGGACAGCAACCACCGTGCCCAACCGGGAACGCGCGGCTCCATGACCCGGCTTGCCCGCCGGGACCCGGGGGGCCTAGAATGCGGTGTCTCCAGGGTATGCGCTGACTGTTGCAGGTCCTGCGGGGCGGAGGCCGGAGACTCCGCCCCGTTTTCTTTTCCGGGGGGATGGTTCCCGCGGCGGGCGGGCGATTTGTATTCCCGGGGCGTTTGGGGAGTGCGTACATTCCGCTGTAAGTCCGGCGCGGCCGGCGTTGTCCAACGGATGCCCCGGATCTTGGATGAACCGTCGGTGTAAGAACCCGCGCGACCCTGTCGAATCGAGACCAGAACGTGACCCCACATCGTCGTTCCCGGCGGAGCGTGCCGGCCGCTCTCGCGGCCGTCGTGCGCTGCGTCGGAGCCATCGCCGCCGCCGCCGTGCTCGCCCTGCCCGCGTGCCAGGCGAAGCGGCCCGCCGCCCTCTACGAGAAGGTTCCCGTCGAGCGGAGGACCATCGTGGTCGCCGCCGCCGCCGCCGGCGTGATCGAGCCCGTGCGCACGGTGGCCGTGAAGTCCAAGGCCTCGGGCGAGATCATCGAGCTGAACATCGAGACCGGCCAGGAAGTGAAGGCGGGGCAGCTGCTCGCCGTCATCGACCCGCGCCAGCCGCGCAACAACCTCGCGCAGGCGGAGGCCGACCTCGAGGTGGCGAAGTCGCAGCTCGCCATCGCGACGACCAAGCAGGCGCGCGCCGACACGCTCTACCACAACGGCGCCATCGCCGAGACCGAGGTCGAGGACGCGCACCTCGCCTTCGTCACCGCGCGCGCCCAGGTGGTCCGCGCGCAGGCCGCGCTCGACATCGCGCGCGACCAGATGGACGACACGCGCGTGCGCGCCCCGGTGGACGGGACGATCATTACCAAGGACGTCGAGCTCGGCACCGTCATCTCCTCGCCCACCAGGGACGTCGGGGGCGGGAGCGTGCTCTTCACCATGGCCAATCTCGACACGGTGCAGATCCGCACGCTGGTCGACGAAACCGACATCGGCAAGGTGCGCCCGGGGCTCCCGGCGACCATCGACGTGGACGCCTATCCGTCGCGGTCGTTCTCCGGGCACGTGCTCAAGATCGAGCCCCAGGCGACGATCGACCAGAACGTCACCATGTTCCCGGCGCTGGTGCGCATCGCCAACCCCGAGCACCTGCTGCTGCCCGGCATGAATGCCGAGGTCGAGATCCACGTCGGCATGCGCGAGAACGTGCTGGCGATTCCGTACGCGGCGTTGCGCACGCCGCGCGATGTGGGGTCGGCGGCGGCCGTGCTCGGCCTCGACCCGTCGCAGGTGCAGGCCGAGATCGGGCAGGGGCGCGCGCCGGCCACGGCGGATTCCACGAAGGCGGCGCCGGTGCCGCCGGGGGCCGCGGGTGCCGCGACACCCGTTCACCGCCGACGCGGCGGGCGCGCCCCGGGCATGGGCGGTGCGGGCGGGGCACCCGCAGGAGCGAATGGCGGACCCGCCGGGATGCGCGCGGGACGCGGGAGCAGCTACATCGTCTTCGCGCTGCGCGACGGCAGGCCGGTCCCCCTCAGGGTTCGCACCGGGTTGACCGACCTCGACTACGTCGAAGTGGTCGACGGGCTCGCCGAGACCGACACCGTGCTGGTGCTGCCGAGTGCCTCGCTGATTCAATCGCAGCAGCAGATGCGCGAGCGCATCCAGCGCATCACCGGTGGCGGCGGTATTCCCGGCATGCAGCAGAACCAGAGCGGGCAGACACCGCCGCCGCAAAGGTAGCGCCGTGTTCTTCGGCGAGATCATCCGTGTCGCCCTGCAGGCCATCCGCTCCAACCGGCTGCGCTCGGCGCTGACCATGCTCGGCATCATCATCGGCGTCGGCGCCAT
>CAZCQM010000298.1:0-3178 GCA_964500785.1 uncultured bacterium
GCCCCAGGTGGTCGGCTTCGCTCTCCTGCTGGCG
Organism: uncultured bacterium; assembly: GCA_964500785.1. Lineage (GTDB taxonomy): Bacteria > Krumholzibacteriota > Krumholzibacteriia > WVZY01 > JAKEHA01 > JAKEHA01. Next base: position 35 of record CAZCQM010000298.1, read on the forward strand.
GCTGAAGGGGAGCAGCGCGCCGTACTGCGCGCCGACGGCGAACGCGCTCATCCACAACTGCTGCGTCTGTTCCGGCTTCTCGGCGAGCGCGGCGGAGAGTGCGGTGCCCAGGCCCTGTGCCACCAGTCCCTGGCTCATGCGCTCGGACCCGTGGCGCGCCACCGCGTGCGCGATCTCGTGTCCCAGCACGACGGCGAGGCCGGTCTCGTCCTTCGTCAGCGGCAGGATCCCGGTGTAGACGACCACCTTGCCGCCGGGCATGCACCACGCGTTCTGCTCATCGCTCTCGACCAGGTGGAACTCCCACTCGTAGCCGTCGAGCTGGCTGCTCATGTTGTGGTCGTTCACGTACCGCTCGACGGCGTGCTGGATGCGCGTGCCGACGCGCTGCACCATCTCCACCTTCTGCGTATCCGTGGAGAGTTTGTTCTCCTTGAGGAACTGGTCGTACTGCGTGTAGCTCATCGACTGCATCTCGGACTCGGGGACGAGGCTCAACTGCTTGCGTCCCGTGATGGGGACGGTGGAGCAGGCGCTCAGCAGGAACCCCGCGAGCACCGTGAGCACGACCGGCCGCAGCGAACGACGAATGAAAGCACGAGACATGCGTTCTCCCTTCGAGTTCCCCGGGCCTACTGGCGCGCCTCGGGGGTTACGGTCAACGTGACGCGCTTGCCGTCGCGAAGCACCACGATCGGCACCGGCTGGCCCACCTTGAGGGCATCCATCGCGTACGTGTAGTCGTAGATGTTCTTGACCGCCTTGCCGGCCAGCTCGACGACGATGTCGCCGCCCTGGATACCGGCCTTGTCGGCGGGTCCGCCGCTGCGCACGCCCGAGAGCTTCACGCCTTCGATGTCGCCCTCGGAATAATCGGGGATCGTCCCCATGTAGACGCGCATCGCGGCGCGCGAGCCGCTCTGCTCCTTCGAGCGTTTCACCTCGGCGTACGCCGGCCGCTCGTCCTTCGCCTCCAGGTCCACGACGAGGTTGCCCGCGAATTTGGCGATGCGTTCCATGTCGTCGTAGTCGATCTTGTCGGCGTCGTCGGTGGGCCGGTGGTAGTCCTCGTGGCTCCCGGTGAAGAAGCTCAGCACCGGAACGTGCCTGGGATAGAACGACGTGACGTCGGTGGGGAGGTACGGGTCCTCCTGGAGCTTCACGTTGAAGCCCGCGACGACGTTTCGCTTCTCGATGAGCCGCTTCCACGTCGGCGACGAGCCCGTTCCCTGCAGGATCAGCGTATTGTCCCGCATGCGCCCCACCATGTCGAAGTTGATGTACGCCGCCACGCGGTCGATCGGGATGGTGGGGTGACCGACGAAGTGGCTCGACCCGATGATGCCCAGCTCTTCGCCCGACCACGCCGCGAACAGGATCCCCATCGGAAACCGTTCCGGCTCCTTGCCGCGCAGGTCGGCCAGCGCCGCCGCGAGCTCCATCATGGTCGCCGTGCCGGACGCGTTGTCGTCGGCGCCGTTGTGGATCTGGCCCTCTTCGCCCTTGTGGGCGAGCGACCCGCCCTCGCCATGGCCGAGGTGGTCGTAGTGCGCGCCGACCACGAGGACGAGCGCGCCGGCGTCGTTGGTGGACGCGGGCAGGTAGCCGAGCACGTTGCGACCGGTGTCTTTCTCGCGCTCGATGTCGGTCGCGATCGACACGGTCGCGCCCTCCAGGTCGAAGGTGCCCGCGGCGTGCGGGTTCTCGACGTCGAGCTGCTTCTGCACGTCCTCGAGCGATGTCTCGTGCCCCGTGAAGAGCGACTCGGCGACGTCGAGCGAGATCGACACCACCGGAATGCCCGAGCCCGCGAGCGTCTGGTCGAAGCCCAGCGGGAGCAGCTTGCCCGCGGTGGGGGACGTGGGTCCGGTGACCAGCAGCAGCGCCTTCGCGCCGCGCTCGCGCGCGATCATCGCCTTGTAGCGCCCGCCGGAGTACATGTTGAGCTCCATGCGGCGGTCCATGTCGACGGATTCGGGGACGTAGTTGAGCGCGAGCACGACCTTGTTCTTCACGTCGACGTCCCCGTAGGAGTCGTAGCCGTGCGCGTCGGTGTTGGGCGTCACCAGCCCGTAGCCGACGAACACGACGGGGCCGTCCACGGCGGCGTTCTCGCTGTAGGAGAGCGGGCGGAAGTCCGTGTCCAGTTTGAGCGACTTCTTCTCGCCGGAGGTACTCACCGACATCGTGTTCTTGCCCTTCACGAGCTTCACACCGGAGGTGAACGGGAAGGGCTGGAAGTAGCCCTTCTCGCCCGCGGGCTCGAGGCCGACGTCCTTGAAGCGCTGCGCGATGTACTCGCGTGCCTTCTTCTCTCCCGGCGAACCGGTCATGCGCCCTTCGAGATCGTCGGAGGCGAGGAACTCGACGTCGTTCTTCATGTCGGCGGCGCGGATCTCGGGCGAGAACGTGGCATGCATCGACGCCGCGCTTCGCCGCTTCGGCGCCCGGGCGACCGTCGTCACCGCGGTGGCGCCGGCGTGGAACGCGCCGTCCAGGCCCTTCGCCTCGGCCGTGCGCATGGGCGCGGCGGCGAGGGCCGCGAGCGCCGCCTCGTGGTTCCAGGTGGCGATGAAGATCTGCGAGGTCTTGTCGTCGGTGCGGTTCGACGTCCACGCGAGCTGCGTGCCGTCGGGCGAGAACACGGGCAGGCCGTCGAAGCCGTCGGTGAAGGTGACGCGCACCGGCTCCTTCGTGCCCGCCGCGTCGACGATGTACAGCTCGAAGTTCGAGAAGCCGAGCTTGTTCGACGTGAAGATGACGTACTTGCCGCTCGGGTGGAAGAACGGCGCCCACGACATGGCGTGGAAGTCGGTCACGCGCAGGCGGTCGCTGCCGTCGAGCTTCATGGTGTAGACGTCGGCGATGGCGCCGTCGGGCGTGAAGTGCCGCCACACGATGCGCTGGCCGTCGGGGGTGAAGAACGGCCCGCCGTCGTAGCCGGGGTCGTCGGTGAGACGCGTCTGCGCCGAGCCGTCCGCGCTCATGAGATAGATCTCACCGAAGTAGGACGGATCCACCTCGAGGCGCTTGCGGTCCTCGTCGGAGAGTTTGTCTTCCGGATACGCGTCGCGCATCGACGTGAAGACGATGTGCGCGCCGTCGGGGGAGTACGAGCCTTCCGCGTCGTAGCCGCGCGCGGTC
>CAZCQM010000299.1:0-3118 GCA_964500785.1 uncultured bacterium
CCCCCGATTCGTACGAGGTCGCCTGCCTTGCCGCCGGCGGAGTCCTCGATCTCGTCGACCGGGTGATGGCGGGCGATCTCGACAACGCGTTCGCCGCCGTCCGCCCCCCCGGTCACCACGCGGAATCCGACCGCGCGATGGGCTTCTGCCTGTTCAACAACATCGCCGTCGCCGCCGCGTACGCCGTCGAGCGACACGGTCTCAAACGCATCCTCATCGTCGACTGGGACGTGCACCACTGCAACGGCACGCAGGAGATCTTCTGGGAAGATCCACGCGTGCTGCCGGTTTCTCTGCACCAGTTTCCCTTCTACCCGGGAACGGGTGCGGTGGGGGAGATCGGAGGAGGAGCGGGCGAGGGCCGGACCGTAAACGTCCCCTTGCCGGGTGGATTCGGGGACGACGAGTACGTCGCGGCCTTCCGCCGCGTGGTCGTGCCGGTCGCGCGGGCGTTCGCGCCCGAGCTGGTTCTGGTGTCCGCCGGATTCGACGCCCACGTGCGCGACCCCCTGGGCGGCATGCGGGTGACCGAAGTGGGGTTCGATGCCATGGCCGCGACCACGGCGGCCGTCGCCGCGGAGTGCTGTGGGAACCGGCTGGTCGCCGTGCTCGAAGGCGGCTACGACCTGGACGCGCTGAAGGGCTGCGTGTCGACCGTTCTCGCGCGCATGCGATCGGTGCCCTCCGCCGCGCCGGAGCGGGCGAGCGAGGGGGCCTTCGCCCCGGTATTCGAGCGCGTGCGCGCGGCGAATGCCGCGTACTGGAACCTCTAAGGCCGAAGGAGACCCATCGATGAACGCCGTTGCGCCAGTGGTATTCGCCCTGAGCATTGCGATCGCCGCGCCGCTTCACGCGGCGGATGCGAACGGGAACGTCAACTCTCTCGTTGCGGCCGAGAAAGCCTTCGCCGCGATGTCGGTGTCGAAGGGCATGCGGGACGCCTTCCTCGCCAACCTCGCCGACAGCGCGCTCGTCTTCCGGCCCGGGCCGACGCCGGGTCGCGAGGCCTACGAGAAGCGGCCCGCGGGGCCGGATGTGCTCTCCTGGGAACCGACCTATGCGGAGGTGTCCGCCTCGGGCGACCTCGGCTGGACCACCGGACCATGGTCCTACAGCCGGGACAAGGACTCCGATCCCATCGCGTTCGGTCACTTCGTGTCGGTATGGAAGAAGCAGGCGGATGGCTCGTGGAAGGTGATCCTCGACGCGGGCAACAATCACGACCTTCAGAAGAACCCGCCGGCGCTCACCGTTCGCGAGGGGACCGGCAACGGGTTCCCGGATCCGGCGCGCTCCCGGCGCTCGCTGCTCGGGGCGGAGCGAGCGTTCGACGACGCGGCGCGAGAGAACCGGGGTGCGGCGTATGCCGACTTCTCCGGCGAAGACGTTCGGCTCTATCGCGACGGATCGCCGCCCGTGCAGGGCACGGCGGCGGCGCGCGGGGTGGTCGGCGAAGCGGGGCTGGATGCGCCCGTGGAGACGTCGGGCGCGGTGGTGGCGGACTCCGGGGACCTCGGCTATACCATCGGGATGGTCGGATCGGGCGAGAGCTACTTTCTTCGCATCTGGAGGCGGGACGCCGACGGGACGTGGCGCATCGTGCTCGATCTCGACAGTCCGGCTCCGACCGACGAGTAGCCGGCTAGGGAAGATCGGCGATCGAGTCCAAAATCAGGTCCGGCCGCACACCCGAGCGCGCGTCGCGTTCGTCACGGTACTTTCCCGTCTTCACCAGCACGCCGCGGATTCCCGCGGCCTGGGCGCCGCCGACGTCCTGGCGGATGTCGTCGCCGACCATGACCACGTCGTCGCGCGCGAGCCCCAGCCCCTGAAGAGCCGCCTCGAACATCGCCGTCGACGGCTTGCCGATCACCGTTGCCGTCTTGCCCGTCGTGAACTCGAGGCCCGCGACGAACGCGCCGATGTCCATGTTGAGGCCGTCCTCCACCTGCCAGTAGCGCCCCTTGTGCAGCGCCACGATCTCGGCGCCGTCCATCACGAGGCGGAACAGCTCGTTCAACAGGTCGTAGTTCCACTGCCTGCCGACGTCGCCGATGACGACGGCGTCGGGCCGCGGTGATTCGCGAAAGCGGGCGAACACGGGTCGGACCGAATCGGCCACCACCAGGCGGATCGACTCCACGCCGCGCTCAGCCAGATAGCGTACCGTGGCCACGGGGGTGGTGACGAATTCGTCGGCGTGCACGTCCAGTCCCATCCTGCGCATCTTCGCGGCGAGCTCGTCGCCGGTTCGTGTGGTCGTGTTGGTGACGAAGCGGACCGGAATGCCGCGCGCGCGCAGGCGCGCCAGCGCATCCGCGGCACCCGGCACGGGCGCGTCTCCGACGAACCATACGCCGTCCATGTCGGTGAGGAGCCCCTTGATGGCGTCGAGCTGGTGCCGTTCCATGTCTACCCGTCCGATCCGCGCGTGATGAGACGCGCGCCGCGCTTGCGCGTCGCGTAGTTGAACGCCCACTGCACCAGCACGAGCAGCTTGTTGTCGTATTCGATCAGGTACGCGATGTGCACGAAGAGCCACACGATCCAGGCGGGGAAGCCGGAGACCCTCACGCGACCGAAATCCGCCACCGCCGCGTTGCGCCCGATCACCGCGAGCTGTCCCTTGTCGCGGTAGCGGAAGCGCCGCCCGCGCTCGACCCGTCCCAGGATCACCCGCGCCGCGAAACGCCCCTGCTGCATCGCCACCGGCGCCAGCCCGGGCAGGGGTTTCCCGTGCTCGTCGTCCGCCCGGGCGAGGTCGCCGATGATGAACACCTCCGGGTGCCCGGGGAGCGAGAGGTCGGGAGCGACGCGAATGCGCCCGTCGCGCTCCCGCTCGACGCCGAAGCGTTCCGCCAGCCTGCCCCCGAAGTCTTCGGGCTTCACGCCGGCGGCCCACAGGACCGTCGCGGCGTGGATGGTATCGGTACCGTCGCCGGCCTTGATCGAGACCGCCCCGTCTCCGATCTGCGTGACCATGGCCCCGGTGCGGACCTCCACGCCCTTCGCCTCGAGCGAGCCGACCGCCTTGCGCGAGAGCCGCTCCGGAAACGCGGCCAACAGGCGGTCTCCGCCTTCGACGAGCAGGATGCGCGCGCGCCGCGGATCGAACGCC
>CAZCQM010000300.1:0-3085 GCA_964500785.1 uncultured bacterium
TTCGAGGGTGGCGGCACGCAGCACTTCCCGACGACCCCGGATGACCGTGAAGCGCAGCGGGCGATCCAGCTTGGGCAGCAGGTCTTGGCGCAGCCGCCGTGCCTTTCCCTCACGCAACCGCAGCCGAACGACCTCGGTCCCGTGCTCCACCTCGTAAAGGAGCGGGATGCGGTCCCCCAGCAGGGGTACCGATGACGGCAGCGCATCCAGCGATCGTCGCTCCTCCTCGGTAACGAAGTCCCCGATGTCGATCGACATCCGCGTTTGCAGGAACGCCGCTTCGCTCGACACGCCTTCCAGGAGCGACGCAATTCGACCGGCGACCGCGTCCGGACTCGCGGCGGTGCGTCGCCCCCCTGACCGCCGCCAGTATTCATCGACTCGGGCGACGGCGCGCGCCACCTGCCGCTGCTCGGGATGGGTCGTCCGTCCGGCAATGAGCGCCTTGCCGAGCGCCAGGCGCGCCTGATCCGCGAGCTCAGGGGGAAACCCACCGCGTAGCCCCTCTCGTGTCCGGTCTAGTTCGAACCCGAAATAGCTCGTCGCACGCTCCACCACGAGTCCGCTGTGTCGCGGCCCGTCGCGGTATTCGACGGTCGGCTGGCCCTGTGCCGCGTATCGCCGAATCAAGTCGAACGGAATCTCCGTTCCCTCGATGGCGGCTCGGGGCCTGCCGAATCGGTCTGCGAAGTACCGGATCTGTCCGGCAATCGCTCCCCGAGGTGCACACACGGAGCCGCGGGAAACGCGCACGGACTCTCCTTTGCTCGTCTCGTGCTCGATCACCAGATCGAACGGCATCACGCGTGCGACGAGATCGCGGAAGCCCTTGACCGCACCTCCCCGGGCCGGGGCCAGCTCGGTGGGAAGCGGGGACTCCAGCGTTCGATACACGGACGCGAGTCCCAACGCCACGTCCTCGAGTGCCTTCACCAGCACGCCGCGCTGCTCCGCCCACTCGACCACACCTTCGTCGAACAGGTGACGTGGCAACCCGTACACTCGCCCGATGCGCCCGTGCAGGTTCACTGCCTCGGCGAAGACGTTGTAGGCGGTCAGATGGTCGCTGCCTCGAACGATCAGGCCTCGCAGATCGCGCTCGTCGCGGGTCATCCGGTGTAACGATTCGATGTTCGACGTCACCGCGACCAGCGGGAGGATCTCATCGTCGGCGTGCACGAGGAGTTCGCCCCACGGACGTTCCACCGGCATCGCTTCGACGTCGCTCCCGTAGCTGGTCAGCCGCCCCTCCGAAACGATGCCACGTTCCACCAGTTGATTTACCGCAGTCCGATACGCGCGTCGATCGATCGGGACCGGCAGGTCGAGCTCACCCAGGTCGATGCCGAGGGCGGCGGCGGTGAGCGCCAATCGCTCCGAGTCGCCCGCCAACTGGAACTCGGGAGGCGTCGGTCGCAAGCTGGAGAACTCGACGTCCCGATCGCTCAGGATGTACACGGCCCCGCCCGCCACGCGCCCGTGCACCCGCCCCGCCATCTGAAGAATCTCATTGGCACCCAAGTACTGTCGCGTGAGCACGTTGCGACCGCGCTCCACGACGTTCGCGTAGCGGGCATCGTAGATCACAACCGTATCCAGCCCGGCGACGTTCAGCGCGGATTGCCCAGCGGCGGTCATGGCGAGCAGGTAGGGCTTCTCCACCGTCCCCTCGAGGAAGGGACGGATCACGCGGATTGGCTCGCCTCCGTGGTAGAAAGCCGTCTGCAAGCGGGGGAACGCGTCGCCCAGTTCCGCCGCGACCGCCTCGACCTCGGCACGGGTGGGGAGGAACACCGCGACACCCCGTCGCTCCCGGAACACCCGCCGCAGGAAGCGCTCGTCCAGGAACTCGAGCGGCTCCTGCACCCGTACCTCCACGCGCGCCGCGAGCCGCGGATCGAACGCCGACGTCTCCAGCACGTTCACCGAATCCAGGTACTCCGCGTAGAACGACGGATCGACCGTCGCGGAAAGCCAGATGAACCGGCACCCGACGCGCTTGCCGAGGGCAAGGCACAGCTCCAGCTCGGCGGAGGTCTGGTGAATCTCGTCCACGACGAGCGTGTCGTGCTTGCTGATCAGCTCACTCTGGAACCAGCGCCGGGCGATGCCGGTGGTGACGATGACGACGTTCCACGTCGGCGTCTCGGGCGTTGCCTCGCGTTCGCGATTCACCACTCCCGTACGCAACGGTTGGCGCACGATTTCCTCGGCGATCGGCCGGATGGCGAGCGTCTTGCCCGTTCCCGTCCCGGCCATGATCCCGAATCCCGACCCATGCCGGGCCAGTGCGCGCACCTCGTCACCGTGCTCTCGCTCGAGCACGGTAGTGATGTGGAGGCCCAGCGCCAGCTCGATCGTCTCGCACGCCGCGCGCGTCGGCGCGATGACGATGACGCGCCCGCTGGGCAACTCGGCCGCCCGGAACGCGTCGTGGTCCGGGGGCAGGTAATGATCGCGGATGTGTTGGTGGGGATGGGTCACGGGAGAATAATACGCGCTTCTTCCGTCTTCAGTCCCCTAAGCAGATCCCCAGATCCCGCGCCGTCTGAATGGAATCGTGATCCAGCGGCACGCCCGTTCCGCCCTTGAGTGCCTCGGCAAGGGGCACGGTCACGATCGCCGGGGGATCCAACGCCACCATGTGTCCGAACTGCTTCTGCTCGACAGCCCGGACGGCCGCAGCACCAAACCGCAGGGCGAGAAGGCGGTCGAACGTCGTCGGACTGCCACCGCGTTGCAGGTGTCCCAGCACGACCGATCGCGTCTCCTTCCCGGTGCGCTCGGCAATCTGTCGAGCCACGGCTTCCGCGATGCCACCAAGCCGGGCCACGCCGCCAGGAGCCGCACCGCTCTGATACATCTCCTCACCGCCCGCCGGCCGAGCTCCTTCGGCAGTCACGACGATGCTGAAGTGCCGTCCCATCAGGTCCCGCTCCACGACCTTGTCGCACACTTTGCCGATGTCGAATGGGATCTCGGGGATGAGAATGACATCCGCCGTCCCGGCGAGGCCGGAATTCAGCGCGATCCACCCGGCCTCTCGACCCATCACCTCGACCACGAACACCCGCTCGTGGCTCTC
>CAZCQM010000301.1:0-3076 GCA_964500785.1 uncultured bacterium
CGCACGCGTCGCCCGGGTCAGGGTGCACCATTGCATCGTGCCGCTTCGAGGGAGCGGCAATTGGCGAGCCGCAATCAGAGGGCGTACCCAGATAACGAACCATCGTCTCCTGGTTCGCAAGGTTCCCACGCCGTAGTATCAGGCTGAGTCCGGGCACTTTTCGCCAGAGAGACGAAAAGGCGCCGAGCCGTGTCATTAACAGAACGGTAGCGGCCAGACACCTTTTTCGACGACTTAAGGAGGAGGAGTATGAAGGCTGTTATCGCGTTTCTTCTCGCCGTGATGGTAACCGTCCCGGCCCTGGCGGGTCCCCCGGCGAACGGAACCTACACGTCGACCGACATCGGTGGGACCATGCTGCCGGGCCGGTACAGCGAGTTGTGGTTCGGGGGGAAGCTGTCGGTTGACAATACGCTGAACGAGCAGTCGTGGGACGGTGCAACGCTCGGTGCGCAGTGGCACTGGTACTGTCCCTGGATTTCCGCCGCGCCCGTTTTGCTCTATGACAACGTGAATGCGTCGGGCGACGGCATCAAGATATGGAGGGCCACGTACGTCGGCGGCTATTGCTGGCTGGACGGTGCGGGGCCGTGGGCCGGCGGTGACGCGTTCTACATGGCGGACATCACCATGTGGACCACGATCATCACCGAGACGTACGCCGGCTTCGTGGAGGTCGGATCCGTCCGCAGTCAAAATGCGACGGCCACATTCACGAACTACAACGCCGAGTGCATGGCGTTGCAGATCTCGAACGCGGAGAAGATCGGGGACACCACCGGCGGTCCGCTGGCGGCGAACTACCCGAACTTCTGGGACTGGCACACATGCTCGGACGTGGGCACGGCGGGACCCGGTGAATGGGGCGACGTCGACAGCATCACGTTTTCGATCACGGATTGCCAGTCAGTCAGCGTTCAGGAGAAGACCTGGGGTGCGGTCAAGTCGCTCTACCGCGACTAGCCATTCTGATCGGCCTTCGGTTGTGCCGAAGGCGGTTGAGTCATAACGCTCTTGGGTTCGAATCGCATCGGCGACTCAAGGAGGAAGCAAGCATGAGGAATGTGATCTTGGTTTCGGTTCTGGCAGCGACCATGACGGTCGGTGCGCTGTCGGCCTTCGCGGGACCGCCGGCAACCGGGACGTGGAAGTCCACCAACGGTGATTTCGACGAGGGCCGCGAGGCATCGTCGTGGGCCGCCGGGGACTTCCTCGGCACGGGGAATGTCCTGCACGCCGAATCGTGGAGTGGAAGCGCGCTGGGTGGGGACTGGAAGATCCTCTGCCCGGAGGTCAGCAGCGTGACGCTCCTGTTCGACGCCGTTTTTGGCGGCAACGGGCAGCGCGGCTATCTGATCGAGTACACCGGCGGCACGATCGTGCTCGACGGTGCCGGACCGTGGGCGGGCGGCGACGCCAGCTACGTCGGGATCATCCAGTCGTACGTCGAGACCCGCACCGTCCAGTACGTGGGCGGGGTCAAGGTCGGCTCGGTGAGCAACCACTCGGTCACGGCGGTCCTTCAGGGATACACCACGTGTATGTCCTGGGGCGTCGGCAACGGCGTGTGGCTGGGCGAGTCGCCCGGCGTCAAACCGGCCGGCTATCCGGACTTCAGTGATGCCAGCTGCAACGCGGGTCCGACGGACGGTCACTGGGGCGACATTCGGGATCTGACGATCTCGACCGGCGGCACCGGATGCCAGGTGCCCGTCCAGGAGTCGACCTGGGGTGCGGTGAAGTCGCTGTACCGGGAATAACGGTGAACGTCGGGCCGATCGATCGGTCCATCCATCACCGCCAGAAGTAGTAGTGAGCGGGGATCCTTGCCCACTGGGAGCGAGGATCCCCGTTCATCTTTCGTGGATCAGCCGAAGTGACGGAAGATGCGCTCGCCGAGGCGCACGGTCCACGCCTCCGGGAGACGGCGGAACGTCGCCGTGAAGAGGCGGTACTTGAGCGAGTCACTCTTCACCACGCTCACACCCTCCGCCGGCGGATCGAAGTAATAGGGCATGTCGACCTGGGCCGTCCCCCATCGTTTCTTGAACTCGTTCAACCCCCGATTGTCGGCCGCGGTGCGGCCGAAGTCGTAGGCGCGGTCGCCCGCGGCGACAGCATCTTCGATCGTCTTCCAGAAGAGCGGATACAGCGCCACCAGCTCGCGCCGCGTCTCGTCGACGCCTTCGTACTTGGCATAGGTGACGCCGTTGCAGCGGACTGTGATCAGCGCCGCGACCGGCGTTCCCTCGTGCTCGGCGATGTACAGCGCCGAGCCGGGCGAACCGGTCAGGTGCTCCAGGACCAGCGCGAACAGGCGGCGTGGCTGCGGCGGAATGCCGTGCCGGCGCCGATTGCGCACATACAGCCGGTAGAACGCGCCGAGGTCGCGGGCATCTCCCAGTCGGACCGTGACCCCGAGGCGCGCGGCTTTGGTGATGGTCTGGCGCACGGCGGTGCGGCTGAACGTCCTGCGGACCGCATCGGCGTCGCCCGCGAGCGGGATGATGTAGTTGAAGAAGTGGGAGCGGTGCACGAAGCCGTCGACGGAATCGTCGCTCCCGTCGTCCCCGTCGCCGCGCAGGGCGGGCGCACCCCGCATCTCGTAGAACGCGGCGCCCCGGCGGCGCCGAATCTCCCGGGCCTCGTCGAGGAGCGCGCGGGCCGAGGGCGCGTCGTCCGCCAGCGCGAAGCCGACGTCGGAGAAGGGGAGGCTCGAGATGCGACGCCCCGTCAGGCGGCTCTCCACCGCCACGAGCGGGAGAACGCCCGTCACGCGCCCCGCGTGCTCATGGATCAGGCACAGCGACGGGTAGCGCCCGATATCGCAGACGATGCGGATCCAGGCCGAGGTGTGGTAGACCGTCGAACGCGGATGGGACGCCACGTAGGCGTCCCATCGCGTGTCCGACCAGGGTTCGACGACATGTACCGGCACAACGTACGCTAGGCGTAATCCTCCTGACCGAGGTGCGTGATGAGCTCTTCACCCATCATGTGACGCAGGTTGTTCTTCAGCTTCATGAGCTGGATGAACAGGTCGTGCTCGGGATACAGGCCGGGAGCCGTCTGCGGG
>CAZCQM010000302.1:0-3047 GCA_964500785.1 uncultured bacterium
CGGCCGTCTCCGTCGCGCAGGAAGTCCGTCCCCGCGTAGGCGGCCCCGACCAGGGCGCGGTTCGCGTCGAAGGTGTAGTCGACGAAGCGCGGCGTGGCGTCCCCTTCGAGCGGCGCGTTGATGTCGAGCACGCGGGCCGGTGTGGCGCAGGAATAGTCCAGGGCGGCGAGGTCGATCCAGCGGATGTCGCGCACGGCGCGGGTGCGGATGTACACGCGGCGGTGCGCGATGTCGTAGACGATGCTCCACTGCGTGAAGTCACCCTGGGCGACGCGCGCCAGCAGGCTGAATGCGGCGTCGATGGGGTCGGTGCCTTCCGGCGGGCCGGCCTCGGCCGTCATCGCCGCGACGGCGAAGCGATCCAGCGATGAGCGCGGCTCGCGCGCCGTGGCCTGGAACGTCTTCGCGTAGGCGGCCGATGCCTCGTAGGTGTCGTTGGTGAGCGCGCGGTAGGGCATGTCCTCGCCGCGGTGCACCACCATTTTCCCGTCCAGCGGATCGATGGCAGCCGTGTTCCCCGCCGCGTCGGCGACGAGAAAGTGAATCTTCGCGGACGCGGGCGCGATGCGCACGGTCGCGTCCGATGCCACCACGTCGTCGACGGTCGCACTCATGTCGAGCTGATACTGGATCCATTCCAGCGTCGGGAGCGCGCCACGTTTGTCGGGCGCCGGGTACCGGGCGCTGTCGAGCCACATCAGCTCGACGACGAGCCCCTTCTCGTTGATGCCCCCGGTCGGAAACTCGCGGCCGTACTGATTGAAGGTGACGCTCCCGTAGCGCGACGTCCACGCGGCGGGCGGGTCGCCGTTGAAGGCGTGCTTGGTCACACCGCGTTTGTTGACGACGATGAGCCCGTCGCCGATGCCCCAGTCGTAGTTGCGGCCGAAGACGAGCGACCCGCCGACGTCGAAGCAGAACGTCGTGCACGCGCGCGGCGCGGGGGCGGCGAGTACGAGCGACGCGAGCGCCAGGATCGCGACCGGACGCCGCGCCATGACGTTCCCCGCCATGCGCAGGAAGTCACTGCAGCGCCACGGTTTAGCGGTGAGATGGCCTCCTCCCATGGGGGGCAGTGTAGCACATCTCCGGCGGGGCGTCCGCGGCGGGGTCGGGGTCGGGCGCGACCCGTCCCCGCCCTAGCGCACGAAGGCGATGTAGTCCACGTAGGGCGGGTCCGTCTCCGCGCGGCGGAGCATGGTGGCGATCTGGCCGCGGTGGTGGGAGCCGTGCATCGCGACGTGGAGCAGGATGTCGCCCACCGTGTTGGTGTACGTGACTCCCTTACTGTTGGTGTACGTCACCGGGCGCGCGAGTGCTGCTTCGTCCAGCGTGGCCATGTAGCCTTCGTAGGTGGCCGCGTTCTCCGCGACCAGCGCGGCGCACTCCTTGAGCATCAGCTCCGGCCATACCGCCTGCGACGTCCAGTCCTCCCCGACGAGGCGCATGTGCCACAGGCGCTCGGCGGCGAGGACGTGCGCGAACAACGTGACGGCCCCGCCGCCCGTCCCCGCCTCGCGCATGCGCGCGAGCACCTCGCCGTCCGCCCATTGCATGTGCCGTATCAGTCGTTTCAGTGCTTCCAGCATCTCAGTTCTCCTTCACACAACATCCGGCCGGACGATCTCCACGATCTCCGCCTCGGCCCGCCCGTCCTCGATCGACAGCCGCGCCACCGTCACCGGAAGAGTAAAGCGGCGCGCTCCCGCCGCTCCGGGATTCAGGAACAACACGCCGTTGCGCCGCTCGGCGCCCGGGCGGTGCGAATGCCCGTAGATCACCGCCGACATGCCCGCCGCGGCCGGGTCGATGTCCAGCGTCGCGACGTCGTGTACCACGTAGAGCAACGCGCCGCCCGCCTCCAGCGTGCTCGTGAACGGGAGCTTTGCGGTCCAGGGCTCCGTGTCGACGTTGCCGCGCACGGCCGTCACCGGCGCGATGCGCGAGAGCGAATGCAGGATCTCCTCGCGACCCACGTCGCCGGCGTGCACGATAAAGTCGCTGCCCGCGAGGGCGGAGAGCGCCTCGGGACGCAGGAGTCCGTGGGTGTCGGAGATGACGCCGACGGTGGCGCGCTTCGCGCTCATGGTGCGGTGCTCGCGCTCTGTGTCTCGTCCCACTTCAGGACGATGTCGATGCCGGACTGCGTGATCGAGTGGTATCCGGGGCGGGCCCTGGCGTACACACGGCGCGCGAACTCCATCCCCTCCGGCGTCTCGGCGAGCTTCATGTAGATGGGACGCACCAGGTACCGGCGTCCGATTGTCATGAGGAAGTGCTCGATGGCCGGGTACGCGGGCTGCCAGTTGGCCGCGATGGCGTTGGGGAACCACGAGCGCTGCACCACGGCGTTGGCCGTGTTCAGGTGATACGTGTCCTGCAGGTCCGCGAGCCGGGCGGCCGGCAGCGGCTGCGGCAGGTTGTCGAGGAAGCGCTGCCACTCGTTGGTGGTCCACCCCTTCGTCTTGAGCTGCGCCGCCGGCGTTCCCTTCACGAACGCGGTCACCTGCGTGTCGACCTGGTCGAAGCGCTTCGACATGGGATGCGGCGCGTTGGATGGGAGCGGCGCTCCGTAGATCCACTCGTTCACCTTGAGCTCGGCGTACTTCTTCTCGTCGCCGTGGAAGAGCTCCTTCTTCATGTAGTCGATGAAGCGCGCCGTGGTCATGGTCTGGAAGGCGTGGTCGTCGAAATACTTGCGCAGGAAGGCGTCGAAGGTCTCCCGACCGAACGACTCCTCGAGCATGCGCAGGAACAGATAGCCCTTGTCGTAGATCGCGTCCGTCAACGTCTCGTCGGGGTCGCGCCCGGCCAGGTCGATATACAGGGCCATGTCCTTGTTGTCCGCTCCCTTCTCGTCGTAATCCAGCTGGAGGTCGCGGATGCCGAGCAGCACCTGCATCTCCATGTACTCGCGGCCGTAGAGCACCTCGTCGAGACGGCGCTCGAAGTACGTCGTGAACCCCTCGTTGAGCCAGGAATCATTCCACGTCTCGTTGGTCACCAGGTTGCCCGACCACGAGTGCGAGAGCTCGTGGCAGACCACC
>CAZCQM010000303.1:0-3039 GCA_964500785.1 uncultured bacterium
GGTGCGGTCCACGGGTTTCCCGAGCTTGCCGACCTGGTAGTCGAACTCGAAGGCCCGGGCGCGGAACACGTTGCCCAGAAGATCGTCCTTTTTGATCTCGAGGCCGGAGTAGTCCCGCCACTTCTCCGGGTAGCCGATCTTCACCGTGAACTTGGCCAGCTTCTCGCGTGCGGCCTTCCTGGTGGCGTCGCTCATCCAGTCCAGGCCGTCGATGCGCTGGCCCATCGAGATGAGCAGGTTGTGCACCAGGTCGTCGATCCGCGCCTTGGCGGTGGGCGAGAAGTACTTCTCGACGTAGATCTTGCCCACGGCGTCGCCCATCGTCCCGTTCACGAACTGGACGCCGCGTTTCCAGCGCTCCCGTTGCTCCTTCGCTCCCGAGAGAGCTTTGGAGGTGAACTGGAACGTCAGGTCGTCGAGCTCCCTCGTCAGGTAGGCCGAGTTGTTGCGCAAGAGCCGGTAGGTCAGATAGTCCTGCCAGACCTCGACCGGCGTCTCCTCGAAGACCTTCGCCATGCCGGTGTAGGCGGTGGGCGACATGACGATGAAGTCCTTCTGCGAAGCCATCCCGAGGGCCTCGAAATACGGCCGCCACGGGAAATCGGGCGCGAGCTTCTGGATGTCGGCCTGATTCATCTTGTTGTAGGTCTTGTCCAGGTCGCGGGTCTGTTCGGCGGGCCAGTGGGCTTCGGCCACCTTCGTTTCCATGGTCATGATGCGATCCGCCCGCATGCCGGGGTCGCTTTTTCCGGCCAGGGCGAAGAGCTTCTCGAGGTAGTCGCGGTAGGCCTTCCGGGCTTCGACGAACCGCGGGTTGTCATTGTCGAGGTAGTAGTCGCGGTCGGGCAGGCCGAGTCCGCTCTGCTTGAAGTGGGGGATGTACTGCGACGGGATCTTTTCGTCCTGGTCGATGAAGAACTCGAAGAGTGTGTTTCCGGCACCCCGATATACGCCGCCGCCATTCACGCGTCCCAGCTTGCCCATGAGAACGGCGACAGCCTCGTGGGTCGTGGCCGCCTGGATCTCCTGGAAGTAGGGCTTGAGCGGGGTCAGGCCCTTCGCCTCGAGGCCGTCCACATCCAGGTACTCGTTGTAGAGGTCCGCGATCTTCTGCGCCTCGGAGCCCGGGGCGCCGCCGGCTTTGGCCTGCTCCTCGATGATCCCCTTGATCTGCTCCTCGGAGCGGAGGAAGAGAACGGTGAAGGCCCCGTATCCGGGCAGGTCCTCGGGAATCTCGAACGTGTCGAGCCAGTGGCCGTTGGCGTAGCGGAAGAAATCGTCTCCCGGTTTCACGGCCGGGTTCCGAGCGCTGAGGTCGACGCCCCAGGTTCCGAGCTCCGGCGAGTGCCCCGGCGAGGCTCCGGTGGCCATCTCAGCCTGCGGAAGGAAGAGACCCGCCACGCAGAGCACGGCGGCGAGCGCGGCGAATCGAATCAGTTTCTTGGACGGAGTATGCATGACAAGGATTCCTTTCTTCATCCAGGGCGCGAAAACGCGCGGCCAGTCCATCACTCTGTATGCGGCGATTGGAGGCAAAAAGTCGGGGGCCGGAGTATCGCTTTCCGTTCACGGCCGTCCATTATACCTCATACGCCATACGGGCCCCGGGGTGTCAAGGGTTGCACCGGCCATGACGTTTTGCCTTACCTCGTCGCCGCGGGTTGAGGCCACCCTTGACGCGTGATCGTCACATGGGCGGCGACCGCGCCACCCGTCCGTCAAGTAATCGCTTACGTTCCCCGTGCGGCGTGTCATGGCGCATGCGGGTCGCCATGCCCCGCGAGACCGCGCCCCGAGAGCGTGCTAGGACAAACGGTGCCACTCTGGTATAGTAATGAAGTAATCGTTGTTGACTCACCTTCCAAACAGAGAGCACTCGACCCAATCTCCCCGGGTTTGGCAGAGGCGGTCAGCAGACATTTGCCTTTCGCGTTCGTTGGCCAGACGAAGCGCGGCTGCCAGAAAAGAGATGTTTCCTCATGACACGTGATTCCAGCAATCCGACCATTAAGCGGATTTGTTTCATCGGTAACTATTTGCCGCGTCAGTGCGGCATCGCGACATTTACCACCGACCTGTGCGAAGCCGTCGCTGCACAGTACAGCAAGACCACCTGCATCGCCGTTCCCGTGAACGATGTCGACGACGGCTATGCCTACCCGCGCCGCGTTCGGTTCGAGCTCACGGAAAAAGATATCGACTCCTATCTTCGCGCGGCCGACTTCCTCAATATCAACAACGTCGACATCGTGTGTCTGCAGCACGAGTACGGCATTTTCGGCGGGCGAGCGGGAAGTCACATCCTCGCCCTCCTGCGCGAATTGCAGATGCCCGTCGTCACCACCTTCCACACCATCCTGCGCGACCCGGACCCCGACCAGCGCCGGGTGCTGGAGGCAGTGGCCGCCCTGTCTGATCGCGTCGTCGTGATGAGCCACCGCGCCGCTGAATTTCTTCAGGATATTTACCAGGTGGCGCCCGATAAGATCGATGAGATCCCGCACGGCATCCCGGATGTGCCCTTCGTCGACCCGAGTTTTCACAAGGACCTGTTCGGCGTCGAAGGCAAGACCGTCCTGCTCAGCTTCGGCCTGCTTTCTCCCAGCAAGGGCATCGAGAACGTCATCGCCGCACTGCCGGACATCCTGGCCAGGCACCCGAACGTGGTGTACATGGTCCTCGGTGCCACGCATCCGCACGTCATTCGAACCGATGGAGAGACGTACCGGTTATCGCTGCAGCGGCTGGCGCGCGACAAGGGCGTGGAGGGCCAGGTCATCTTCCTCAATCGCTTTGTCAGTCTGGAGGAGCTGCTCGAGTTCATCAGCGCGGCGGATCTCTATATCACGCCTTATCTAGGCGAGGCCCAGATCGCGTCGGGGACGCTGGCCTACACCGTGGGGGCGGGCAAGGCGGTTGTTTCGACCCCCTACTGGTACGCAGAAGAGATGCTGGCCGACGGCAGGGGCGCGATGGTGCCGTTCCGTGACCCGGCCGCGATTGCGCATGCGGATCGCCATATAGGTCGCCATCGCCGCG
>CAZCQM010000304.1:0-3032 GCA_964500785.1 uncultured bacterium
GACGGTGGGTCATATCGAGCCTCCTTCGGATTGTGCGGGTGCCGGTAGTATACCACCGGCGACGCGGGACGTGAACCTGCCAATTCACACCGCCGCGGCCCGCGAAGATGCGTGACAACGCCGGGGACCCTGGGATAGGATTCGGTCCGATGGCTGAGAAGACCCGTATCGCCGTGGTGGGCGCGGGCCACGTCGCCCAGGTGGCCCACATTCCCGCCTATCGCGCCAACCCGGACGCGGAGCTCGTGGCCGTCGTCGATTACGACCCCGTCAAGGCCCGCCGCATCAAGGACCAGTTCGGATTTCACGAGTGGTACGAGGATATCTCGGAGATGCTCAAGAAGTCCGAGGTCGACGCGGTCGACATCTGCACACCCAACTACCTCCACGCTCCCATGGTCATCGCCGCGCTTCGCTCGGGACGCGACGTGCTGTGCGAGAAGCCCCTCGCGCGCACCGCGCAGGAAGCGCAGAAGATGGTCGAAACGGCGGACCAGCACGACCGCATGCTGATGGTCGCGATGAACAACCGGTTCCGCGAGGACGCGCAGATGCTCCAGAAGTTCGTGGGCGGGAAGGAGCTGGGCGACGTCCACATCATCAAGGCGGGGTGGCTGCGCCGCGCCACCGACTGGAAGGACCGCGCGTGGTTTACCGAGCGTGGCAAGGCGGGCGGCGGCGCGCTCCTCGACCTGGGGACTCCGCTCATCGACCTCGCCATCTGGATCTCGGGCCTGAAGAAGCCCACGGGTGTCTCCTGCAGCGTATTCGGAAAGAAGGGTCGCGACGGCGTGGAAGACTCCGCGTGTGCGATGGTGCGCTTCGCCGGCGGCGCGTGCCTCATGCTCGAGGTGAACTGGAACCTCCGCGACCCGCGCGATGTCGTCTATCTGCAGATCTACGGGAGCAAGGGCGCGGGCATCCTGACCCCGCTCCAGATCCACAAGTCGCTGCAGGGCGTGCTCGTCAACGTGACGCCCGCGCTCGGCAAGCAGAAGAACTACTATAAGGACAGCTATCAGGCCGAGATCGATCACTTCATCCAGTGCGTGCGCAAGCAGAAGACGCCGCTCGCGTCGGGCAAGGACGCGCTGGCCATCATGAAGATCGCCGACGCGATGTACGAATCGGCGGCGTCCGGTAAAGAGGTCGAGCTCTCCGGATGAAATGGTCGCCGGGCAGGGTGTTGCCCCCGCTCCCCCTCATCGTCCCCGCCATCCTCTCCGGGTTGCTGATCACGCTGTGCTTCCCGGTCACGTCGCTGGGTCCCGTATCCTTCTTCGCCCTGGCGCCCGTTTTCGTCGCGATGCTGCGTGTCCGGCCGGGCTGGCGCGACGCGTTTCGCGCCGGGTTCCTCACGGGAGCGACGAGTTTCCTGTTGATGATGTGGTGGATCGTCCGGCTGAGTCCGGCGGCCGATGCGACGATTCCGGTGATCTCCCGGATCCTCCCCCACGGCCTCGTCATGCCGCTCTTGTTGACGCCCGGGCTGATCCTGCTCGCCGCCTACCTTGCCCTCTACGTCGCGGCGCATTTCAGTCTCGTGGCCCTGCTCACGCGATGGAGAATCGCCGCCTTCGTCGTTGCGGCGCCGGCGCTGTGGATGCTGCTGGAGCTGATGAGATCGCACGGGGAGCTGGCCTTTCCCTGGGGCGTGCTGGGCTACTCGCTCTCCTACCACCCGCCGTTCCTGCAGACGGCCCAGCTGTGGGGCGTCTACGGACTGTCGTTTTTGATCGTGCTGGTCAACGCGCTGATCGCGGGGCTGGTGGTGGCACCGGGACCACGCGGGAAGGCGGCGTGCGGGTTGCTCGCGTGCGTCATCGCCGCCGGCATCTTCCTCTACGGAAACCGGTCTCTGGAGCACGCGGACGCGCTGACCGGACCGTCGCTGCGCGTCGCGATCGCGCAGCCCAACATCGACCTGGCCATCAAGTGGAAGCCGGAGTTCCGGGATTCCGCATTCAACCAGATCGAGCGCCAGTCGGTGGAATCCGCCGAACGTGGAGCGCGGCTCGTGATCTTCCCCGAGACGTGCGCACCGGTCTACCTCGAGAGCGCGCCCGCGTACAAGAAGCGCCTGCAGGGAATCGCGGAGCGCCTCGACATGGCGATCTACCTGGGATTCCTGGACTACCGCTACGACGGGCCCCACCAGACGCTGAACATCTACAACTCGTCGGGCGTGTTTCGTCCCGATGGTTCGATCGAGAAGTACGACAAGCGCCATCTGCTGCCGTTCGGGGAAGCGCTGCCGCTGGCGAGGCGTTACCGTGCCCTGCGGAAGATCGATTTCGGCCAGGCCAACTTCGAGCCCGGCCCGAGGCGGGCGCCGCTGGAAGCCGCCGGCACCCGGTTCACGCCGCTCATCTGCTTCGAGTCCGTCTTCGCCGATCTCTGCCGCGAAGGTGTCGACGAGGGCGCCGAGTTCTTCGTCAACATCACCAACGACGGGTGGTTCGGTGATACGCCGGGACCCTATCAGCACGCGCAGATGAGCATCGTCCGCGCGGTCGAGTTCCGCCGCTATCTGGTGCGCAGCGCCAACAGCGGGGTGTCGATGGTGGTCGCGCCGACCGGGCGGATCACCCAGCGGCTGGGACTGGATCGGGGGGGCATCCTGATCGCCGATATCGCGCTCCTGTCCGGGCGGACCTTCTACGATCGACACGGCGATCTGCCGCTGGCCTGGGTATCCGTGGCGCTCCTCATCGTTGCCGGCCTCCTGGCGCGCCGGGCCCGCCCGCTTAACTAGCTATTGTGCGCGCGCTTGCGGCGCGCTATTATTGCCCCGGAGGTGAGCCGCCAGGCGCACACATGGATCTGCTCCTGCTCAAGTCGAAAATCCACCAGGCGACCGTGACCGGCGTCGACATGAACTACGAGGGTAGCATCATCATCGATGCCGCGCTCATGGAAGAGGTCGGCATGCACCGCTACGAGAAGGTGCTCGTGGCCAACATGAACACGGGGGACCGGTTCGAGACCTACGCCATCCCGGGTCCGGCGCGGTCGGGTCGCATCGAGCTCAA
>CAZCQM010000305.1:0-3007 GCA_964500785.1 uncultured bacterium
CCAGCTGAATCGACCCCTTGTACAACGTCGCCACCCAGTTGAATACCTTGATGGCGCTCGGGATGGCGACGATCATCGTCAGCAGCGAGAACACGAAGTTGGCGACCATGCTGTTACCGCTGACGAACATGTGGTGCGCCCACACCAGCGATCCGAATACCGCGATCGCAACGCTCGACATGGCAATGAATCCGTATCCGAAGGGCGCGCGGCGCGCGTGCACGGAGATGATCTCCGATATCACGCCCATGGGCGGCAGGATCATGACGTACACCGCCGGGTGCGAATAGATCCAGAAGAGGTGCTGATACAGGATCGGATCACCGCCCTTGGCCGGGTCGAACACGCCGATTCCGAACGTCCGCTCGACCATGATCAGCACCAGCGTGATGCCGACCATGGGGGTGGCCACAACCTGGATCCAGCCGGTGGCGTACAGGGACCAGACGAACAGCGGCATGCGGAAGAACTTCATGCCCGGGGCGCGCATGCGGTGGACAGTCGTCACGAAATTCAGCCCGGTAAGAATCGACGAGAACCCCAGCACGAAGACGGCGAACGCGGCCAGGGTGACGTTCGTCCCCGTTCGAATGCTGTAGGGCGCGTAGAAGGTCCATCCCGTGTCCGGGGGACCGCCGCCGGTCAGGAGTGCGGTGACCGCCAGGAGCGCGCCGGTCAGGAACAGCCACCAGGACGCCAGGTTGAGGCGAGGAAACTGGACGTCCTTGGCGCCGATCATGATGGGCAGGAAGAAGTTACCCAGCGACGCCGACAGCCCCGGGATTACGAACAAAAAGATCATGATCACGCCGTGAAGCGTGAAGAGCGAGTTGTAGGTCTGCGCCCCGACGATGGTCCTCCCCGGCGCGATCAGCTCGAGTCGCATCAGGAAGCCCAGCGACATCCCCACCGTGAAGAAGGTGAGCATGAGCACCAGGTACATCAGTCCGATGCGCTTGTGATCGGTCGAGAATATCCATGAGAACAGACCCGACCAGCGGCCCTTGAACTCGTAGAAATCGACCGTCGCCGCGTCCGCGACGCCCACGTGATTGGCCATCTAGTGCACCTTCTTTTCGCGACGCCGCCCCGCAGCCGCGACGAAAACCACGATTCCCGCCACGCCGAGCAACGTACTGAGTCCCACGACGCGCGTTGCGTTGAGTGCAAACTTGTGAGAGGCGGGATCGTAACTGAAACAGAACTTGAAGAACTTGACGATCGTGGTACCCACGATCCCGTGGCGGGCCTCCACGAGGGCCAGCTTGATGTCCAACGGGAGGTACTCCGAACCCAGCAGATAGCGCGTGATCTTGCCCTCGGGCGACAGGACGATCAGCGTGGTCGGGTGGGTGAAGTTGTTGTCTTTGCTGTTTCGCTTGTACCCGAAGCCCACCGACTCCGCGAATTGCGCGATCGTTGCCGAATCGGCGGTGAGGAACGTCCACGCGTCGCGCGGGAAACCGTCCGGGAGCTGGTGGTAGTATTCATCCTTGAGGCGCGACGAACCGGAGGCGCTGTCGAACTGGTCGAAGCTGATCGTGATGACGCGGTAGTCACGATCCGGCACCATGTCGACCTGCTGGAGCTTGCCCAGCATCGCCGCCACCTCATCGAGGAGGGGCCGGCAGATCGACGGGCAGTGGTAGTAGACCATGGTCAGGAGGACCGGGCGATCGATCAGGTCCCCGATGACGACGGTGTCGCCCGTCTCGGAGACGAACTTGAGGTCCTTGCGGACCGTCTGCCCCAGGTGCTCGTCGATACCCACGAGCGGCGCCGGGGCGCTCGTCGGCGCCGACGCCGACACGGGTCCGGCGGGACCGAGCACGGCGGCCGCAAACAACAGAATGCCTAGAATCCGATTTGTCGAAGCGTGTTCCAATGCCACCCTCACGAGGCAGCCACTCGGAAGCGTCTGAGTTACCAATTGTTTATGAGAAACGGAACGACCTTGTGCGGAGATTCACAAAGCGCCGTTCGGACTTTATCGCGCCCAACGGGAGCGTGTCAAGGGTAACTTCGCACATCCTCATGTGAAATGATCACGGGCCCGCGGCGGCGAGCGCGCGCGAGACCTGGCCCGGGTCCGTCATCGGGCGTTCGCACGCGAAGTTCCGGCACACGTAGGCCGTGGCGGCCCCGTCGAGCGATTCCTGATCGCGCGTGTAGGGCGCGATCGTTCCGATCCGGTCCGCGTCGCCGTCGGCACGAAACACAAGCACACGGTTGGGAACATAGGCGGCTTCGACGGCCCGCCGCATCGCGTCGACGCCGGGAGATCCAGCAGTCCCCGCGATCACGACCTCGGTCGTCGGTCCCACCACGAAATCGGCGGCGACGAGCATGAAGGTATGCGCGGACGGCATCGACGCCACCTGCCGGGAGAACGCGCGGCCGATTTCGCGCGCCCGCTCGTCGTACGTCATGTCCCCGGTGAAGCGCGACAGGCGCGCCAGATTGAGCATCGCCACCGAGTTCCCCGACGGGACGGCGCCGTCGTACGCCTCCCGGGGGCGCACCAGGAGGGTCTCCGCGTCCGCGGCCGTCAGGAAATACCCGCCGTCCGCCGCATCCGCGAAGGCGTCCTCCATGCGCCGGGTCAGGTCGATGGCGCGCTCGAGGTAGCGGGCCTCGAAGGTCGCTTCGTACAGCTCGCACAGCCCCCAGGACAGGAACGCGTAGTCATCCAGCATGCCGGGCACCGCCGCATCGCCGTCGCGATAGCGGTGCCACAGGCCGCCGTCGGGTCCGGCCAGCGCCGTGCCGATGAAATCCGCCGCGCGCACCGCGCGCTGGACGTGGTCGGGGCGTCCCAGCACGCGTCCGCTGTGCGCCAGCGCGCCGATCATGAGGCCGTTCCAGTCGGTGAGAACCTTATCGTCGCGGTGCGGGCGCACTCTCGAGTCGCGCGCCGAAAGGAGGCGGCGCCGGATGGATTCCAGGCGCTCGCGCAACTGCGCCGGCGGGAGTCCGGCGTCGCCCGCGGCTTCGTCGACGGGCACGG
>CAZCQM010000306.1:0-3000 GCA_964500785.1 uncultured bacterium
CAGAGGCTGCGTCCCCGTCCGTCCATGCCGCGAAAGGAAGACCCGTCATGCCCAGGAAAATCCTGCAATTGGTCGGCGATTTCGCCGAAGACTACGAAGTCATGGTTCCGTTCCAGGCGCTCCAGATGGTCGGGCATACCGTCCACGCCGTGTGCCCGGACAAGAAATCCGGCGACGTGATCCGCAACGCCATTCACGATTTCGAAGGCGACCAGACCTACAGCGAAAAGCCCGGCCACAACTTCAAGCTCAACGCCACGTTCGCGAACATCAAGCCGGCCGAGTACGACGCCCTCGTCATTTCGGGCGGGCGCGCGCCCGAGTACATACGTCTGAATAAGAACGTCCTCGAGATGGTTCGTCACTTCTTCGATGCCGGCAAGCCGGTGGCGGCAGTCTGCCACGGCGCCCAGGTGCTGACGGCGGCCGGCGTCGTCAAGGGGCGGACCGTGTCCGCCTACCCGGCCGTGGGGCCGGAAGTGACGGCGGCCGGCGGCGAGTACGCCGATATCCCGGTGACGGACGCCGTGACCGACGGGAACCTGGTCAGCGCCCCGGCCTGGCCCGCCCATCCGGCGTGGCTGGCGCAGTTTCTGAAGGTGCTGGGCACGAAAATCGACGCCTGACCGGGCCCCGGGCCCCGGCGCGCGGGTCGCACCGGCCCCGAGGGGAAGCCGTTGCCAGCCGTTCGGTTCTGCGTTATCTTGGGGTAGCCGCGCCTCGTAACGCCTTCGTTGGTTCGGCGTTCCGGCCGGACGCGTCCGTCCGGAATCGTCGCGGCCCTGTTTGATTTTCTGACAAAGACTCTCCGGACCGTTCGCGCGCAGTCGCCCGCGGTGCATCGGGGAAATCGTGTCCCAAGGGAGGGACCGTTCGCCATGGGAAAGAGAATGCTCGTCGTCGTCAGCGTCCTCGTGATCGTCATCGGGGCGCTCGCGCTGGTCAAGTACCGGCAGATCCAGGCTGCAATCGCGCAGAACGGCGCCTTCCAGCCGCCACCGGAGTCGGTATCAACCGTGATCGCCAGGGAAGACCGGTGGCAGGGAAGCCTCCAGGCTATCGGCACGGTAGTCGCGGTCCACGGGGTGACGGTGAGCGCCGACCTGCCCGGCATCGTCCAGGAGATCGATTTCAAGTCCGGCGACGCGGTCAAGGCAGGAGACGTCCTCGTGCGTCTCGACACCAGTCAGGAAAAGGCGCAGCTGGCCGCCGCACAGGCGCAGCGTGACCTGGCGGAGTTGAATCTCAAGCGCGCCAAAGACCTGATCGAAAAGGGCGCCATCGCCCAGTCCGATCTCGATCAGATGGACGCCCAGTTCCGCAGCGCCGACGCTGCCGTGGCGGAGATCAAGGCGACCATCGACCGCAAGACGATTCGCGCGCCGTTCTCCGGGGTTCTGGGGATTCGCCAGATCAACCTCGGCCAGTACCTGGCCGGGGGCGACCCGGTGGTTCCGCTCCAGGAGCTGGATCCCATCTATGTGAACTTCTCCGTCCCTCAACAGGACGGAGGACTGGTTCGCAAGGGAACCGAGGTGCACGTGACCCTGGAGGGGGTCGACGGCATCGCCGCCTCGGGCCGGGTCACCGCCATCAACACCGTCATCGACCCGGCCACGCGCAACGTGGAGATCCAGGCCACCTTCCCCAACAAGAAGGGCATACTCCACGCCGGAATGTTCGTCGAGGTGGAGGCCGTCCTCAGTTCGTCCCGCGAGGTGATCGCGCTACCCGCGTCGTCGATCAACTACGCGCCCTACGGCAACTCCGTCTACATCGTCGAGGACGTGAAGGGACCCAACGGACAAACCTATCTCGGCGTACGCCAGCAGTTCGTCAAGCTGGGCGGTGGTCGCGGCGACCAGATCGCGGTCGTATCCGGCGTGAAGCCAGGCGAAGAAGTGGTGACGTCCGGCGTGTTCAAACTCCGCCCGGGCGCGGCTGTGCAGGTGAATAACGACGTTCAACCTGGCAACAACCCCTCGCCGTCACCCGAGGATAGTTGATGAAGTTTACGGATCTTTTCATCCGCCGTCCCGTCCTGGCGATCGTCCTCAACCTGGTGATTCTCATCGCCGGGTTGCAGTCTATTCGTACGCTTAGCGTACGGCAGTATCCGCGCAGCGATATTGCCGTTGTCAACGTGACGACGGTGTACGTCGGTGCCAACGCCGACCTGGTGCGCGGCTTTATCACGACTCCCCTCGAGCGCGTGATCGCGAGCGCCGACGGCATCGATTATATGGAGTCGTCGAGCGCGCAGGGTGTGAGCACCATCACGGTGCACCTGAAGCTCAACTACGACACCAACGCGGCGCTCACCCAGATCCAGGCCAAAGTCGCGCAGGTTCGCAACGACCTCCCGCCCGAAGCGGAGGCGCCCATCATCGAGGTGGAGACGTCCGACAGCCGCTTTGCGTCGATGTACCTCGGCTTCTCGTCGAAGGACCTCGACCAGAACCAGATCACCGATTATCTGACGCGCGTGGTCCAGCCCAAGCTCTCCGCCATCAGCGGCGTCCAGCGCGCCGACATCCTGGGCGGCCGAACGTTCGCCATGCGCGTGTGGCTGAAGCCGGACAAGATGGCGGCGCGCGGAATCTCTCCCTCGGATGTCCGCAACGCGCTCGCGGCGAACAATTACCTGTCGGCGCTCGGAAGCACCAAGGGGTCCATGGTGTCGGTGAATCTGGTAGCCAACACCGACCTCAAGACCGTAGACGAGTTTCGAAAGCTCGTGGTCAAGGAGGACAAGTCGGGTGTGGTGCGGTTGGGTGACATCGCCGACGTCGTTCTCGGTGCCGAGAACTACGAGCAGGAGGTGCGTTTCAACGGACAGAACGCGACCTTCATCGGTGTCTGGGTGCTGCCCGGGGCGAACACCCTCGAGGTGATCCGGCGCGTGCGCGACGCCCTGCCCGCGATCCGGGCGGAGCTTCCCGCGGGGATCGAGCTGGGCGTTCCCTACGACTCCACCGAGTACATCGAGCACGCCATCCA
>CAZCQM010000307.1:0-231 GCA_964500785.1 uncultured bacterium
CGTGATCCTCGATGAAGCCCAGAACACGACGGAGATGCAGATGAAGATGTTTCTCACCCGGCTGGGCCGGAACGCCAAGGCCGTGGTCAACGGCGATGTGACTCAGATCGACCTCGATCCGCCGTCGCGCTCGGGACTCCTCGCCGCCGAGCGCATCCTCAAGGACGTCGAGGGGATCTCCTTTGTCTATCTGACGCAGGACGACGTTGTCCGCCACCGTCTGGTGCAGCG
>CAZCQM010000307.1:241-2984 GCA_964500785.1 uncultured bacterium
CCGCCAGGAGGGTGATCCTACCCGATGAAGCGTCCCTTCCCGGGACACTGGTTCGGCCGCCGTCGCGCCCGCGCGGAACGCGCGCCGCGCGCGACGGGCACGCGTGTGCCGTTGCGCGGCGTGCTGCCGCGCATTGCGCTGGCGCTCGGGTTCGTGGCCGCGGCGCTCGTGCTCCTGCCCCCCGCCCGCGAGCGCATCGAGCCCACGTTCCACGCGGGCGACGTGGCGACGCACGAAGTCGTGGCCCCGTTCGGATTCCGGGTTCCGCTTTCGAGCGACGAACTGCGCGTGGCGCGGGCGCGCGCGGCGCTCTCCGTGGCGCCGGTGTACCGCCGCCAGCGCGCCGTCGAGCGCGACCTGGCGCAGGATCTCTCCGCGCTCCTGGACTCCGTGGATACCATCGTCAGCGCGCGCGGTCTCGACGATGACGAGCGCGTGTCGCGCGCATCGCAGTGGCTTCCGGGCGTGCCGCGCGGGACACTGCGCGCCGTCCTGACGCCGTCACGCTTCGAACCGCTGAAGGCGGCGGTCCTGGAGTACGATCGCGAGCTCGTCGCGCGCGGCCTGGTCGACAACGCGGCCGTGCTCCGGCGCAACAATTACCGCGAGGTGGTGGTTCTCGAGGACGGGGAGGAAGAGCGGCGTCCGGCGTCGAAGCTGGTGGATCCCACGCGCGTCGACGACGTGGTGCGACGGGAGGCGACCGCGCGCTTCGGGAGCGACAAGGCGGCGGCCCAGCTGTTCTACGAGCTCGTACGCGGACACGCGCTGCCGAGTCTCGCCTTCGACGCGGACGAAACCAGCCGGCGCCGCGAGCAGGCGTCGTCGTCGGTGAAGGACTTCTTCGACGTGGTCAAGGGCGAGCGCCTCGTCGCGCGCGGTGAGCGCGTCACGCGCGAGCAGGAAGCGGCGCTGCGCGCGCTGGAGGAAGCGCGTTCGGCGCGCAATCCCGATCGCACACCCTGGGTGGTGGCCCGCGCGTACGGCGCCGAAGCGCTGCGTGTGCTCCTGTTCTGCGCGATGTTCGGCGCGTACCTCGCCGTCTTCCAGCGCCGCGTGTTTCGCGAGATGTCCCACCTGAGCGCGGTCTTCGTGGTGATGATGGTGTACCTCGTCATCATCTCGCTCGTCGTCCGCCTGGGATGGAGCGTCTATCTCGCGCCCACCGCATTCGTTTCCGTGATGCTGGCCGCGCTGTTCGACTTCCGGCTGGGTCTGCTGGCGGGCGCGTTCGCCGCCGCGTTCCTGCCGCTGGCCACCCCGGTCGCCGCCGGGCCCGGCTTCGTGGCCGGGGTCGCCGCCGTGGCGGGTGTCGCGGGGATGGAGCGCATGCGCGAGCGCAGCCGGGGCTACTCCGTGTTCGCCTTCGTGGCCGCGGCGTACGTCGTCGGAATCCTGGCCGTGGAAACCGGCAACGGCGGCTGGCCGGAGATCGGGCGCGACCTGCTGTGGGGAGGCGTCAACGGCCTGGCGACCGGCGCGGCGACGGTGTTCCTCCTGCCCGTCTTCGAGCAGGCATTCAACCGCGCGTCGCGCTTCACGCTGCTCGAGCTGGCCGATCTCAACAAGCCCATCCTGAAGCGCCTCAACATCGAGGCGGCGGGGACGTATCACCACTCGATGCTGCTCGGCAATCTGGTGGACGCCATCGCCGGGGAGATCGGCGCGGATCCGCTGCGGGCGCGCGTCATGGCGTACTATCACGACATCGGCAAGATCTTCAAACCCGAGTATTTCGCCGAGAACCAGGAACAGGGATTCAACCGCCACGAGAAGATCACGCCGCAGATGAGCGCGCTCATCCTCTCCTCGCACGTCAAGGACGGCGTGGAGCTGGCCCGGCAGGAGAAGCTGCCCGAGGTGATCATCGACGGCATCCGCGAGCACCACGGGACCACGGTGATGGCCTTCTTCTACCAGAAGGCACTCGAGACGGATTCGCACACGAGCGTCAACCGTGACGACTTCCGCTACGCGGGACCGCGGCCCAGGTCGCGCGAGACCGCCGTGCTCATGTGCGCGGACTCGGTGGAAGCGGCGGTGCGATCTCTGAAGGATCCGACGCCGGCGCAGATCCGCGCGATGGTGACGCGGCTCGTCGACGCGCGCGCCCAGGAGGGCGAGCTGGACGACAGCGGCATCACGCTGCACGATCTCGGCGTCATCAAGGAGAAGCTCGTCGCGATGCTCTCCACGATCTACAACAAGCGCGTCGCGTACCCGGGGCAGGAAACGGTGCTCGCGCCCGAAGACTGGAAGGCAGCCGGTGAAAGTGTCGCTGAATCGGGCTAGCCGCGGTCGGCCGCGCTGGATGGACGCCGCGTGGTCGCGGCGCATCGAGCGCGCGGCGGCGCTGCTCGCTCCCCGGGCCGCCACGGTCAACGTCGTGATCGTCGATGATCGCGAGATCCGCCGGCTGAACCGCCGCTTTCGCGGCAAGGACCGCGCGACCGACGTGCTCTCTTTTTCATACCTGGAAACGGACGACGCACCCCGCACCGCGGACGACGTGGCGGGCGACGTCTACGTGTCCTACCAGACGCTGTCGCGCGACGCGCGGCGGCTGGGTATCGACGCGGGCGATCTCTCGACGCGGATCGTCGTCCACGGCTTGCTGCACGTGATCGGCTACGATCACGAGACCGACGCGGACGCCGCCCGGATGGAGCGGCGGGAGCGCAGCGTGCTCCGGCGCCTGCTTCCGGAGCGCGCGGTGCGCGGTCTTTTCTGAGGCGCCGGGACG
>CAZCQM010000308.1:0-2978 GCA_964500785.1 uncultured bacterium
CCATCGAGAAGAAGTACGGGGCTGCGTAATTTCGGAGGATATAGCGCTCGAAGATCCTCGGCGGACGTCATGCGAGGAGGGACGATCCCTACAGACGTGTGAATAATTACTGATAATTGGTTTGCCGACAAGACGTTTTATCGATGGCGCCCCCTGGCACCGCGCGCGTTTCAGGCCATGTGCGGTGATGATTGGACCGGGTCCCGGGGGGCGTCTGGTCGCTGGTGTCGCCGTGTTCTCGAACGGCGACACTTCTGGTTGAATTCGTCCTCGATTCAGGACGGACTCCGAGGATCGAGTCGTCGCGCCAGGGTCCTCGAGAAGGTGATTGATCTCCTAGAACGATTGGTATCGACGTGCCGTGTTTCTGCTGTTCCACGAGGTCCGGGTTAGGCCGTGCGCTCGCTCGCCCCTGGATACCGGCACTCGTCCTTTTCGTCGTATCCCTGGTCCTGCCGTGGGCGGCCACGACCGCGCGCGCCCAGGATTCCGAAGCCCACTTCTCCATCGATCTCGACAAGGTCTCCCGCCTGTTCGACACCCTCTACGAAGACCGGGTCACCGGTGAGTACGAGGACTCCACTGTTGTATTCGACTGGAAGACCATAAGGTTCGGAAACCAGCGCTATCGGGTCCCCGCCTTCCTCGAGACCGACGCCTCCACCACCCGGGAGGTCGACGACTACCTCCTGCTGCCGGGCTATCGCGTTCGTTTCGTCGTGCCCCGGACGGCCTACTTCGAGCCCGGAGAAGAGACGGTGGGAGAGCTCGTCCTCGAGCGGCCGCGCGACTTCACCATTCCGGGCCTGGAGATCGACATCACGCCCATGGACTCGGTGGCGGCCGAGGTCATGCGGTCATCGCGCGAGGAGCTCTGGCGCCAGGCGACGCGGGCCAACGTCACCGCGCTCCCGATCGGCTCGGCCACGGGCATGGGAGGCGGCATCACCTTCGACATCCCCCTCCCGATGCCCAAGACGCTGGAGAACATCTTCGGGCCGGGCGAGAAGACCAGCATCACCATCCGCGGGCGCGAGGAGATCACGATCGCGGGAGAAACGACGGTGCGCAAACCCTTCATCGGCGTCGAGGGGAGGCAGAACCAGTCGTTGTTCCCGTCGCTCGACATGCAACAGAAGCTCGACGTCAGTCTGCAGGGCACCATCGGCGACAAGGTCTCGATTCAGGTCGACCACTCCAGCGACGCACTCGCCGACAACGCCAACCGCGTCCGGCTGGCGTATACCGGCTACGAAGACGAAGTCATCCAGTCCATCGAGCTCGGCAGCACGAGCCTCTCCCTGCCCGGTTCGCAGCTGGTGAGCGTGTCGACCAACGCGCAGGGCCTCTTCGGGATCAAGATCCTGGCCAAGATGGGATCCACCGATTTTACGTTGATCGCGAGCAAGCAGCAGGGAGAAGTGTCGTCGGCGTTGTTCACGCCCACCGGTGGCGCGCTCGGCCAGACGGAGACCCGTGTTGTCCGCGACGTCGACTACGTCCGAAACAAGTACTTCTACCTGGACGATCCGACGGCCTTCATCGGCGCCGAGTTGCAGGGGCTGGAAGTGTACCGGACGGTCACACCGCAGGACCTCGTCGTCGATCCCACCATCCCCAACAGCCAGGGCTGGGCGATTCCCGATCCGCTCGGCAACGGCAGCGGCATTCAGTCCGTGATCGATATCCTCAAGGCGGGGCAGGTACCGCCGGACAGCCTCGCCATCCAGATGGCGTTCGAGCTTCTGGAGCGCGGCGTCGACTACGACTTCATTCTCGATGCACAGACCGATGAAGTGACGGGCATCGAGCTCTTCGATCCCATCCCCGACACGGCGCTCAAGGTCCTCGCGGTGCGCTACGTCAACAAGGCCGGCGTACCCATCGGCGGGTCGTTCTCGAGCTACGGAGTCCCCGGCCCCGGCGGCCAGCCCATCACCCCGGGGAGTGAAGCCGACGAGCTGGTCCTCGAGATGCTCAAGGCGCCCAACCCCCGGCCGGTGGGACCCTACTCGTCCACCTGGCGGTTGATGTTCCGCAACATCTACAACCTCGGCCTGACGAACGTCGACGGCAACTCTCTCGAGGTCACCATCGAAGACGTCATCAACCCGCGCCTGAATCCGGACGTACCCGAAGGCTCCGACGTTCCGTATCTCCGCATCTTCGGGCTGGACCGGACGGACCGCACGGGCACGGGGCCGCCCGACGGGCGCATCGACCTGACCGCGGGCGTGGTGGAGCTCAACTCGGGGCTCCTGCAGTTCCCGAGCCTCCACTCCTTCGCGCCCGACACCACCCAGGTGACGCAATGGACGGACGGACGGTTCCAGTTCAACGGCGACTACCGCGAGCAGTACAACACGTCGGAGCGTATCTACAACGAGCTGTTGAATGCCACGCAGGAACAAGACGTGCACCAGTACGACATCCACGTCACCGCCGTGAGCACGTCGAAGACCTTCCGCATCAACGCCCTCAACATCGTCGAGAACAGCGAAGTCATCACCCTGGACGGAACGAAGCTCAATCGTGGCACGGACTACGAGATCGATTACGAGACCGGAGAAGTGACGCTCAAGGAAAACGCGCTCTCGCGCCTGACCCCCGACTCACGGGTCAGTGTCGACTACCAGTTCAAGCCGCTGGGGGGAGTGGCGTCGAGCACGTTGGCGGGGTTGAGCTCGACGTCCACGCTGGGCGACGCGCGGCTCGGGACCACCTTTCTCTATGAGTCGCGAAGCTCGTCGGCGGACCGTCCCCGTATCGGTGAAGAGCCGACGCGCGGCGTCGTGTTCGGGATCACGGGCAGCTACCAGCATCAGTCGCGCGTTCTCACCGACATCGCCAACTGGCTGCCGTACGTCGACACCGATGCGGCCAGCACGTTTCAGATCGACGGCGAGCTGGCGGCGAGCATCCCCAATCCCAACACGAAGAACGAGGCGTACATCGACGATGTCGAGGGCGTCGAAGAC
>CAZCQM010000309.1:0-2969 GCA_964500785.1 uncultured bacterium
CACCATCTGCGCACCAATCCCGATCCGACCCGCGTTCAGCGTCTCGATGGCGACCTTGTACCCTTTGCCCACCTCGCCGATCACGTTGTCCGCGGGCACCGCGCAGTTCTCGAGGATCAGCTCGGTGGTACTCGAGGCACGCAGTCCCAGCTTGTCTTCCTTCTTGCCAACCGTGAAGCCGGCAAAGCCGCGTTCGACCATGAAGCCGGTGATGCCCTTGTAGCCCTTGGAGGGATCGACGGTGGCAAAGACGACGAACAACTCGGCCTCGTTGCCATTCGTGATCCAGAGCTTACGTCCGTTGAGCACCCATCCGCCGTCGCGCTGCTCGGCACGCGCCTCGAGGCCGAACGCGTCGGAGCCGGAGTTCGCCTCGGAGAGGGCATACGCGCCGACCTCGCCGGCCGCCAGGCGCGGAAGGTATTTCGCGTGCAATTCCCGCGAGCCGAACTGCTTGACTGCCACGACCGCAAGCGTGTTGTGGACGTCAACCAGCACGGATGCACTGGCATCGACCCGCGCCAGCTCCTCGACGGCCAGGACGCTCATGAAGAACGTGCCACCCGCGCCACCATATTCCTCGGCGATGTCGATGCCGAAGAAGCCCAACTCGCCGAACTTCGGGAGCAAGGATCGATCGAAGGTCGCCGTTGCATCCATCTGGTGAATCAGAGGGGTGACCTCCGCCTCGGCGAACTCGCGGACCGCCTGGCGGAACATCTCCTCGTCCTCGCTGAGCTGCGTGAGTGCGGGAACGGGGACCAAAGTAGTCGACATAAGATCACTCCGTACGGCGGCAGGGATCTGAACCAGGAGACTCGTTGTGAGCAGGAAATGTAGAAACGCCGCCGTGGCACGGCGAGGGGCAGTGTCTCAGTACGAGGCCCAGTTGTCCATCCAGGCGTTCCGCACAGGGGCGAGTCCCGTCAGCGGCTGCATGGCCATCTCGATCTTACACGAGTCATAGTAAAGAAATAGGCGGCCGGTCCCGCCGATCTGGGTGCGTTGCGGGTTCAAGCCGAGCTGCTCGTTCAGGCCGCTGAACACCAGTCCGCGGACTTGTGTGAAGCTCGACTCGAACCGGATCATCCCGCCGACGAGAATGACTCCTTCGAAGTAGAAGGACGACCCCGTGATGTCGAAGTCTCCCGGCACGACGAGGATGCCGCTGCTCAAGCTGTTGCCGGAGACGGTCAGATTGCCCGCGACCCGTACGATGGGATAGCCGAGGTCGCCTTGCTGAAACGACGTATAGTCGGGCGTGAGGTCGCCTCCCAGGGCGCCTGCCCAGTTGATCAACGATTCGTTCGTGATCGTCAACCCGGAGCTGGCACCCTCCGCGATCACCCCTGGGGGATTTGGTTCGACCGTAGGCTGGGGATTCGGCGGCCCGGTGATCGTCGAAGTCCGAATGGCGGGGATTGACGGGGCGCTGCCGCACGCATCGTCACCGGAGACGTACAGCGTGTCGGCCCCATTGGTTGTTTTGAGGCTGTTCGCGGTCGTCAGCGTGGCGCGGGCGAGTATGTGCCCGGTCTCCCACTCCGCGAATTGGGCGACCGTATGGGTTGCCTGGGCTCGAGCGCCGGAATCCGGGTTGATCGCCACACCGGTGGACCGAATCAGGTAGAGCGTCCGTTCGGTCGTGTCGGCGGGATCCCGCACGAGATGGACCACGACGTTGGCGTAGCCACCCGTCACGTTCACGCGCGTGGAGTCTCCATCCGGCGGGGGCGCTGTCGTCGTGCCGAGATAGGTCTGCAGGCCGCCTTCCGCGATCGTGAAAGCCGTCGCCGTCTCGTCGGTGGCCTCTGCGATCTGCCGCTCGGTGCGGGCGCGAGTCAGTCCGCTCGTCAGCAGGATCGTCAGAATGGCGACGATCAGGATGACGGTGGGGAGTGCGAACCCACCGTCGTTCTGGAGACGGAGGGGCATCACGCCCGTCATTGGCTGAGGGTGTTGCCAAAGAGGACGCGGGGATACAGGGCGAACTCATCGGGGCCGTTGGCGCCCTGCGCCGTCGCGACGCTCTGGGCTGTGAACCGGAGCTCGACGCCACGAATGTCGCTCAGTGGTGACGGGACTGCCGTCTGGACCGTCAGACGCGATCCCACCAGGAAGGCGAACCGCGCGGACGTGTCGAACGGCGAGAGCAGTTCCTCCGCGCTCCCCGCCCCGACTTGGCGCCAGAGGGCCCGGCGCCCCGGCAGCGCCGTGGACGCACCGAATCTGTACGTGACCCGTTGGAACAGGTAGAACAGTCGTCCTGAGGGTGCCAGGTCCGAAACCGAGAGCACGATCCGCATCCCCCCGGGAATCGCACGGATACTGTCCGCGTCGCACTGAGCCGTCTGCGTGGTGGTGCCGGTCACGGTCACCGTCGGGTCGAACGCGTACGCCCCGGATGCCTGCTGGTACGCGATGCCTCCCGGGACGGCCGTCGCGTACACGGTCGAATCCGGCGGGGCGAGGACGGCGTAGGCACCGTCGCAGAGCACACCGAAGGCGTACGGAACGCGCACGGTGATGCTGTCCGCTGACGCGGCCAGGAGGCCTCCGTCACTCACCATCCTGAGCTCGGGAACGACCACGGCCATGGCGGCGCGGGCCGTTTGGCGCGCGTCGAGCGCCACCTCTTGTCGGGAGACGAAACGCGAATTCGAGATCATGAGGCGCGCGAGCGCCGTCGCGAGGATCGCGAAGACGAACATCCCGATGAGTAGTTCCGTGAGTGTGAAGCCGCGCCGTGTCATGGGGCGTAGAATGGTGAGCGCGACCGCGGCCGCGTGCGGTTCACGAGGAGCGTCTCGGGCTTGAGCGAAACGTCGCTGGGAGTCACGATCACCCGCACCTGCCGGAGACCCGTCATCGGCGTCGTCAACTCGAAGCAGCGGGTGTACACGATTTGGGCCGACGTGTCGGCGGAGCAGCCCACGAGCGCGGGAATGCTGTCCCACCGGGCTGCTTCG
>CAZCQM010000310.1:0-2945 GCA_964500785.1 uncultured bacterium
CGTGGGGACGTTTCAGTACATGTCGCCGGAGCAGTTGGAAGGAAAGGAGGCGGACGAGCGGAGCGACATCTGGGCGCTGGGGTGTGTTCTCTACGAGATGGCATCGGGAAAGCGCGCATTCGAGGGCAAGAGCCAGGCGTCGCTGATCAGCTCCATCATGGGCAGCGAGCCGGCGCCGATCTCCCAGGTCGCACCCATGACACCGCCCGCACTCGACCGCCTGGTGCAGGGCTGTATCGCCAAGGATCCGGCCGACCGCGTGCAGAGCGCCCACGACGTGAAGCTCCAGCTGGCCTGGATCGCCGAGGGCGGGTCGCAGGCGGGCGTGCCGAAGGTGGTGGCGAAGAAGCGGCGCGGGCGCGAGCGCCTGGCGTGGCTGGCGGCGGTCGTACTCGCGCTGGTCGCCGGCGTGCTCGGCCGGCAGCTCACGATGACGCCCCGCCCCGTCGACGGCGTGATGCGTACCACCATCGCCGCGCCCGCCGGCGCACACCTCGAGATATCGGGCGACGACGCGGGCCCGCCGGCGCTGTCCCCGGACGGGACCATGGTGGTGTTCTCGGCGGTCGGCGGCGGCGCGGGCAAGCGCCTCTGGCTCCGCCGCCTCGACGACCTGACGGCGCGTCCGCTGCCGGGCACCGACGAGGCGAGCTATCCCTTCTGGTCCCCGGACAGCCGGTCGATCGCGTTCTTCGGTCCCCGCAGTCTCAAGCGTTTCGACCTCGCACAGGGATCGGTGATCACGGTCTCGGACTCGGTGGACGCATCACGCGGGGGAACGTGGTCGAGCCGAGGGGTCATCCTCTTCACACCGACGTTCATGGCCGGGCTCTACGCGGTGCCGGCCGCCGGCGGTCCCATCCGCGCCGTGACCACCCTCGACACGACCACCGAGACCACGCAGCGGTTTCCACAGTTCATGCCCGACGGCAATCACTTCATCTATCTCTCGGCCAACCACGAGGATCCCGACGGCAGTACGTCGGGGATCTACTACGGGTCGCTCGACGGTGGAACGCCGCGCCGTCTCATCACGTGCCGGAGCAACGCGATCTATGCCGCGGGATTCCTGCTGTTCGTGCGCGACAGCACGTTGATGGCGCAGGCGTTCGATCCGACGACGGGGAAAACCAGAGGCGAACCGCGCGCAACGCGGGAGGTCGTTCAACTCGACCGCTCGACGTGGAACGCGACCGTCACGGCGTCCGAAACGGGGCTGCTCGTGCACGGAAGGGGTGGGCGCGCGGGGAACAACCGGATCGCGTGGTACGACCGGTTCGGGACCCGGCTCAAGACGTTCACCTCGTTCGGAAACTATCTCAACATCGACCTCTCCCCCGACGACCGGCGGGTCGCGTTCGAGTGGCAGCAGGTGCCGCTCGCCGACATCTGGACCGTCGACGTCGTCACGGGGACGCGGTCGCGCATCACCACCAACCCCGACGACGACACGACGCCGGTGTGGCTGGCCGACGGAACCCGCGTGGCGTACGCCGGGCGGCGCGATGGGCGCTACGGGATCTACATCGCGCGCGCCGACGGCGCCGGAACGCCCGTCCCCTTTCTGGCCGACCCGAAGGTGGACGTATGGCCCGTGGCCGCGTCGCCGGATGGGACGTGGCTCGCGTACGGGAAGGGTGTCGCATCGGGGACGCCGCACGGGTCTCTGTGGGTCGCCCCGCTCGCCCCCGGCGGCGAGCCGCGTCTCGTGCTCCCGGAGTCCGAGGGTTTCCGCAATCCGCAATTCTCGCCGGACGGACGCTGGCTGACCTTTGCCTCCGCGGTGTCGGGTCGGAATGAAGTGTACGTGACGCCATTCACGCCCGGCGGCGACGGCCTTCCGGCGCGATGGCAGGTGACCGGCAACGGAGGCGACCGCCCACACTGGCGCGGCGACGGCAAGGAGCTCTACTACGTCCGCCCCGACGGGACGATCATGGCGGTTACAGTGGACGGCAGCCGCAGCGAGTTCCGGATTCTCGGCGAGAAGCCGCTCTTCCAGGCC
Organism: uncultured bacterium; assembly: GCA_964500785.1. Taxonomy (GTDB): domain Bacteria; phylum Krumholzibacteriota; class Krumholzibacteriia; order WVZY01; family JAKEHA01; genus JAKEHA01. The sequence goes on from CAZCQM010000310.1 coordinate 2,006, forward strand.
TTCCAGCGCATCCTCGTGCAGACGATCGATGTCACGAGCGACGGCCAGCACTTTGTCATCAACAGCCTCGGCGGCGACGAAGCCGAGTCGCTGGCCGTGGTGTCCAACTGGACCGCGAGCCTTCCGGCGCAATGATGCAGGTCGTTCGCGTGCCGTTCGCCGTCCTCTGGTGGCGGCGTAGACAGCGCGCGCTCGTATCGGTTACCCTCCCACGTTCACGGTCATGAACCTCTCTTCCGGCACCCGTCTCGGTCCCTACGAAATCCTCTCCCCGCTCGGCGCGGGGGGCATGGGCGAGGTCTACCGCGCCCGCGACACGCTGCTCGGACGCGACGTCGCCATCAAGGCCCTGCCCGACGCCTTCGCCGAGGACGCCGAACGGCTCGCTCGCTTCGAGCGCGAGGCGCGCGTGCTCGCCTCGCTCAACCATCCCAACGTGGCTTCCATCCACGGCGTCGAGGAAGTGGAGGGAAACCGTTATCTGATCCTGGAGTTCGTCGACGGCGAAACCCTGGCCGCGCGCATCGCCCGCGGGCCGCTTCCGGTCGACGAGACCATCGAGGTGTGCCGGCAGATCGCGGCCGGCGTGGAAGCGGCGCACGAGAGCGGCGTCATCCACCGCGACCTCAAACCCGGCAACGTGATGATCGCCCCCGACGGGCGCGTCAAGGTGCTCGACTTCGGCCTCGCCACCAGCGGCGGCACCGGCACGGACGGGTCGAGCAGCGACCTCACGCACTCGCCGACGCTGGCGACTCCCGCCACGCAGGCCGGCGTCATCCTCGGCACGGCGGCGTACATGAGCCCCGAGCAGGCGCGCGGCAAGGTTGTTGACCGCCGCACCGACATCTGGTCGTTCGGGTGCATCTTCTACGAGTGTCTCACGGGCCGCCCCCTCTTCGGCGGCGAGACGGTGTCGGACGTGATCGCGCGAATTCTC
>CAZCQM010000311.1:0-2938 GCA_964500785.1 uncultured bacterium
TGAGCCGGAATAGAGACCGCACTCCGCATGCCCTGGGACGTCGCCTTTCTGTCGGTCGGGGACGCCCTGGATGCCACACCGGTCGAGGTGTCGAAGGGCGCGTTCCTGGAGGCGTTCGAGGAGCACCGCGTGGTGGTCTTCCCCGGCTTCCTGGGTCGGGCCCGGGACGGGCAGCCCCAGGTCCTCGGCCGCGGCGGCTCGGATCTGACGGCCCTTTTCCTGGCCGCCGAGCTGGGAGCCGATCAGTGCATCCTGCTCAAGAGCGCGGCGGGCCTGTACGAATGGGATCCGTTGCGCCCGGGCCCGCGGCCGCGGCGTTACACGAGGATCAGCTGGGACGACGCGATGAACCTCGGGGGACGCGTGCTCCGTCCGACGGATGTGGAGTACGCGCGCTCGAGATCGGTGACGTTCGAAGTGACATCGCTGGCCACGGCCGATTCGTCGGCCGTCGGGGCCGAGACCTCCGAGTTCGCCCCGCCGGCCATCGAACCGTCGGAACGAGAGCTCCCCGAGTGAGGTGGAACATCCGCAAGAACCCGACGGTGGCCATCGTCGGATGCACGGGCGCCGTGGGACGTGAGCTCATCCGTCTCGTCGAGGAACGCAAGCCATCGTTCGGCGACATCCACCTGCTGGCCTCCGAAACGTCCGTGGGAATGCACGTCGCGGTCAACGGAGACACGCACACCGTCCGCGGCCTGGCCGACTACGATTTCTCCGGGATCGACATCGCGTTCTTCGCCGTCGGAGCGGAGACCAGCACGGGGTTCGTCCCCCGGGCGGTGGAGGCCGGGTGCCTCGCCATCGACAAGTCGGCCGCCTTCAGGATGCGCCCGGAATGTCCGTTGATCGTCCCCCAGGTCAACGCCCGCGAGATGGACGAGCGGCCCGCGTCGAATATCATTTCCAGCCCGAACTGCTCGACCATTCCGCTGGTGCGGGCGCTGGCGCCGCTGCACGCGGCAATCGGCGTGCGCAGCGTGGTGGTCTCGACGTATCAGGCGGCCTCGGGCGTCGGGCTCGCGTGCATCCACGACCTCATCGAGGATTCACGCACGGTTCTCGACGGGGACGCCGCCGACCGCCCGTCGCGCTTTCCCCGGCCGCTGGCCTTCAACGTGATCCCGCAGGTGGACGCCTTCGGCAAGGACGGCTTCACCATCGAGGAGAGAAAGCTCCTGCTCGAGAGCCGGAAGATACTCGGGGATCCCACGCTGTCGGTCACGGCCACCACGGTGAGGGTACCCGTGATCAACGGCCACTCCGAGGCGGCCTACGTGCTCTGCAAGCGCCCCACGTCGCGGGAGGAGATCGTCGAGACCCTCACCGGCGTCGACGGTCTGGCCGTCGAGGACGGCTACGAGCAGTACGCAACGCCCCGCTTCATGGATCCGAACGCCGTGTCGGTCGGCCGTATCCGCACGAACCCCGACGACCCCTGTGGTGTGTGGATGTGGCTGGTGGCGGACAATCTGCGTTCGGGCGCCGCCCTCAACGCAATTCAGATCGCGGAGCTCGCGCTGAAAAAGTCGTCGTCGTAAGCGGCCGGTGGAGGGTCAGGCGGCGGCGATGGGTTCCGCAGCGAGCGCCCGGGAGACCTTCGCAACCAGCGCCTCGAGGAACCGCCGGTCGTCCTCACTGAACGCGTCCAACTCATTGCTGTCGATGTCGAGAACCCCCAGCAAGGCGTCCCCGTTGAGGATGGGAACGACGATCTCGGACTTCACCGTCGGACTGCAGGCAAGGTAACGCGAATCCCGGCACACGTCGGGGACGATGATCGTCTCCCGCTGGCTGGCCGCGGCGCCGCACACACCGTCTGTGAGCGCGATGCGCCGGTGTTCGGGTGTCGGACCCACGTACTCCGAGTCGTCGAGCGTCAGGGCGTCGCCGCGCAGCCGGTAGATCCCGACCCAGGAAAATCGCTCGAAGCGCGTTTTCAATTCATTCGCGAGCACGGCCGCCCGAAGATTGGCGCGCGCCGCGCGAACGCGCGTCGCGATCTCGTTCTCGACGTCGGGCGACAGCGCTCCCGTGTCGAAGGGATTCTCGCGCACCGGCGACCGCCCCTCCGGCATCGATCCCTCGCGCAGGCGCGACGCGTGCCGCTTCATCAGGACGAACCCGGCCAGGACGAGCACCAGCGGCCAGAAGCGGATGAACGGGGCCGCCACACGCTCGCTGATGGTTCCCATCTCGTAGAGAAAGCTGGTCGCGCTCATCAGGATCACGAGCGCGCCCACCACGATGCCCGCGTTGGACGCAACCGTCTTTCCCGCCGCGAAGCACGAGATCCCGATGACGAGCGGGATGGCCGGCCACAGCGTGCGCATCTCTCCCCATCCGATGAGCGTGGACGAGAACAGCGTGAGAAACGCACCGAGCAGCATGGCCCACGTCGCGGCGAACACGACGCCGAAGTTCAGGCGCCCCTGGAACACCCGCAGCATGACCACGCCGCTCACGATGAGGATGCACGGCCAGATGTGCTCCCACCCCAGCAGGACGTGATTGCTGACCAGGAGCAACAATACGCCCCAGACGACCAGCCACGATCCGACCAGCATGCGGTTTGTGCGGCTCATGAGCCCATAATACGCGACCGGGCGCGGACTTGCAATGACGGGCTGGCCGGCCGTAGAATCGCCCTCGTGACGGGCGATCTCGGCAAGGCGCTGATCCTGATGGGTATCCTCCTGGTGCTCGTCGGCGCGGTGTTTCTGTTCGCCGACCGCATCCCCTTCCTGGGCCGCCTGCCCGGCGACATCGTCGTCCGCCGCAAGGGCTTCACGCTCTACGCTCCCATCGCCACCGCGCTGCTCCTGAGTCTCGTGCTGACGCTGCTGCTCAACCTGCTGCGGCGCCGGTAGCGGGCTTGACGGCGGTGGCGCGAGGGGCTAGCTTACGGGGATGTCGGGCCGGCCGGTCCGTCCCT
>CAZCQM010000312.1:0-2916 GCA_964500785.1 uncultured bacterium
GTCGATACTCGTCGAGCGCGGCCACGCGCTCACCGAGGCCTTCGCCGCCGCGGACGTAGCACTCATCAACACGTGCGCCATCCGCGAGAAGGCGCACCAGAAGATCTACGGCCGCCTCCAGCAGCTCAAGCGCGAGCGCGCGCGGCGCCAGCGCACGCTGACCGTCGGCATCCTGGGCTGCATGGCGCAGAACCTCAAAGACGACCTCCTCGACGGTCACGACGAGGTCGACTTCGTCGCCGGTCCCGACGCGTACCGCCACCTGCCCGAGCTGATCGACGCCGCGCGCGGCGAGTCTCCCGCAACCGCCGCGCTGGAAAAGGCCGCGCTCAAGCTCTCGCGCACCGAGACCTACACGGGCGTCGACCCCGTCCGCAGCGGCGGCGTCAACGCGTGGATCGCCGTCATGCGCGGGTGCGACAACATGTGCACCTTCTGCGTGGTGCCGTTCACGCGCGGGCGCGAGCGGAGCCGCGACCCCGAGGGTGTCATCGCGGAAGTCGAGGCGCTGGTCCGCGACGGCTACAAACAGGTGACGCTGCTGGGCCAGAACGTCAATTCGTACCGCCACGGCGAGGTCCGCTTCGCGGACCTCATGCGCCGCGTGGGCGACGTCCCCGGTGTCGAGCGCGTGCGCTTCACCTCGCCGCACCCCAAGGACTTTCCGCCGGATCTGATCCGCGCCATCGCGGACCACCCGGCGCTGTGCAAGCACATCCACCTGCCGCTCCAGGCCGGCAACGACCGCGTCCTCGAATTGATGCGGCGGACGTATTCCAACGCCTCCTTCCGCGCGCTCGTAGACACGATGCGCGCGGCGATTCCCGGGGTGGCGATCACCACCGACGTCATCGTCGGCTTCCCGACCGAGACCGCGGCCGAGTTCGAGGACACGGCACGCTTGATGCAGGACGTGCGCTTCGACGCGGCCTTCATCTTCAAGTACTCGGAGCGCAAGGGCACCTACGCGCAGCGCAGGCTGCCCGACGACGTCCCGGCCGCGGAGAAGACGCGCCGCATCGTCGAGCTGGTGGAGATGCAGAAGCAGATCACCGGCGAGACCAACCGCTCCATGGTCGGGAGCGTGCAGGAGGTTCTGATCGAGGAGGCGGACGCGAAGCGCCCGGGCTTCCTCACCGGCCGCACCGACCACTTCAAGCATACGATCGTGCCCGCCGACGGGCTCGAGATCGGAGACACGGTGCGCGTCGTCATCGACGACGCGCGTGGGGCGACGCTCTACGGCCGCTCGCTGGAGCCGGTGCGTCGCGCGGCGACGGGGTAGCTCCAGGCCCTGCAGTCACACATCACGAAGGGAATACCCGACATGGCGACGACGCCTCGAACATCGACACGAACCGACGACACGCGAACGTCGAGCGATCGAACCCCGTCCGGCACGAGCCCGGCGCCGCGTCGCGGCCAGCGCCCGGCGGGTGCGGCCCGCACCGACCGCGGCCCCGTGCCGCGCACCGGCGAGGAGATGTGGGCCCTGGTCTACGACGCCGAGAAGGACCGCTGGGACAAGACGCGCGGCTTCCGCCGCGCGCGCGTACCCAGGCCCGTCATCGACCCCGACGACCCGCGCGACGCAGGATCGGTCATCGTCAAGCTGCACTACACCGGCTTCTGCGGCTCCGACGCCGGCATCTGGTTTCGCACATCGTTCAAGAACATGATCCACGATTCGCTCAAAGCCGAGGGTAAGACGACGCGCGTCATCGGTCACGAGGTGCTGGGCGAAGTGGTCGAGGTGGGCGGCGTCGCCTACGCGCATTACGGCTACCACCCGGGAGATCTGGTCGCGGCGGAATCGCACATCGTGTGCGGGCGCTGCCACCAGTGCCTGATCGGACAGACCCACGTGTGCACCGACGAGCGCATCATCGGCATCTCGCGCGACGGCGGGTTTGCCGAGTACATCAAGCTGCCGGCGACGGTGCTGTGGCGCACCGATCCCCAGAAGATCCGTCCCGAGGTGGCCGTCGTGCAGGAGCCGTTCGGCAACGCCGTGCACGCGTGCACCGCCGTCGACCTGCGCGGCAAGACGGTCGCGCTCTTCGGGTGCGGCGCCATCGGCCAGTTCACCATCATGATTGCCAAGGCGCTGGGTGCGTCGCGCATCATCGGCGTCGACCCCAACCCGATCAACGCCGAGCTGGCGCGCAAACTGGGCGCCGACAAGGTGATCTCGTTCACGCCCTCCAAAGAGGACCGCGACGGCTGGAAGGCGCACCCCGAGGTAATCGAGGAAGTGGTCGAGTTCAGCGGGATCGACGGCGCCGACGTCGCCATGGAGATGGCCGGCTACAACTCGTCGGTCAACAACGCGCTCCAGTCCGTACGCCGCGGCGGCGACGTGGTGCTCTTCGGGCTGCGCCAGGGCGACTTCAAGATCCAGGACTTCCAGCGCGTCATCGTGAAGGGAATCCGGATGCAGAGCGTGATCGGACGCCGCATCTTCGAGACGTGGGAGATCACGAAGAACCTCCTGGAGTCCAAGGAGACGGGCATCCAGGACAAGATCTGGAACATCATGCTCAACCAGGGGAAGGACACCATCACGGACGCGAAGGACTTCGACCCGGCGACGTTCGAGAAGAAGATCGGCAAGCACCCGAAGTTGATCGTGAGATGGTAGTCCGCGAGCGCGCCTCATGCCGCTGACTCCCGGAAGTACGCTCGGCCAGTACGAGGTCCTCGCCCCGCTCGGGGCGGGGGGGATGGGCGAGGTGTACCGCGCGCGCGATTCGCGCCTCCAGCGCGACGTTGCGGTGAAGGCCCTCCCCGACGAGTTCGCGCGCGACCCCGAGCGGCTCGCGCGCTTCGAGCGCGAAGCCAAGCTCCTCGCGTCGCTCACCCACGCCAACGTGGCCGGCATCTTCGGCCTGGAAGAGGTCGACGGCCACCGCTACC
>CAZCQM010000313.1:0-2902 GCA_964500785.1 uncultured bacterium
CAACCCGACACCGACATCCCTTCCCTGGTCCGGCAACTTCAACAGGACATGGCCGTCGCGGCGGTGGAGCCGAACTACGTCTACCGGATGCCCTCCCCCACGCCGCCGAAGCAGGGGTCCATGGCCGCAGCGTCTCCGGCGGCCCGGAACGAAATCCGCGCGACCGTCGGCTCAACTGGAATATTGCTTGCTGGGGTTTTTGATCGAGTGCTATAAGCGAACACACTTTGCCGCAGCGGTTTGGTGCGCCGCACGGCCTGACATCATGCGATAGACGACCCCCTGGAGGACCCGTGAGCCAGCTCCGCTTCGGCACAGCCGACCAGATTTCCATCCGCCCGCTGCTCCACGGCCTCCTCGGCGACGAGACACTCCACGACCGCGTCACGTTCGAGACCCCATCCGCGCTCTGCGACGGCGTCGAGCGCGGCCGCTACGATGCCGCGCTCGTGCCGAGCATCGAGTACCTGCGGGGCACCGGCCGCTGCCTGCTTCCCGGCCCGGCGCTCGTCGGACGCTCCGCCCCCGGGGGCGCCATTCTGGTGGCCCAGAAGCCCATCGACGAGCTGCAGCGGATCGCCGTCGGAGAGTTCTGCCGCACCCCCGTGGCCGCGCTCCGCATCGTCCTCGCCGAGCTGCACGACGTCTTCCCCGACCTGCTGGTCGAGAAGCGCATCGAGCACGACGACTGGCGGGACCACTACGACGCCGTGCTGCTGACCGGCAACGCGGCGCTGCGCGAGTCGCTGGCGGAGAAGACCCGCGGCCTGACCCGGCTCAACCTGGCCCAGACGTGGACACGTGTGGCGCACGCGCCGCTCGTTCATGCCGTGTGGGTGTACGAAGAAGCGAAGCTGGGCGACGAGATCGCGCTCCTGCTGACGGCGTCGCGCGACGAAGGCATGGGCCGGCTGACGGACATCTCCGAGCACGTCGCCGCATCGATGGACATGGACCCGATGGCCGTCTACGACTACCTCACGCGCACGTGGGCCTACCAGCTCGGCGAGGCCGAGCTCGAAGGGCTCCACGCCCTCAACGACCTCGCGCGCAAGTACGATCTGATCCGGGAGAACCGGCTGGAAAAGCTAGCCGCCGCCTGACGCCCGTCGCGACCCCGCGACCCGCCTTTTCTTTTCCCCCGCAAGAATGTCCGCCTCCCGCTGTGGTTCCGGCAACCGGTAGCGCGTGGCGCACGCCAGCACGATGCGCCGGCACGAGGCGTGGTCGATCAGGTGCCCGGGTGAGACGTAGAGCGGTTTGACACCGTCGCGCGTGCGCACCACCGACCCCACGCGCTCGCCGTCGAGATAGAGTCCCGTCCAGCTTCCCCGCGCCGACTTCACCGGGAGATGCTTGCCCACGAGACGGCTCTTGGCGCACCCCACCGTGGGCACGCCGACCCACAACCCGACGTGACTGGCCAGCCCCAGGCCACGCGGGTGGGCGATTCCCTGCCCGTCGCATATCACCACGTCGAACGGGGTGCGCACGAGGCGCAGGCACGCCAGGACCGCAGGCGCTTCGCGGAACGACAGGTAGCCGGGGACGTAGGGAAAGGTGAGCCGGCGGACCACCACGCGCTCCTCGATGATCTCGAAGCCCGGGAAGTCCATGACCACCGCGGCGGCGACCACGCGCTCCGCCGCCTTGTCCACGGCCATGTCGACGCCCGCGACATGCCGCACGCGCGTGAGCGACAGCGGCCGGAACCGCACCTCCTCACGCAGCTCGGTCTGCAGCGACCTGGCGTCGGGAATGGAGAGCTTCCAGGAATGCAGCGTCGGGATCCGCATGGGACATCGTGGGTGGCGGGAGATGCGGCCGTGCGCTATGCTCGTACGAACACCGGCCCCGGGACCACGCGGAGATGCGCGCCCGCCCCGCACCGATCCGCCCCCGCCGTCATTATAACGGATACTGGAGGTATCCATGTCGGACATCGTCGACCAGTTCAACAAATACCGCTCCCGCATGAACGAGCGGATCCTCGAAACGGACAACCTCGTCATCAAGCGCTTCTTCAACCTCGACACCAACGCGTACCTCGACGGGGCCCTTCCCGCCAAGACCAAGGAAATGATGGGGTTATCCGCGTCGATGGTGCTCCGCTGCGACGACTGCATCCGCTACCACATCCAGACCTGCCACGAGATGGGGGTCACGCGGGCGGAGTTCATGGAGATCTTCGGCGTGAGCATGGTCGTGGGCGGGTCGATCGTCATTCCGCACCTGCGGCGGGCCGTGGAGTTCCTGGACGCCCTCGAGGCCGGCCGGTAGCTCCATGTGGGACCCCATCGGAAGATTCGTCGAACACCACGACGCCCTGCTGATCTCGTCGCACATCAACCCCGACGGCGATGCCATCGGCTCCGAGATGGGCCTCGCCCACTACCTCCGGCAGGCCGGCAAGAGGGCGGTCGTCATGAATTCCTCCGAAACGCCGGAGGTGCTCCGCTTCCTGGATCCCGAGAATGAGATTCACGTCTACGGCGAGCCGAGCACCCAGAGTCTGCTGGACACGGTGGACGGAGTGATCATCGTCGACGTCAACAACTGGGATCAGCTCGGCCACATCGGGCGGGCGTTGCAGGCCCGCTCGCTCCCGCGCGTCTGCATCGACCACCACCAGGGTTCCGAGCCCGGCTTCGCCGATGTCACGGTGAGCGACACGCGCGCCGCGGCGGTGGGGATACTGATCTACGAGATGATCCGCTCGCTGGGCGGGGAGATCACGCCGCCCATCGCCGAGTGCCTCTACGCCGCCATCATTACCGACACGGGGACGTTCCGCTTCTCCAACACCGATGCGCGGGCCCTGCGGATCGCCGCGGAGCTCGCCGAGGCCGGGGTGGACCCGTTCCGGATGCATCGCCGGGTCTTCGGGAGCAAGAGCTGGGGG
>CAZCQM010000314.1:0-2898 GCA_964500785.1 uncultured bacterium
GCAGCGTGATCTCGAGGTGGAAATCGATGAACTCCTCGACGATGACCTTCTTCTCGTCGCCGCGCATGTTGCTGCATGCGTAGTCCCACGCGCGGCCGATGGCGTCCTCGCTCTCGACCACCGACTGGCCCTTGCCCGACGACGACATGACCGGCTTCACCACACAGGGAATGCCGGTGTGTTCGGTGGCGGCGTGGAGTTCGTCCAGCGTGGTGGCGTAGGCGTACTTCGCGGTGCGCAGGCCGAGGTCGCGGGCGGCGACCTCGCGGATGGCCACGCGGTTCATGGTGAGGAAGGTCGCCTCCGCGGTCGGGATGACGACGATGCCGTCGCGCTCGAATTCGGCGAGCTTCTCGGTGCGGATGGCTTCGATCTCGGGGACGATCATGTCCGGCCGGTGCTTGCGAACCGCGGCGGCGAGCTGATCCGCGTCGAGCATGTTGATCACTTCGAACGCGTCCGCCACCTGCATCGCGGGAGCGCCCGCGTAGCGGTCCACCGCGACGATGTTCTTGCCGAGGCGCTTGGCGGCGATGACCACTTCCTTCCCCAGCTCGCCGGCGCCGAGGAGCATGATGGTATCGATCGGCCTCTTCATGACGGGGGGATGCGGCGGCCGGGCGGGATCACTTGATGGGCCAGAGGAGCTCGGTCTTCCACTTGCGGGGATCGGGCTCGCGACCCGGATCGGTCCAGTAGATCTCCCACTGGGGTCCGGCGGACTGCTTGTTGTGTTTCTCGATCCAGGTGTGCAGCGCGTCGTGCGCGTCGGGAAGCTTGTCGTAGGGGCCAACGTGCACGGTCGTCGCCACCTCGCCGGCGGGAAGCATGCTCGCGACGAGCCGGCCCTCTCCGGGAAGCGGCGCGGACACCGGCATGCCACCCTCAATGTCCACGCGATCCTCCAGGAAGCCGTGGTACCGCGTGAACGGTGGACCGCTGGGATTCACGCCGCTCTTGCGAATGTAGCGCCACACCTCGGGAAGGATCTCGGAGAGGATTGCGCCGAGTTCTGCGACGTGACACTGCGTGCGGATACTGACGACGTGCTGTTCGGAAACGCTGCGGACTTCGACCTCGTAGGACATGACGCGCCGAGTATAGGCGCGAGGGCGCCTCGATGCAAGGCCCCCCTGACCCCGCCGCGGGCCGCGGACAACCGGCGTTCCGCGCGGCCTTATGCCCCGCGCCGGAACGGCCGGGCGAGGAGGCGCAGCAGGCGCCGTTGCTTGTCGCGGAAGAACCGCCCCTGGCCGAGGATCGTCCCGTAGGTGACCAGGATGACCTCGTAGAGCGGGACGATGAGGATGATCTTCACCGTCCACCAGAGCCAGCGCGGCGCGTCGTCGGGGAGGATGAAGTTGACGATGGGCGGGCCGATCTTCAGCACCGTGCTCCCCGCGAGCGCGAACGCGACGCAGATCACGACGAGCCCCCACCCGCTCACACCCCATCGCTGCTTGAGGCGCGCGTAGAATCCGGAGCGCGAAGCGGCGGCCTGGCCCATCAACGTCGTGCGCGCGTGACGGCGCGGTAGCGGTGACAATCCACGGTGTGGTCGTTGACCATGCCCGTCGCCTGCATGAACGCGTAGCAGATCGTCGACCCGACGAAGCGGAAGCCGCGCTTCTTGAGATCCTTGCTCATCGCATCCGACTCGGCAGTGCGGGCGGGAATCTCGCGCAGAGACTTCCAGCGGTTTCGGATGGGCTTCCCGTCCACGAACGACCAGATGTACGCGTCGAAGGTGCCGAACTCGTCGCGGACGTCGAGGAATGCGCGCGCGTTGTCGATGGTGGACTCGATCTTGAGGCGGTTCCTGACGATGCCGCTGTCCGCGAGCAGGCGCCGCACGTCCCGGGCTCCGTAGGCCGCGACCTTCTTCACGTTGAAGCGGTCGAACGCGCGGCGGTAGTGGCTGCGCTTGTGCAGGATCGTCCGCCATGACAGTCCGGCCTGCGCGCCCTCGAGGATCAGGAACTCGAAGAGTCCGCGGTCGTTGTGCAACGGCACGCCCCACTCCATGTCGTGGTAGGCGATCATGAGGGGGTCCTCGGTTCCCGCCCACGTGCAGCGGCGGGGCGGTGTGGCGTTCCTGCTTCGGGCAGTCGGCATCAGGCTGTGGTTCCCTTCTTCAGAAGCTCCGGAGCACCGCGTCCCACGCCACTTCGGAGGCGATGTAGCTGATCTCGTTGTACTTGAGCGGCGGCGGGTCGAGCGCGTTGGTGGTCACACAGTAGAGCACGTCACCGTCGTACATGGTGTGGAACGGATCGATGGCGCGCGCCAGTGAGCTGTGCACCTGCCGCGCCATCTGGTTCAACTCGCGGATCCCCATCACCTGGTTGGTGACGATGACGGTGAGCGTCGTGTTCCCCGGCGGGGCCTCGGGCTGCGGCTCTTCCTCGTGGCGGATCGACACGACTTCGCCCACGCGCATGTGCCGCCCCGTCTTCGGGTCCAGGTGACCGCGCACGGCACGGCCGGTGCGGTCGACGATCGCGCCCACCGCGTTGACCACGCAGAACGCCGCGACGCGGGTATCGCCCGACGCGAACACCGCACCACCCTGCCCCGCCCGCTCGAGCACGTAGGGGTCGCGCAGCCACTTGCCCACCGTCGCACTCACGCCGGCGCCGTGCGGGCCCAGCGGGAACACGCCGGGCCGGGCGGCGGCGAGGGCCGCGCGCCCCAGCGCCTTGTCCGGGTACACGGCGCGGTGGGTCCGAAAGCGGTTGAAGTCGAAGATCACCGCGCCCGACACGATGGCGATGTTCTTCCAGTCGGTGTCGTATCCCTTGGCCGCGAGCAACCCCGCGCTGACACCGCTGGACGCCTCCAGCCCGTACACCGAGCCGCCGGACAGGCAGATCGCGTCCACCCATCCCTCGCGGTGCG
>CAZCQM010000315.1:0-2850 GCA_964500785.1 uncultured bacterium
AGGTAGGCCATCGAGACGGCCACGGGGCGACGGATGGAGAGGCGGATCATTGCTTCTCCAGGACGAACAGTTGGACGTGCTGGACATCCAGCTCGTCCCTGGCGACGCCCAGGATGTAGTCCCGACCGATTTCGCGGACGCTCAGGCCGGCGGGAGTCGTGACGAGGCCCAGCATCGTGCCGGTGGAGTCGAAGACGGTCCACGGCTGTGGGTCGTCGGCCGAGATGACCGAGTGGGCCACCCAGAGATTCCCGTCGGGATCCGTTTGCAGCGCGCCGAATGCCGGACGGGTGGATGGCACCGGTAGCTCGGCCAGCATGCGTTCCTGACGCGGCCGCACTTGGTCCGGGACGTTGCGCATCCGTTCCGCTTTCGCACGCTCCCAGTCATCTCCGGTCACCGGCCTGGGCGACGCCGTGATCCTGAGGATCCGACGCAGCGTGCCGGCCGGGTCGCGCCACTCGACTTCGTATTGACCGGAAGAGCCGACGTAGAATCCCGCCGGCGCGACCGCAACGACCATCCGCCGCCCGAAGGGCAGGCTCACCGCCCAGGTCTGGCCACCCGTGCCGTGGACGTACCACTCCGTGGCGAGCCATCGCCCCGTGCTGTCCATCAACGCCCCGTCGGCGGCAAAGTGGTAGACCGGCTGGGAGTCGGGAACTACCTCATCGATCTCGCTGGGAACGAATGTGAAGGCGCGCGTGGCCAGGAAACTGCCATCGGCGAATCTCCCCACGAGCACCGGGACTCCCTGAGCGAAATCGACCGTGAATGACCGCACGAACGCGCCGTCGGGGGTGAACACGGAGACGCGCTTCACGTTGCTGTCGTACGCCAGCAACGTGTCGCCGGGGCCCACGAACAACCCCGACAGTCCTTCGAACTCTCCAGGCCCTTCACCCTTGCGCCCCATCGTGACCAAATGGCGGCCCATGGGATCAAAGATGCGCAGATCCGCCGTCCCCTCATCCGCGATCACGATGCGGCCGTCCGATAGGCGCCGGACGCCGGACACGGAACTCAGCTGATAGGCTTCGTCCCCCTCCACCGCACCGATCTCCACGAGGGGCTGTGAGGCGATGGACCACGGCAGCGTGTCCCGTGCGCGTTCCGCGTACTCGACGATCGTGACGCCGGCGGAGTCGCGGGCGGTGGCGCTCCCGCTCCCTCCTGCCCCACCGCACCCCACGGTCCCAATCGTCACGACGGTCACGACGGACCAGGCAGTCACGGCTGGTGCAAACCGTGCCACGTGACGCACGCGTCCGTCGGGACCGCCGTGACCGTCGACCTTCATGTCGTCTCCCGCGCCGGCCGCAAACTCTCGATCAAGCTGTACGCCACCGGCACCACAATGAGCGTGAGCACCGTTGCGCTGGTGAGACCGCCGATCACGACAAGCGCCAGCGGCTGTCGCAGATCGGCGCCGCGCCCGAAGCCCAACGCCATGGGCAGCAGGCCGAGCACGGTCGTCACGGTCGTCATGATGATGGGCCGGAGCCGTTTGCGACCGGCTTCGAGAATGGCCTCGCGCAAGGCCATGCCCTGCGCGCGGAGCTGGTTGATGAACTCCACCTTCACGATCGCGTCATTCACTACGATCCCCACGAGAATCACCGCGCCGATCAAGCTCATCGTGTTGAGCCCCGAGCCGGTCGCGAACAACGTGAGTGAGGCGCCGACCGTCGCGAGGGGGACTGCGAGCAGGATGGTGAACGGATGGACGAAGGACTCGAACTGGGCGGCCAGAATCATGTACACGAGCAGGAGCGCCAGGCCGAACGCGAACGCCAGGTCGCGGAAGCTGCGCGCGCGTTCTTCGTTCGCGCCCCCGATCTCGTACCGCACACCGCGGGGCGGTGGGACTTCCGCCAGGGCGGCCTGCGTCGCGGAGACGGCGTCATCCAGTCCTCCGCGCGCGACGTCGGCATAGATCTCGACGACGCGACCCTGGTCTCGGCGTCGTACCTCGCCAGGCCCGGTCTCCTGGCGCGTGTTCACCAGCTCGCGCAGCGGAATACCGTCGATCTTCAACGTCCGCAGGGTCTCGAGCGACCGTCGTTCCGTGTCCGGCAGTCGCACGACGATCGGTACCTTCTCATCGAAGTCGACGTACTGCGTGGCGACGTCGCCGCGCATGTACTGCTCGACCATTTGCGCGATGCGCCGCGGCTCGATCCCGAACGCCGCCGCCCGGTCGCGCGCGATCTCGATGCGGACCTCGGGCTGCCCCTCCTCCGATCGCAGGTGGACGTTGGTGAGCGCCCCAACCTCCTGCAGCTTTCCGATGGCGGTGGCCGCGTACGGCCGCATCTGATCGAGGTCGTCCCCGCGGATGCGCACGACGAGGTCCGCGTCCTCGCCGCCCAGCAGGCGGCCGAGCGCCGTGGCGCTGCCCGTCTCGATGGTCAGGGCATCCGCCGCGAAGCCCGCACCGAGCCGATCGCGCAGGCGCCGCACCACCGTCGGGGTGGAGGCCGACTCCCGCAACTGCACGTCCACGTCCGCCGTGTTGAGCCCGGTCTCCTCGTTCTCGACGCCGGCCACGGCCGCTTCTCGGCCGACGCGCGTGAAGACCGTCTCCACGTCCGGGTCGGTGCTCGCCGCGCTCTCGATGCGCGCTGCCGCGGCCTCGGTTTCCTCGAGCGGCGTGCCGCGCGGCAGGGTTATTCGAACGGTGAATTCTCCCTGTTCGACATTGGGCAGCACCGCCCGGTCCAGCGTCGTCGCGAGCGCGATCCCGGCAACGAGCGCCGCCAGTGCACCGCCCATCACCGCACCGCGTCGCTCGAGCGCCCCCTCCAGCATCCGGTGGTACCACTCGGCGAAGCGATTGAACTGCCGGTC
>CAZCQM010000316.1:0-2794 GCA_964500785.1 uncultured bacterium
GCCGCTCTTCGCGGCCGGCGCCCCGACCCGGGCCACGGCGCGGGCAATGAAGGAGAGGTGCGCGTCGACCCGGTCTCCGCGCAGCAGCTCGTCACCGACGAGAATGACTTCGACGTCGTTACGCTCGCTCACCGGCGTCGTCCTTCGGGCTGTCGAGCCATGCCACCGCCTCGTCCCCGGACCGGATCACACCGGGAGGAACCGGCCCAGCGCCGGCGTCGCCAGGGAGACCGCGATGAGCACGAGGCGCGTGTAGAGCCCGGCCACCGCGTCGTCCGCGACGATGCCCCTCCCCCCGGGCAGCGACTGCAGCCGGTCGATCGGAAACGGCTTCCACACGTCGAAGAGCCGGAACACGAAGAACGCGACGACCACCCCCGAGAGGGTGGGCGACGTCCCCGCGAGCGCGATCTGGATCCCGACCACCTCGTCGATGACCACACAGTGCGGGTCCTTGCCGTAGCGGCTCTCCATCGCCCCGGAGACCGGGATGGAAACCACGGCCGTGACCGCCAGCACCGCCCAGTGGGCCATCCAGGCCCCCCCCGGCACCAGCCAGTAGAGGGCGAGGAAGACCGCGGTGGCGAAGGTGGCGGGGGCGAACGGGAAGAACCCGGTGTAGAAGAACGTCGCCAGCACCGTGATGAGTCGATTCACGGAGACACCATACCGTTCCCGCGTGTTGCGTGTACAGTGCCTTCCGTGTCAGACTGTGGGAGACGGCACCCCCCGCTCCGGGCGGCCGCCGCCGGCCGCGCCATCTATTCCACTAGAAAGGTCCAGACATGTTAGAGAAGCGTTCTTGGGCCGAGCCGTGGAAGGTCAAGATGGTCGAGCACCTGCGCATGACCACGCGCGAAGAGCGCGAGCGCGTCATCGCCCAGGCCGGCTTCAATACCTTCCTGCTGCCCAGCGAGTATGTGTACATCGATCTGCTCACCGATTCCGGCACATCGGCGATGAGCGACACTCAGTGGGCCGGCCTCATGAAGGGCGACGAGGCCTACGCCGGTTCCATGAACTTTTATCACCTCGAGACGGCGGTCCGCGAATTCTACGGGTACCGCCACCTAATCCCCACCCATCAGGGACGCGGGGCGGAGCACATCCTCTCGCAGCTCTGCATCCGCGAGGGCCAGGTCGTGCCCGGCAACATGTATTTCACCACCACGAAGGTCCACCAGGAGCTGGCCGGCGGGAAGTTCGTGGACGTGATCGTCGACGAAGCGCACGACCCCGACAGCGAGTTCCCCTTCAAAGGCAACGTCGACGTCGACAAGGTGAAACAGCTCATCGAGCGCGTGGGTGCGAAGAACATCGCGTACCTCTCGCTCGAAACCAACGTCAACATGGCGGGCGGGCAGCCGTGCAGCATGGCCAACATCAAGGAGACGTGCGCGCTCTGCCACGACCACGGCATCCGCGTGTTTCTCGATGCGACGCGCGCCGTCGAGAACGCGTACTTCATCAAGATGCGCGAAAAGGGATACGCCGACCGGTCGGTCGCGGAGATCCTGCACGAGATCTGCGACCAGACCGACGGGTGCACGATGTCGGCCAAGAAGGACGCGCTCGTGAACATCGGGGGCTTTTTGGCGCTGAACGACGACGAGCTGGCCGAGCAGGCGCGCAACATGGTCGTCATCTACGAGGGCCTGCACACCTACGGCGGACTCGCCGGGCGCGACATGGAGGCCATGGCGATCGGCATCGAGGAGTCCGTCCACCTCGACCACATGCACGCGCGTGTCGGGCAGGTGGAATACCTCGGCAACCGTCTGCTGCAGGCCGATATTCCCATCGTGCGCCCCATCGGCGGCCACGGTATCTTCCTCAATGCCGCGCGCTTCCTCCCCCACATCCCGCGCGAGCAGTTCCCGGCGCAGGCGCTGGCGGCGGCCCTCTACGTGGACTCCGGCGTGCGCTCCATGGAGCGCGGGGCGGTATCGGCCGGCCGCGACCACACCACGGGAGAGAATCTCTTCCCCGCGCTCGAGCTGGTTCGGCTGACCATTCCGCGCCGCGTGTATACCCAGGCGCACATGGATGTGACGGTGGAATCCGTGGTATCGCTCTACGAAAACCGGGAGAAGGTCATCGGGCTTCGCTTTGTGCACGAACCGAAGCACCTTCGATTCTTCCAGGCGCGCTTCGAGCCCGTTCAGGGCGCGAAGGTACTTCAGGATTGAGGCGGGGGAACCATGAAGACCATCATCGAACCGTTCCGAATCAAGGTGGTCGAGCCGATCCGCATGACCACCCGGGAGGAACGCGAGCGTGTCCTGCGCAAGGCGGACTACAATCTGTTCCGCATTCACGCCGACGACGTCCTCATCGACCTGTTGACCGACAGCGGTACGGGTGCGATGAGCAGCCTGCAGTGGTCGGGTGTCATGCGCGGGGACGAATCCTACGCCGGCGCCCGGAGCTGGTACGTCCTGGAGGACTCGGTGAGAACGCTCACCGGCTTCGAGCACATCCTCCCGACGCACCAGGGCCGGGCGAGCGAGCGCATCCTGTTCGAGCTGGTCGGGGGACCGGGCAAGGTCGTGCCCAACAACCGCCACTTCGACACCACGCGCGCGAACATCGAGCACTCGGGGGCTCGCGCCGTCGACCTGCCCCTGCCGGAGGCGGGAGAGCCGTCGTTCCGCCACCCGTTCAAGGGCAACATGGATGTGGGCGCGCTCGAGAAGCTGATCGCACAGGTCGGCGCCGGCGCCATCCCGCTCGTGATGTTGACGGTGACCAACAACTCGGGCGGCGGCCAGCCGGTGAGCCTGGAAAACATCCG
>CAZCQM010000317.1:0-848 GCA_964500785.1 uncultured bacterium
GAAGCGCAGTTCGCCGACATCCCGGGCTTCCAGAAAGAACCCGACGTCATCATCGAGCCGACCGAGCCACCGTCCGGTGACGGGAACGACGGCGACAGCGACGTCGCCATCGAAGTCGACCGCGATGAGGACGACTGGAAGGTCAAGTCGGCGGCGGACGAAATTCAGTCGGTCGCCTCCGAGGACCGCGCGTCGGCAAAGGAATCGGACGACGGCTTCCTCACCGGCCCGCGCGGCAAGGGGAAACCGGCCGCGAAGAAGTCCGCGAAGGACGAGCCGGCGGCGGCGGAGCCCGAGGATGAGCTGCCCAAGGCCCCGCCGAAGAAGTCGCGCCGCGAGCCGATACCCGTCGAGGACGTCTCCGATATCGTCATCGAGAAGCCGGCGGCGGCCGAGGTTGCGGAGGAAGCGGAGGAAGCGGTCGAGGAGGATTCCGACCCGGATGCGATCGACCTCTATCTCTACGGAGCCGTCGATTACGTCGAGGGTGTTCACGCCTGAGGGCTGCCCGCACGATGGACAGTCGATCGCTATTCGCCCGTCAGGTCCGGTCACAGTGCGAGACGCTGTGCGAGCTTCTCGCATGCCCGGCCGAGAGCCCGATCCCCGAATCGGTGCTCGAGCGCTGCAAGGTCAGCATCCGCATGCTCGCCGGCAGCATGCTCGTCGTCGACCTGGAAGAATGGTCCCGCCTGTTGAAAGCGGTCGACGCGCTGCTCGTCGCCCATGCCGAGCGCAACCTGCCCTGGGACGAACGCATCGCCCAGGTGGTCTTCGAGCTCATCGAAAAGGAAGAGCTGCTCGCGTCGTGCCACGAGCGCGAGGGTGAGGACGGCGACCACGGTGAA
>CAZCQM010000317.1:858-2789 GCA_964500785.1 uncultured bacterium
CGGCCGAGGAGGTCGAGGCGCTGATCAACGGCGTCGAGGCGCTGCGCGAGGAATACGAGACCATGGAGGCCGTGGTGCCCGAGGTGCTGCCGGAGGCGCCCGTCGAGCAGGAACGGCTGGGGAGCATGGCCGCCGAGATGCGCGCGGCCTGCGAGCATGTGCTGGCCGCCATCGCCAGCGAGGCGTGGCAGTCCAGAAGCGCGGACGTGGCCGCCGTCGAAGATCTGCGCCGCTCGCTCGGTACCATCGAATTCTATGCGCGCGCCACCGACCGCATCATCGCGTCCGTGGAAGAAGCCGTCGTGCCGCCGCGCTGCGGCCTCGGGCCGCTGCAGACCGCACTGACCGATTTCGCGCGCGAGCTCTCCCACGGATCGGGGCGGGAGCTGGAAGTCACGCTGCGCACCGACGGCGCGGAAATGGAGCCGTCGTTGCTCCCGTCGGCGTACTGGATCCTGCACGCCATGGTTGCCGACGTGTTCGAGCGCTGTGACGAGCCGAAGATCGAGATCTCCGTCGATGTCGCCGACCGCCACGGCGCGCTCCACTGGAAGGTCCGCGACAACGGCGAGACGTTCCTGTCCGATTCGCGCCTCGACCACGAAGACCAGCTCGCGTTCTACCCCGGGCTGCGACACGTCGTCCGCACACTCAAGGAGCACCACGGCACGCTGAGCGTGGAACCGGGCGGCGGCAAGGAAGCCCGCTTCGAATTCTCGCTCCCGGCTTCGATCCAGGCGGAGTCGATGGTGGTCTGGGGAGAGGGAAACCGCACATTCGCGGTTCGCTCCGCGCAGGTGGTCGGCATTCTCCCCGCGAACTCGGAGGTGCGCCGCGAGAGCTCGTACGGCGAGCACGTGATCGTGGACAGCCGCCGCGTGCCGCTCATCCGGCTCGACGCGCTGTTCTCGGAAGCGCCCGCCGGCGGGTCGCACATCGTCGTGCTCGGCTCGCTGGAGAAGAACGTCGCATTCTACGTCCCGGGCGAGGGAACTCACAAGGTAGGCGTGGTGCTGGGCGATTCCATTCCCGTGTGGAAGGGAATCCCGCACGACGTGGCCCGCGTCGATGGCCGGCGCATCCCGTTGCTCGACGCCGACGACCTGCTGCGCGGCTACCTCTCGATCACGGGGACAATGGGCTACGACTCGATGTCCAGCGGATCGTCGTCCCGATCGGATCCGCACGCCGACGCGCACGCGGACGGCCATCCGGACGACATGATCGGGGACCCGGAGGACGATCGGCCCGTCAGCGACGCGCTCGAGGTGCTCATCATCGAGCAGAGCGAGTCCACGCGCAACGCGTTCAGCGACATCCTGGCGCGCCAGCGCGTGCGCGCATCGTTCGCTGGCAACGTGGAGGAGGCGCTGGGCCTGATCCGCGACCGCGAGCCGCGGGTGATCATCAGCGAGTTTCGCATCCCGACCATGGCGGCCAAACGTATCGTCGACACCCTGCGCCGGGAGGGGCTCGTGATCCCGGTGCTGGTCACGACGTCGCAGTCGGGGCGCACGGCGGACCTGCTCGTGGAGAAGCTCGGCGCGTCCGGGTACCTGAGCAAGCCGCTGACGTCGGCGCAGGTGGCCTCGCAGCTGTCGGGCTACCTCGACGCCGTGCACTAGGATCACGTCGGGGCCGCTCCCACCCCGCGATTGCGTTTGACGGCGGGCGGCGGTGCAAACTGCCCGTCGAATACGGCAACGGGGCGGGTTGAAAACGTGTAAGTCATTGAAAAATCATGGGGATGGCTTTGGTACGCTTCGTGCTCCTACAGAGCCAATTCGGGTGGGGAACTCAGGCAGCACCGTCAACGAGAAGGATGGCGCAAAGATGAGCAAGTGGAGAGACACCGACTACTCGAGCATCGTGATCGGCGGGTCCGAGGACCAGGATGTCGTCATGACGTCCGTGGAGGCCGCTGAATACCT
>CAZCQM010000318.1:0-443 GCA_964500785.1 uncultured bacterium
AAGCTCCGGCGCGAGATCGAGCACCATAACTATCGCTATTACGTCCTCGACGACCCCGAGGTCTCGGACGGCGAGTACGACCGGCTGCTCCGCGACCTCGCCGCCATCGAGGAGCGCTGGCCGGACCTGCAGACGCCGGACTCGCCGACGCAGCGCGTGGGAGCGCCGCCGGCGGAGGGCTTCGCCGTGGTCAAGCGCGACGCGCCGATGCTCTCGCTCGAGAATGCGATGGACGCCGACGAGGTGCGCGTGTGGCGCGAGCGGCTGATCCGCGCGGTGGGCGACGCGGGCGCGTCCGACTACGTCTGCGAGCCCAAGATGGACGGCGTCGCGGTGGAGCTCGTCTACGAGGGCGGCCGTCTCGTGCAGGGATCGACGCGGGGAGACGGCGTCGAAGGCGAGGACGTCACGGGAAACGTGAAGACCATCCGCGCGATCCCCCT
>CAZCQM010000318.1:453-2777 GCA_964500785.1 uncultured bacterium
AGGCGCCGCAACCGCCGAAGCGGCTGAGCATCCGCGGCGAGATCTACATGCGCACGGCCGACTTCGAGCGCATCAACAAGAAGCAGGCCGAGAGCGGCGACAGGCTCTACGCCAATCCGCGCAACACCGCCGCCGGCTCGCTCAAGCAGCTCGACCCGCACGTGACCGCCCGGCGCCCGCTGCGTTTCTTCGCCTACGGGATCGGAAGCTCGCAGGGAACGGGACTGTCGAGCCAGTGGGACATTCTCCAGGCGCTCAAGGCGTGGGGGCTGCCCGTCAATCCACTCTCGAAGCGGTGCGACACCGTCGACGACATCGTCGCCTTCCATACGCGTCTGGAGAAGCAGCGGCCCGACCTGCCGTACGAGATCGACGGCGTCGTGGTCAAGGTCAACGACATCGGCGTGCAGCAGGAAGCCGGCACGCGCGCGCGATCGCCGCGCTGGGCGATCGCGTGGAAATTCCCGCCGCAAGAGGCGCGCACGCGGGTCGTCGGGATCGAGGTGCAGGTGGGGCGCACCGGCGCTTTGACACCCGTCGCCCGTCTCGAGCCCGTGCGCGTCGGCGGGGTCACCGTATCCAACGCGACACTCCACAACCAGGACGAGGTCGACAAGAAGGACGTCCGCGTGGGCGACTGGGTGTTCGTGCGCCGCGCGGGGGACGTGATCCCCGAGGTCGTCGCGCCCATCAAAGAGCTGCGCAAGGGATCGCTCAAAAAGTACAAGCTCCCGGACAAGTGTCCCGTGTGCGGGACGAAGGTCTACCGTCCCGAAGACGAGGCCGTCACCCGCTGTCCGAATCTGGCCTGTCCCGCACAGGTCCGCGGCCGGTTGATCCACTACGCGTCGCGTGGCGCGATGGACATCGAGGGGCTGGGCGAGAAGCTGATCGACCAGCTCGTCGGCGCGGGCCTGGTTCACACCCCGGCGGATTTCTACCGCCTCGGCGCCGACGACCTCATGCCGCTGGAGCGCATGGCGGAGAAGTCGGCGCAGAACGTCGTCGACGCCATCGAGCAATCGAAGGCGACCACGCTCCCGCGACTCATCTACGCGCTCGGAATCCGCAACGTCGGGGAGACCGTGGCCGACGTGCTGGCCGAGGCGGTCGGGTCGGCGGAGGCGTTTCTCGACGCGGACGAGGAGACACTCGCGGACATTCACGGCGTGGGGGAGGTGATCGCGCACGAAGTCCGCGCCTGGACATCCGCAGCGCCCAATCGCCGCCTCGTAAAGGCGTTGCTCGACGCCGGCGTGAAACCGGCGCAGATCGCGACCACGGTGAGCGACGAGTTCGCCGGGAAGACATTCGTCTTCACGGGCACGCTCACGAAGTTCACCCGCGACGAGGCCGAGGCCGAGGTGAAGAAGCGCGGCGGCAAGGCGACGGGGTCGGTGTCGAAGAACACCAGCTACGTGGTCGCCGGCGACAACGCGGGGTCGAAGCTCGAGAAGGCGCAGAAGCTGGGCGTCGAGGTGATCGGCGAGGACGAGTTCCTCAAGATGATCGGACGCGCTCGATCGTAGCCACTCAACTCCCGCCCCCCAAGAAAAAGAGCCGCGCCCGGGCGAGCGCGGCTCTTCCGATTCCGGAAATGAAAGGGAACGGCTACTTCTTCGCCTTCTCGTCGCCGCCCTTTCGGTACGCCTTCACGATCGTCACCGTTTCGGTCGGGACATCGTTGAAGCCGGCCTTGTTGCCCGTGGGCATCTTGGCGATGGCGTCGACGACTTCCTGCCCCTTCGTCACTTTGCCGAAAACACAGTAGCCGAACCCCTGCGGCGTGTTGTCGCGGTGGTTCAGGAACGCGTTGTCGGCGACGTTGATGAAGAACTGGCTGGTCGCGCTGTTGACCGCGTTGGTCCGGGCCATCGCGATCGTGTATTTGTCGTTGGTCAGGCCGTTGCCGGCTTCGTTGTCGATCGGCGGTTTGCCTTCCTTCTGGGTCATGGCGGGCGTGAAGCCGCCGCCCTGGATCATGAAGCCGTCGATCACACGATGGAAGATGAGGCCATCGTAGAACTTGTTATCGACGTACCACAGGAAGTTCTGCACCGTGCCCGGCGCCTTGTCGGGGTACAGTTCGATCTCGATATTGCCCTTCGACGTCTCCATTACGACCATGGGGTTATCCTTCTTGGTTTCGGCGCGGGCCGCGGCGGTGACGGCGCCGATGGCGACGGCGGTGAGCACCAGCGTTGCTGCAAACCGTTTCATTGTTACTCTCCTCCGGAATTGATGCGAATTCAGGGACGGACCGGCCGGCCCGACATCCCCGTAAGCTAGCCCCTCGCGCCACCGCAGTCAAGCCCGCTACCGGC
>CAZCQM010000319.1:0-2769 GCA_964500785.1 uncultured bacterium
TGATGTAGTCGATCATCGTGGCCAGCGTGGTCGACTTCCAGCTCCCGGTCGGACCGGTGACCAGCACCAGACCGCGCGGCTTGGTGGCCAGCGCGCGGCAGATGTCGGGGAGCCCGAGCTCCTTGAAGGTCGGAATCCGCTCGGGGATGAAGCGCAGCACGATCGAAATCGATCCCCGCTGCCGCATGGCGTTGACGCGGAAGCGCGCCAGCCCCGGCACCGAGTACGAGCAGTCGATGTCGCCGCTCGCCTCGAATTCGTCCCACTGCTCCTTGGAGAGGATGGCGCGGGCGATGATCTCGGTGTCCTGCGGTGTGAGCGGCCGCTGGCCCTGGGGAACGATCTTCCCGGTAATGCGCACGCCGGGCGGCTGCCCCACCTTGATGTGGGCGTCGCTGCCACCCTGCTTGACCATGTGAGCGAGGAATTCCTGGACGTTCATGACCCGCCGGCTATCGCAAGTTGTCGGCCAACTGGCGGGGTGGAACGAAAGATTTCCCCAACAATCCGGCACAATCGCGCCGCGCGTCGTCGCAACCGGCACCCGCCGCTTGACTTGGATCGAAGCACCGGGGACAATCGCGGCGCGGCGGGAGACGCGCGGGCCGTCCCGCACCCACGCGACACGAATCCACCATGTGCGGTATTGCCGGCATCCTCATGCTCGATCCCGAGCGCTCGCCCGACGCGCGCACGCTCGCGGCCATGGTGGGGTCCATTCGACACCGCGGTCCCGACGAGCAGGCGGAGATCGTCCGCGGCCCCGTCGGTCTCGGCATCGCGCGCCTGTCCATCATCGACCCCGAGGGATCGCACCAGCCGCTCACCAGCGAGACCGGTGACGTGCGGGTCGTCTTCAACGGCGAGATCTACAACTACAGGGAGCTCCGCACCGAGCTGGAAAAGGGCGGCCACACCTTCGCCACCCGCGGCGACGGCGAGGTCATCGTCCACGGCTACGAGACGTGGGGTGCGGGCGTGTTCGCGAAGCTGCGCGGCATGTACGCGATCGCGATCTGGGACGAGAGGAAGGACCGCCTGCTCCTCGGGCGCGACCGCATGGGCATCAAACCGCTCTACGTGTGCCGCACCCCGCACGCGTTCCTGTTCGCGTCGGAAGCGAAGGCGCTCTTCGCCTCGCGCATGATCGCACCCGAGCTTCGCCCCGAGCTGATCGACTGCTACCTCACGTTCCGCTACGTCCCCGGCCCCGACTCGCTCTTCAAGGACGTGCGCAAGGTCGGCCCGGGCGACTATCACGTCATCGACAAAGGCAAGGAGACGATCGAGCGCTACTACACGCCGGCCTTCACGCCCAAGATCGAGATCGACGAGGAGCACGCGGCGGAGCGCCTGGACGCGCTGATGGTGCGCTCGATCGAATATCACCTTCAGAGTGACGTGCCGCTCGGTGTCTTTTTGAGCGGCGGGCTGGATTCGGGGCTGTTGACCGCACTGGCCACCGAGTACTCGGATCACCCGCTGAACGCGTTCTCGATCGGCTTCAACCGCGGCGGCATGTACGACGAGACGCAGGCGGCCGGCGTGGTCGCGAAGCGGTTCGACGCCGCGCTGCACGCGATCCACATGGACGCCGAGGCCTACATGCGGCTCCTGCCGCACGCGGTCTATTCCATGGACGAGCCCAACGCGGACCCGTCGGCGGTGCCCATGATGGCGATCAGCCGTCTCGCCCGCCAGCACGTCAAGGTGGTGCTGAGCGGCGAGGGCGCCGACGAGTTGTTCGGCGGCTACCGGCGCCACTACGGCGAACCGCTCGCCGCGCGTCTCCACGTCCCGGGGTCGCTCGCGACACTCGCGAGCCGCGTGCTCCCCGTGTCGCGCAGCAAAGCGCGCGGCATCGAAGCGATGGGCATCCACGACGTCTCGCGCCGCCTGCTCTTCTGGCTCACCGTGATCCCGGAGCGCCTGCGCCGCCGCCTGCTCCTCGAGAGCGCCAACGGCGACAGCCGCGCACTGGCCGCGGTGGAACGCTTCGCCGCCGAGGCGCGCGCCACCGGCGAGTTGGAAACCGTCGACCAGCTCTTCTACCTCGACATCCGCAACTGGCTGGTCGAGGACCTGCTGCTCAAGAAGGACAAGATGGGGATGAGTGCGTCGATCGAGGCGCGCGTACCCTTCCTCGACCAGGACGTGGTGGCCTTCGCGCTGCGCCTGCGCCCGTCGCTCAAGGTGCGGGGGCTGCGCGGCAAGCGCGTGTTCCGCCACCTGCCCGAAAAACGCCTCCCGCGCGAGATCGTCAAACGCCCCAAGATCGGCTTCGCCGTCCCGCTGGAGCACTGGTTCCGCGACGACCTCGCCCCCGTGCTCGAGCGCACGCTGGTCGGCCCCGACACCTTCCTCGCCCCCTACGTCTCGCGCGAGGCGGTCGCGAAGATGATCGCCGACCACCGCGGGGGCCGCGATCTCTCCCTGGAGCTGTTCACGCTGCTGTTCCTGGAACTGTGGGGACGGATCTACCTGCGTGACGAAGCGCCGGAGGCACTGACCGAGGCACTGCTGGCCTGAAGGCCGCGCCTACTCGTAGCGGAGGGCGTCGATGGGGTCCAGGTTGGCGGCGCGCCGCGCCGGCCACATCCCGAAGAACACGCCCACGAGCGCGCTGAAGAAGAACGCCAGCCCGACGGCGTAGAGCGACACCACCGTGTTCCAGTGGTTCACGTGCGCGAACACGATCGCCGCGATCGATCCGCCGATCACGCCCAGCGCCCCGCCCACCAGGCACAGCGCCATCGCCTCGACCAGGAA
>CAZCQM010000320.1:0-2765 GCA_964500785.1 uncultured bacterium
CGTCTCGACGACCGACGCCGTCACGCGGGCCGCCTCTTCGCTTGCTCCGCTCTCCCGCGCGCGGTCGTACGGATCCGACGGCGGAGGAAGGCGGTCGCGTTCCGGTTGGGCCTCCGTCGAACCCATGCCGGGCGCCCCGGGGCCCGCGGTTCGTCGCCCCGGCAAGCCGAATGTGAGCCGGACCTGTGCCTGAATGCCGTCGCGATCACCGGCCGCCCGGTGCCAGAACCCCGCGATCCCCGTGTCTTCCCACCGATAGCGGCCTTCGATCCCCACGGCGAAGGTCGAGAAGAGCCGGAGTGCGTAGCCGGCACCGGCCGTCCAGAAAGCATCCGCGTTGGCGTCGGCGTGTCGGAATCCGATGCCGGCCCCCGTGATCGCGTACAACCCGTGGTCCCCGTGTCCAATGAGCAGCGTCACTTCCCCGCCCGTCAACGTTCGATTGGCTGCCGACCCGTCGTCGGCGACGTGTACCACGGAGAACCCGATGCCGAACGGACCGATCGGTTGGACGAGCCCGGCGTGGAAGATCTGCGCGGTGGAGTCTCCCCTGGGGAACCAGGGACCATACGCCGCCTCGAAGCGGGGCCCCTGCCCCACCAGGCGGCAGGGCATGGTGGCCAGCAGTGTGCCGCCGAGAGCCAGGAGACGTGCGCGGGTGCATCGCATGGGGCCGCGCAAGGGTAGTGAAACCCCGGCGTTCAGGTCAACCTCGACGTCCGCTGCGCTGCCCACTCTCAGGCTCCACTTGACTCCCAGAACGACGCAACCCTACGTACGCCCATGCCGACCCTCACCGTCACGCGTCGCGTGCACTTCAACGCCGCGCACCGACTGCACAATCCCGCCTGGTCCGCGGACCAGAATCGCCGTGTCTTCGGCCCCTGCAACAACCCCAACTACCACCGGCACAACTACGAGCTGGACATCTCCGTCGAGGGCGAGATCGACCCGGCAACCGGGTATGTCGTGGATCTCGGGGTGGT
Organism: uncultured bacterium; assembly: GCA_964500785.1. GTDB lineage: Bacteria > Krumholzibacteriota > Krumholzibacteriia > WVZY01 > JAKEHA01 > JAKEHA01. The sequence goes on from CAZCQM010000320.1 coordinate 987, forward strand.
AAAGCAGATCGCCGGAGAAGCGGTGCTCTCGGTCCTGGATCACAAGAACCTGAACCTGGATGTCCCCCAACTCCAAGGCGTCAACCCGACCACGGAGAACCTCGTCGTGGTCATCTGGAAGATGCTGCACGACCGCCTTCCGGGGCGCCTCGTCAAGCTGGTGTTGTGGGAGACGCCCCGGAATCGGGTGGAGTACGATGGCCGATAGCCGATAGCTACAGCTTCACCGTCCCCATCGTCTCCTTCACGGACTCCGCCGACTTCTTCAACGCGGCTTTCTCGTCCGAGCTCAGCTCGACCTCGATGATGCCTTCGAGGCCACCCTCACCGAGCTTGCACGGGACGCCCATGTAGAGGTCCTTGAGGCCGTACTCGCCCGTCAACCAGGCGGCACAGGGCAGGACCCGTTTCTTGTCCATGACGATGGCCTCGGCCATCTGGGCGGCCGCCGCGGCTGGCGCGTAGTAGGCCGAGCCGCTCTTGAGGTAGTTGACGATCTCGCCACCACCCTTCCGGGTCCGCTCCACGATCTTGTCGAGGGTCGCCCGGTCCATGAGCTGCGTGACGGGGATGCCTGAGACGGTGGTGTAGGAGATCAACGGCACCATCGTGTCGCCGTGGCCGCCGAGCACCATCGCCTGGATGTCCTCGACCGATACGTTGAGCGCGGCGGCGAGGAACGTCCGGAATCGGCCCGTATCGAGGACGCCCGCCATGCCGAACACGCGCTCACGCGGGAAACCCGTGACTTCCTTGGCCACCCAGCACATCACATCGAGCGGGTTCGAGATCATGACGATCGTGCTCTTCGGGGCGCGAGTCTTGATCTCGCCCGCGACCGCCTTGACGATATCGGCGTTCGTCCGGACGAGGTCGTCGCGACTCATGCCCGGCTTGCGGGCGATACCGGCCGTGACGAGGAACAGATCCGTTCCCGCCACATCCGCATAGTCGTTCGTTCCCCGCACCCGGGTGTCGAACCCTTCGATGGGGCCTGCCTCCCACTCATCGAGTCCTTTGCCTTGAGGGATGCCCTCGATGACATCGATGAGCACCACCTCGCGTGCCAGCGATTTCTCGGCGACGCGCTGCGCCAGGGTTGCCCCGACGTGCCCCGCACCGACCACGGTGATCTTGCGAATCATGGTTCTGTCCACACAGGTGAGAGTGAAGTCATGGTCCCGGCCGTCCGTCGTCGAACGCGAGACCGAGTTGACGCGCCGCCTCGTACACCACCACGGCCGCTGCCGTAGCGAGGTTGAGACTGCGCACCGCCGCGAGCATGGGGATGCGGTAGAGACGTTCCGGGTGTTTCTCCCGAATCCGCTCCGGCATGCCCGCTGTTTCGTTTCCGAACACCAGCACGGTGTTTGGCCCGTAGGGCGCGTCCACGTAGTGCCGGTGTCCGTGAGAGGAGAAGTAGAGGCAGCGGTCCCGAGCGACGGCGTCGCGGAACGCACGCCAGTGGGGGTGGACCCACAGGTCCACCTCGTTCCAGTAGTCGAGCCCGGCGCGCTGCAGCTGATCGTCCTCGAGCGAGAAGCCCAGGGGCTCGATGATGTGGAGCGCGGTCCCGGTCGCGGCACACAGTCGGGCGATGTTCCCCGTGTTCGGAGGGATCTGCGGCTCGATCAGTGCCACGCTGAGCGCCATCTGCGCCTACCCCAGCTCCGTCCGCTCCGACGGCGCCACGCGGGGCTCGTGCTCGCGCCAGTCTGCCGAGCCGTCGGCGAACATCTCCCGCTTCCAGATGGGGAGCCGACGCTTGGCTTCCTCGAT
>CAZCQM010000321.1:0-2753 GCA_964500785.1 uncultured bacterium
CTACGACGTGCTGGGGCGGCGCATTCGCACGCTGGAGAACCGCGGCTCGCTGAACGACGTCCTGACGCTGCACTGGGACGGCACCGCGGAGAACAACTCGCGCGTGGCGGCGGGCATCTACTTCCTGCGCATCCGCGCCGGCGATGCGGAAGCGGTGCGCAAGGTCGTCCTCCTGCACTAGCCGGTTGTTCCACGCGGAGTGACGAGATGACGGGACCCGCGCGCCCCCGGCGCCCGAGTGTGGCCGGCGCGTTTGCGCGCGCGGACCCGATGTGGTATACCGTGTCGACACGTGAGGCTTGCCCGGGCGGTCCGCACCCGGTTTCCGACGCCTTCCCATCGACGACCCAGAACGCCTGACCAGGAGGACAGGGACGCACCCCGTGCGTTCCGGCAGACCCATGAGCGATCGAATCCGCCGAGTCAAATACGCCGAAACCATGCTCGATACCATCGGCAAGACGCCGCTGGTCAAACTCAACCGCGTCACGTCGGAGCTCAAGTGCACCGTCCTGGCCAAGGTGGAGTCATTCAATCCCGGGGGCAGCGTCAAGGATCGAATCGGCATCCATATGATCCGGGACGAGATGCGCAAGGGGACGCTCAAGCCCGGCGGAACCATCGTCGAGTGCACGTCCGGAAACACCGGCCTCGGGCTGGCGCTGGCCGCGTCGATCCTCGGCTTCAAGAGCGTGTTCACGATGCCCGACAAGGTGCCCATGGAAAAGGAGCTGATGCTGCGGGCCTACGGCGCGGAGGTCGTCCGGTGTCCCAGCACGGCCCCGCCGGAATCGCCGGAGAGCTACTACTCGGTGGCCAGGCGCCTCGTCGAGGAGCGCCCGAACGCCGTGCTCGGCAACCAGTACTACAACCCCATGAACCCCGACGCGCACTACCGCACCACGGGTCCCGAGATCTGGAGTGACACCGACGGCCAGGTGGACTGTTTCGTCGCGGGCATGGGAACGGGCGGCACCATCAGCGGCACGGGCCGCTACCTCAAGGAGCAGAACCCGAAGGTGCGGGTGGTCGGCGTGGATCCGGAAGGCAGCATCATCGCGGACGCGTTCTACAAGCGCGAGCTGCCCGAGGCGCGACCGTACCTGGTCGACGGGATCGGCGAGGACATCGTGCCCGGCACGTGCGAATTCCAGTACATCGACGATATCCTGACGGTGGGCGACCGCGATTCGCTCATCATGACGCGCCGGCTGGCGCGCGAGGAAGGCATCCTGGCGGGGAGCTCCGCCGGGTCGGCGGTCGTCGGCGCGATCCGCGCGGGCCGTGACCTCGCGGCCGACCGGATCCTCGTGGTCCTGATCCCCGACACCGGGGAGCGCTATCTCAGCAAGGTCCACTCGGAGGAATGGCTGGCCAAAAACGGAATCCCCGACGCTTGAACCGGGCGCGGCGGCGACCCGCCCCGCACCCCCACGGTCCACCAGGAGGAATATGGGCTTCTCAACCGAATGCATCCACGCCGGCCAGTCTCCCGACGACAGGACCGGCGCCGTCATCACACCGATCTTTCAGACGTCCACATACAAGCAGGACGGTATCGGCCGGCACCGGGGCTACGAGTACGCGCGCACGGCGAACCCGACGCGCGAAGCGTTGGAGCGCAACATCGCGGCGCTCGAGCGCGGCCGCCACGGCATCGCCTACGCGTCGGGCATGGCGGCGATCGACACGATCCTGCGGCTGTTCCGTCCTGGCGATGAGGTCATCGTGTCCAACAACACATACGGGGGCACGTATCGGCTCTTCGAGATGGTGCTCAAGGACTACGGGCTCGTCTTCCGCTTCGTCGACAGCTCGAACCTGGACGAGGTCCGGAAAGCGGTGAGCCCCAGGACGCGGCTCATGTTCGTCGAGTCGCCCACCAACCCGGTGCTCCGGATCACCGACATCCGTGGGGTGTCCGAGATCGCGCACGCCGCCGGCGCGAAGCTCTGCGTGGACAACACCTTCATGAGCCCGTACCTCCAGTCGCCGTTGCTGCTGGGCGCGGATATCGTCGTGCACAGCACCACCAAGTACCTCAACGGCCATAGCGACATGGTGGGAGGGATCGTCGTGCTGAATGACGACGAAGATGCCCGGCGCCTCCGCTTCCTCCAGAACGCCGTCGGCGCCGTTCCCGGGCCGATGGACTGCTGGCTCGCGCTGCGCGGCACCAAGACGCTCGCGGTGCGCATGAAGCAGCACGAGGAAAATGCCCGCGTACTCGCGAAGTTCCTGGCCGCGCAGAAGAGCATCGAGAAGGTCAACTACCCCGGTCTCCCCGACCACCCGCACCACGAGCTGGCGAAGTCGCAGGCGCGTGGATTCGGCGCCATCATTTCTTTCGACCTCGGTTCGCGCGAGCGCGCGGACAAAACGCTGCGCGCCGTGACGTTGTTCACGCTCGCGGAGAGTCTCGGCGGCGTGGAGAGTCTGATCAGCCATCCGGCGACGATGACGCACGGCAGTGTTCCGGAAGCGGAACGTCTCAAGCTGGGTGTGACGCCGGGGCTGGTTCGCATCTCCGTCGGGATCGAAGACGTCGAAGATCTACAGGCCGATCTCGAACGCGCGATTCGTTGACGTCGCCGGCCGCGCACCTGCCCCTTGCACAATCGGGGTTGGGGGGATATATTGTCGGTAATGGTGTTGCCGCACCGATCTGCCATGGTAGTGAGCTGACTCTCCGCAGTTTTCGCTTGACGCCCCCTTGTGGCATCCACTAGTTTTGCCGCAAGATATTGTGTGTG
>CAZCQM010000322.1:0-2729 GCA_964500785.1 uncultured bacterium
AGAAGCTGCAGAAGGACAACTACATCACCCGCACCGAGCCGACGGCCGCCGAGCCGTGGATCGGCAGCGGGAGGCGGGAGGCTAGTGGCCGGTCCCGGTGGGCGCTTCCTCCTGCGCCTGACTGGCGTTGGCTTCGCCGTCGTGCGATCCCTTGTCGTTCTCCGTAGAAGCGCCATCCGCGCTCGCGGCCGCAGCGGTCGAGTCGGCCGCCGCCAGGGCCTTGCGCCACGGGGCGTCGGGCGGCGACCACGCAGAGTCGTTACGCTCGGCACACCCGAGCAGGCTGAGACTCACCAACACGGCGATGAAGATGATGCGGCGCTTCATGGCATTCGTTCCTCTCTAGAGGGCCGGGGTTGCGACCTCTCGCGCCCGGGCCGGCGTGCGACCGATGGCGCTCTCGATGGTCTCTGCGCCCACCGTGCTGGCCGCGAGCGCGGCCACCGACGTGTTGCGCAGCAGCGACAGGTATTCCTCCCTGACGTTAACCCATCGCGAGTGGATCGCGCACGGCGTTTCCTCGGAGCACGGCTTGTCGCCGAACGCGCATTCGCGCCAGCGGGCCACGTCCTCGATGGCCTCGACGACCTCGTACAGCGAGACCGTACTCGGATCGCGCGCCATGCGGAACCCGCCACCGAGCCCCTTCTGGGACTCGACCAGGCCGGAACGGGCGAGTGTCAGCAGCAGTTTTCCCAGGTAATTGCGCGGGGAGCCCGTCTGCTCCGCGACGGCGGCCGTCCCCCGGTATTCGCCGGGAGGCAGTGTCGAAAGGACGATCAAGGCGCGGATGGCATGGACTCCAGATCGGGTGAGCATTTGAGATTCCTCCTTGGAAGCGTATATCGCATATCAGGGTAGTTATATCCGTTATATTTGGCAAGTGCAATCTTTCACTTGGATAAAGAATCCGCTATCTACACGCAGATATGGGGGTTACTGGCGCGCTCCGGTCCCCGGTCCGACGGTCAGCGACGGGCCCGGCGGCGGGGAGCCGGCCGTTTTCTCGGGGATGCGGCCGCCCGCCGGGTGGCGTTCCGGCGCCCGGGACGGGCGAGACGGAGGGCGGCGTCGACGCCGAGCAGGTAGCTCTCGTGCCCGAATCCGCTCACGATGCCGCGGCACGCGGCCGCGGTCACCGAGCGGGCGCGCTCCGGCCCGCGCGCGTGCAGGTTGCTCAGGTGCACCTCGACCACGGGGGTGGCCACGGCGCGGATGGCGTCGGCGATGGCCATGCTGGTGTGCGTGTACGCGCCGGGATTCAGGACGATCGCGGCCGCGCCGAGGTCCGCCGCGCGCTGGATGTGGTCGACGATGGCACCCTCGTGATTGCTCTGCACCGACTCCACATCGACGCCTCGCTCGCGCGCGTACTCGGCGATGAGCCGGTCGATCTGCGCCAGCGTCCGCCGTCCGTAGATCTTCGGTTCGCGGGTTCCGAGCAGGTTGAGGTTGGGTCCGTGGATGACGAGGATCTTCATGGCGGTCCTTTCCTGGAGGATCATTCCTTCATGACGGCGAGAACTTCATCTTCGGTGACGTCGTCGACGATGCGCACATCGCCCGGCGCGACCGGCAGCACGAACACCAGGCCGCGCGCGCGGCGTTTCTTGTCGAGCACCATGGCACGCGCGACGGCGTCGCGCGGGAGGTCGGGCGCCGCGTCGGGCAGGCCGCACGCGGCCAGGATCTGCCTGGTGGCGGCGTGGAAGTCGCGCGTGGCGAGCCCGCGCGCCATCGACACCCGGATCGCGGCCATCATCCCGAGCGCCACCGCCTCGCCGTGCAGCATCTTCCCGAAGCCCGCCGCGGACTCCAGCGCATGGCCGAGCGTGTGGCCCAGGTTGAGCAGGCGCCGCGCTCCGCGCTCATAGGGGTCGTCTTCGACGATCCGCGCCTTGACGCGCGCGCATCCGCACACCGCCTCCTCGAGGAACGCCGGGTCGGTCCCGATGGAGCCGTCGCGCCCGGCCGCGTAGAGCGTCTCGAACAAGTCGGGCGCGCCGATGATGGCGGTCTTGACGACCTCGGCCCACCCGCTCGCCATCTGGCGCGGCGGCAGCGTCGAGAGCGTGGAAACGTCGGCGAGAACGAGCTGCGGCTGGTGGATGGTCCCGATCAGGTTCTTGGCCCGCGGGTGGTTGACGCCCACCTTGCCGCCGATGCTGGAATCGACCTGCGCGAGCAGTGTCGTCGGAAGCTGGACGAAGGACAGGCCGCGCATGTAGGTGGCCGCGACGAAGCCGGCGACGTCCCCGGTCACACCACCGCCGAGCGCCAGCACGATGCTGTCGCGCGTCGCCCCCGCGTCCGCGAGCTGATAGAGGAGCTGCTCGCTCTGGTCCAGCGTCTTGGACGATTCGTCGTCGTTGAGCTCGATGAAGCGGTTGTGGAAACCGGTTGCCTCCAGGGCCTCGCGCACCCTTCGGCCGTGGAGACCGGCGACACGGCGCGACGCCAGAACGAACGCGGGACCCTCCAGCCCGATCTCGCGCATCCACTCGCCCAGGCGCGCGGTGGCGTCGCGTCCGACCACGATGCGGGCCAGCCGGGGCTCGCCGCGGCGCGGCGCGTGGCCGAGGATGGGCCGGACGTCGGCGCGCATATGGATCAGCGACGTGCGATGACGCAGCCGTTCGTGAATCTCGAATGCGGTCTCGTCGGACGTGCGCCGGGTCGTGTCGATGCGCCAGGGAATCCGATCGTATACCGCGCGGCGTTCCTCGATC
>CAZCQM010000323.1:0-2724 GCA_964500785.1 uncultured bacterium
GCTCTCCGAATTCGTCGCGGGCACCGAGTTTCGCGTCATCCGCTCCGCGCTCGAGGCCGGGGGGGCGGTGCGCGGTTTCGTCGTCCGGGACGGGACGCGGCTCGCGCGGCGCGACCTCGACGAGCTGGAGGCGCTCGCGAAGGCGAACGGCGCCGGCGGCCTGTTGAGCCTGCGGCGCAAGGACGGCGCGCTCTCGGGCGCGGCCGCGAAGTTCCTGGGTGACACCGTCTCGGCGCGGCTCATCGAAGCCTGCGCCATGGACGAGGGCGACCTGCTGCTCGCGCTGGTCGGGAAGACGCCCGACATCTCGGTGATCCTCGGCAGGCTTCGCCTGGAGGTGGGGGAACGGCTGGGGCTCACGGCGGGCGACGGCCGGTTCGAGTTTCTCTGGGTCAACGAGTTTCCGCTGTTCGAGCGCGACGAGGAGAGCGGTGGCTACGCGCCGTGCCACCACCTGTTCTCGATGCCGTTCGAGTCCGACATCCAGTACCTCGAGTCGGAGCCGCTGCGCGTGCGGGCGCACCTCTACGACCTCGTGTGCAATGGCGTCGAGCTGGCGTCGGGGAGCATCCGGATTCACAACCGCGATCTGCAGGAGCGCGTGATGGCGGTGACGGGGATCACGAAGGAGGACGCGGCACGGCGCTTCGGGTTCCTCCTTCACGCCCTCGAGTTCGGCGCGCCGCCGCACGGCGGAATCGCGCCCGGCGTCGACCGGATCATCATGACCATGGTGGGCGCCGAGTCCATCCGCGACGTCATCGCGTTCCCCAAGACGCAGAAGGCCACGTCGCTGATGGACGACGCGCCCTCCCCGGTCGACCCGGCCCAGCTGCGCGATCTGCACATCCAGATCCTCCCGCCGACGGAGGACCGGGAGTGAGAACGGGCCGGGCGGAAGCGGGAGCGAAGGTCCGACTCCTCTCCGTCGCGGGAGCCGGGAGATCGGGCCTTGACAGTGGTTCGTGGGGGCTGATAGGGTACGCGGGTTATCTTGTTTTCCCTCACCATCCCCACAGATTGAGAGGAGTCCGGCGTGCGCCATAAACTTCGCGCGTTGCTCGTCGCGGCCACGTGCGTCGCTGCGGCCGTGTCCTTCGGGTGTTCGAAGGTCACCTCGTGCGGTGTGTCCCCGGTGGAGATCGAAGAACTCCGCGAGGACGTGACCAATCTGGACAAGGACCTGGCCGTCGTGCACGAGCGGGCGCAGGCCCTGACCGACGAGCTGGCCGCGAAGCAGGCGGACCTCGCGTCGAAGAAGGACAAGCCGGACGAATTGCGCCGCAAGCTGGATCTGCTCAAGCGCGGCAGCGGGCGTATCGAGAAGAAGACGACGGATAAGGGGAAGGATGCGCAGAGCGACAAGAAAACCTCGGACTCGAAGGGCAAGAAGGGGTCGTCGTAGCGTGCGTCCGAGCCGGTTGCTGGTTCTCATGGGGGTCGTCCTGGCGCTCGCGTCGGGGTGCAGCCGCACGACCGGGCGCACCGTCGACATCGACGCCGGCGAGTACTATTCCGAGGACGAATTCGCCAATCTCTCCAACAAGGAGAAGGCGGCCTACTGCAAGCACCTCGAAGAGGCCCGTAACGAGATGCAGAACGACCTCAACGCCAAGCAGGAAGACCTCGCCGCCACCAAGAAGCGTATCGATTCGCTGCGCAACCAGATCTCGCCGGTCGAGAAGGAGATCCTGCGCGTCGAGTCCGACATCCGCACGCTCTCGGCGCAGGTGGCCGCGTTCGAGGCTCTGCCGCGCAAGTACAAGGTCGTGCCCGAAGACTGCCTGTCGATCATCTCCGAGAAGGACGAGATCTACGCCGACTGGACCAAGTGGCCACGGATTTACCGGGCCAACCTGGACAAGATCGAGGATCCGATGTGGATCTACCCGGATACGGTCCTGACCATCCCGCGCGATCTTCCCACGCAGCACCGGGTGGCGCCGTTCGAAACCCTTGAAATCATTGCCGGTTACTGGGAAATCTACGGGGATCCCACTCAGTGGACCCGTCTGTACGCTGCGAATAAGGACAAAGTGAGTGATCCCAACAACTTGGAGCCGAACATCGTCCTCACCATCCCCCGCTAGTCCTTGGTTCCGGCTTCCCTCCTGGCCTATATTTTGAGACGCTATCCCGGTCACGTGGGCATTGGCCGAATGTTGAGCACATGGACCCGGACCCCCGACGGGTCGGCGTCGCCGGCTCAGGGGGGTGCGTGCGTCCCATCGGGCGATTCGGCCGCGCGACCGGCCGCGGTCATCCTCCAGGAGGTGTGTGCAGGTTGAAGACCAAGCGGAGGGTCCTGTCGTTCAGCGGCGTCGACCCTCTCAAGCTCTTCGGAGCCCGTGACAGTCATCTCGCCATCGTCGACCGTCACTATCCCGGCGTCGTGATCGTTCGCGGCGACGACATCATCCTCAGCGGCACCGCCGATCAGATCGATCGGCTCACGGAGTTCTTTCGCGAGATCATCGACATCGCGCGTAACGGGCGCGTGCTGAGCGAGCAGGACATCGGATACATCCTGACCAAACGCAACGGCGGGGGCGAGCCGGCGCCGTCGACGGAGTACGCCGCGCTCGAGCGCGACATCGTCGTGTCGACGCGGCGCGGCGCGCCCATTTCGCCCCGCACGCCGGGGCAGAAGCGCTACGTGGACGCCATGCGCGCCCACGACATCGTCTTCGGCATCGGCCCGGCGGGCACGGGCAAGACGTCTCT
>CAZCQM010000324.1:0-2712 GCA_964500785.1 uncultured bacterium
GGCCGGCACGGTAATGACGGCCTTATCGACCGCTTCGCCCAGGAATTCTTCCGCAGTTCGCTTGAGCGTCTGCAGGATCATCGCGCAGATCTCTTCGGGCCGGAACACCTGTTCCTTGACCTTGATCGTGACCTCGCCGTTGGGGCCGCCCTCCACATTGTATGAGACGCGTCCCGCCTCCACCTTGACCTCTTCGAGTCGGGAGCCCATGAACCGCTTGACCGAGTAGATGGTCTGCGTCGGGTTGGTGATGGCCTGGCGCTTGGCGATGTGGCCCACCAGACGCTCGCCGTTCTTGGCGAACGCCACAACGGACGGTGTCGTACGCAGCCCTTCCGGTGTCGTCACGACACTGGGCTCGCCGTCCTGAATGTAAGCGATGCACGAGTTGGTCGTTCCGAGATCGATTCCGATGACCTTGGACATCTGCCGCTCCTTGGCGTCGCGTGACAAGCCCCGCACGGAACGCGCCGTTGCGGTGTCCAGTCGGTGGGACGGCCGCACGGCGCGCCGTGCAAAACCTTGCTATCAAAGCAGGTCGCCGTTGCTACTTTGCAACGATGACGCGGGCGGGCCGGATGACGGTTCCGTTGAGGGAGTAGCCCTTTTCGGCGACCTCGGCCACGTGACCGGATTTGGTCCCGCTGGTCTCGATCTGACCCACCGCCATATGGCAGTTCGGATCGAAGGGCTGGTGGAGGGCCTCGACCTCGGCAACCCCGAGTTTCTGCAGGACCTGGAGCAAGTTATTGTAAATCAGGCGGATACCCCTGACGAACTCGCTCTCGTCCTCGCCTTCCACCACCGCAAACGCCCGCTCGAAGTCGTCCAGAGAACCCAGAACCTCCAGGATGACTTCGGATCTGGTCTGCTGTTTAAGCAATTCCCATTCCTTCGTGGTACGCTTGCGGTAGTTTTCAAACTCGGCGGCTGTCCGTAGCCATCTGTCTTTAAAATCTTTAGCTTGCGCCTCGAGCTCGGTCCGGGCCTTCTCGGCCGCGGTCAGATCCTTGGTCAGTCGGGCGATTTGCGCGTTCTTGGACTGGAAGCGGTCCAGGATCTCCCGCCGCGAAATCCGGGACCGGCTCCGGCCGCCGGCGGCATCGGCCTCCGGGCCCGATGTCTCCTCCCCCGCCGCCTCGTCCTCGCCGGACGCCTCGGCCGGCTCGACCGGCTCCGGGTCTTCGGACTCGACGTCGTATACGCGGGCGTTGACGGGGACCTCGTCGTCTTCGGGTTCCACGTCCGTGGGCTGGGTGCGGTTCTTTTCGCTCACTGGTCTCTCCGCGGGTTGAGTGCTACTGGAAAAACTCTTCGCCAATGGCCCGCAGCTCGCGCGACATCGATCCCACGAGCGACAGGGCCAGATCATAGCGCATTCGCGTGGGACCGATGATACCCAAAACCCCGCGGGCGGCGCCCATGTGATAGCCGGCCGTCACGAAGCTGAAGGGCCGGAGGGACTCGTCGCCGTGCTCGGCGCCGATCGTCACCTGGGTCCGGTCCTGCGGCCGGCTCGCCAGCAGCGAGGTCAAATAGTCCCGGTTGTGCAAGATTCGCAACAAAAGCTGCAGGGTCCGGGGATTCGCCAGCTCGGGCTGCTCCAGCATCTGGCTCCGCGTCTCGAAGCACAGCTCGATCGCGGGCGGGGCGGAAAATATTTCCTCCCCGTGCACGCACAGCTCCCGGATGATGACGCCTTCCTCGGTGAGGTTGTCCCGGATCGACTCGCCCAGGGCCAGCCGGGCGTCCTCGAGCGTGCGATTTGCGACCAGACGGTTGAGCATGGCCTCGGCGGCCGAGGCGCCCTCGGGAGTCAGGTCGCGGTCCAGGCGCAGCGTGACCGTACGCTCGTGCTCGTGCACCAGGTGCCACACCGCGAGCAGGCGCCCCCCGTCCAGACGAAACAGCTTCACGGCACGCACGCGGGTCTCCTGTTCGACCGCCCCGTAGACCACGGCCACGTACCTCGACAGCGCTCCGAGCAGCTGCGAGGCATGCGACATCACGGCATTGAGATCGCCCAGCTCGGCGCGCAGTTCACCGCGAACCCGGGGCAGCCCATCGAAGGTGAACCGGGCACGCTCCGCCTGAAGCTCGTCGACGTGGGTGCGGTATCCCTCGTCCGTCGGAATGCGGCCCGACGAGACATGGGCCTTGGTGATGTAGCCGCCGCGTTCCAGGCTTGCCATGCGGTTGCGAATCGTCGCGGTGCTCATGGCAAACCGGCCCGTCTCGCGAACGCGCCGGGAGCTGACGGGTACACCCTCGTTGACGTAGATGTCGATGATGGCGCGGAGGACCTCTCTGTCTCTGTCTTTCAGCATATCGGTTTCGCGGCCGGTCTGGCGCGCCGCGCCCCATCGGGGGCGGGGTCGGCGAGCCTGAGGACGATATCGTTCAGCATCAAATAACCGCGGTCGGTCAGGACCATCCGGCCTTCTTCCACCGCCGCCATCCCGGATTCCACCAGGTCACCAAGCGTCCGGGGCGAAACCGATCCGGCGTCGACGCCACGGTCGGTGCGAAGCGCGAGCATGGCGCCCTCGATCCCGGCGTCCGCTCCGGCGTCCCGGATACGCGCCGCGACGATCTCGTCGCCGCTGCGTCCGGCGTAGTCCTCGAGCGACGGGGCGTTCCAGAAGCGCCGTCCCCCGATGGAGGAATGCGCCGCGGGACCCACGCCGAGGTAGTCGCCGCCGTCCCAGTATA
>CAZCQM010000325.1:0-2694 GCA_964500785.1 uncultured bacterium
TCGATGATGCCGTTGTGGATGACGGCGATCTCTCCCGTGCAGTCGGTGTGCGGGTGCGCGTTCTCCGTATTGGGCTCGCCGTGGGTCGCCCAGCGCGTGTGCGCCATGCCGACGGTCGCCTTCCACGCGCTCCCGTTTACCAGGGTTTCGAGCTCCGCGATCTTGCCCTTGGTCTTCTTGACGACCAGCGACCCGTTTTCGAGCATGGCGACGCCCGCCGAGTCATAGCCCCGGTACTCGAGGCGCTTGAGGCCCTCGAGGAGAATCGGCATCGCCGCGTTGTTGCCGATATAGCCGATGATTCCACACATGGGTCATTTCCTCCGTTCGCGAGCGCCCGCCTGAGGGGATTTCACCACGACGCGTCGAGGACGCGCCGCGCGGTCCCCTGAAGGGCCTCTGCCCTTCCGGCGTCCGCCGCTTCGGCGATCACGCGGACGATGCCTTCGGTGTTCGACACGCGAAGGTGGATCCACCCGTCCGCAAACGTCGCCTTGACACCATCTTGGGTGTCGATTGTAACAGGATTCTCACGCCGCAAGGCATCCGAAATCCGCCCGGGCGAAAACGTCCCCCGCCGCTCGACCTTGTTCTTCGTGATGACGAGCGGCGGATAGCCCCCGATGGCCTCGTCGAGGGTCTGGTTGCGATCGGCCAAAAATTGCAATATCAATGCCATGCCCAGCATGGCGTCGCGCCCGGGGTGAAGCGCGGGCAGGATCACCCCGCCGTTGCCCTCCCCCCCGATCACGGCCTTCTCCCGGAGCATCCGGTCCACAACGTGCGCCTCCCCCACCGGGGTACGGAGCACCGGGACACCGTGCACCTTCGCGACGTGATCGATCCACGCGGATGTGGAGAGATTCACCACCACGGGCCCCTTCCTGCGCGAGAGGACGTGGTCGCACGCGAGCGCCAGCGTGTACTCCTCGCTGATCGCGGTTCCCGAGCCGGTGACGAGCGCCAGCCGGTCCGCGTCGGGATCGGTGGCGAACCCGAGGTCCGCGCCGGACTGCCTCACCGCCTCGGCGAGGTCGCCGAGGTTGTCGGGTCGCGGCTCCGGATCGCGATAGAAGTTCCCGTCGTCGGCGCAGTTGAGCGGGATGACGCGGACGCCGAGCGTCTCCAGCAGCCGCGGCGCGATCACGCTGCCCGCGCCGTTGATGCAATCGAGGGCGACCGTGAAGCGCCGCGAGCGGATCTTGTCGACCGTCAGCAGATCGAGTCCGAGGATCGCTTCGATGTGTTCCTGCGCGGCGCCCGGGTGGTCGACGATCTTGCCGGTGCGCGTCCCGTCGGCGAACTCGAATGCGCCCGCCTCGAAGGCCGCGTGGAGCTTCCCGCCCGCGTCTTTGGAAATGAAGATGCCGCGATGATCGAGGAACTTGAGTGCGTTCCACTGAATCGGATTGTGGCTCGCGGTCACGATGATGCCCGCGACCGCGTCGCTGCGCTCGGTGGCGAGCTCGACGGTGGGCGTGGTGGCGATCCCGACGTCGATCACGTCGCGCCCGGTCGCCGTCACCGCGCCGATCACGGAGTACGCGAACGACTCGCCGCTGGGGCGTGTGTCGCGTCCCACCACCACGGGTCCCTTCGGCAGAATCGAGGCGTACGCCAGTGTGAGCCGCGTCACCACGTCGGCGTCGATGGTCCTGCCTACGATGCCGCGGGCCCCCGCGACCGAAAAGAGCAGCCGGTCCGCCATGCCAAGGAATATAGCGACGCCGTCGCCGCTACGTCAGCGGGAATCTGCGGAATTCCGCCGGGCGGCTCACCGGTGGCCGGTGGTGCCGGCGGCGGTCGAATCGGCCGGAATCTGCGCGGGGGCCGGGACCATGTCTCCCCACCGCTTCAGCGCCGTCTGCCATTCGAGCGCCGTGAAGCACCGCCCCATCTCTGTATAGTAGAAGACCTCGTCGGGCCGCGCCGACTCCGGCCGGGTCTCCGGCGGAACGAGGATGGTGTCGAGATCGCGGCGCCCCAGCACCAGGCCCACCGCGGCGCCCTGCCCCAGCGCGGCGTGTACGTTCAGCCAGTTGCCGCGGTACTGGGGATACGGATACACGAGGACGATGCGCCCGCCGGCCGCCGCGGCGAATGCCTTCGCGCGCAGGTCGCGCGCCATCCGCTCGGCGATGACGGCACGGCGCAGCACGAAGCTGCGGGGCAACGTGATCGATTCGCTGATCGTCTCCGTCGTGTTGCGATTGACGGCGACGGCGGAACCGATGAAACACGCCACGACCAGGCCGGCCAGCACGGCGGCCGCGAGGCGCGGGACGCGGCGGGCGAGCAGCGCGCGCACGGACTCCACGACCGAGGCGACGAGGAACCAGGCGCCGATCGCGGGGACGTAGAGGTGGAACGAGTGGGTGTGCCTGGTCGTGAACATCACCGGCGCCAGCAGGAGGAAGAACGTCACCAGTCCGAATGCCAGACCGCGAAAATCGCGCCGGGCGACGTGGTACGCGACGAGCGCGATCCACACCGCGTGCGAGAACGTGAATCCCGAGGGCAACCCGAAGGCCGGGAATACCAGCCACAGCGAAAAGGCGAGGCCGGTGTAGGTGCGAAGGTTCACCAGCACGTTCGACCCGATATGCATCGCGTACGGCCCGCTGTCGGGGATGCCCCGTACGCCCAGCTCGAACACCGCGTAGACGGCGAGCAGAATCCACAGCAGGCGCAGCG
>CAZCQM010000326.1:0-2675 GCA_964500785.1 uncultured bacterium
GAACCGACGTCGGTCAAGAACTTGAGGGTCGTCGCCTGCGAGGCCGTGATGGTGAAGATCGCCGTCCCGTGCAGCGATGGCAGCATCTCCTTCGGGAACGAATAGTCGGGCGGCGTGACGTGGATGAGGGTGTAGTTAGAACTCGGATTCTGCGTGTAGGCGAAGCACTCGATGTCGAACCCGGTCTCGGCGTCGCATCCGTTGACCACGCTGACGCTGTCCAGCGTCACCGTGAACTTGAGGTCGTTCACCGGTTCGCACTCCTGGATCGTGAACTTGGTCGCGTCGCCCACGACCGCCACCTGTCGGTTCTTGAGGTCGTTTATGCGGTAGGATAGCGGCACCGCGTTCGATGCGGGAACCGGCGAGAGGAACGCGCTGAAATCGCCGTTGCGCAGCGCCTGCTTGATCGCGTCCAGCCCCTGCCCCTGCGTCCCGCCAAAGACCTGGGCCTCGATGGTCGAGTTCTGCACGAGCTGCTTCTGGCGGGTGGTGAGGCTCCCGCTCCCCGACCACGCGCCGTAGGAGGCCTGCACCGCGAGCTTGTACTCGTCGTCCGTGACCGTCTCGGTCGTCGTCATCGAGTACACGACCATGCGCCCGTAGGTGACCGACTGCACGTAGCAGGGCAGATTGCCCGCGCCCATCGTCCCCAGCTCTTTCTGGCGGTCGAAGTCGGCCTGCATGAGACTCGGTGCAAAGAAGTCGGCGGGCTCGGCCTTCTGATCGTCGGCGAAGGAGATGGTGTACATCGGCTGCAGGAGCTTGACCAGCACCGTGTGGCGTTTTACCGACGACGACTGCGAGAGCGATCCGCCCACCGATCCGCTGGCGATGAGCGCGTTGTACTTGATACTCAGGCCGGCGGAAATCATCGCTTGCTGCATCGAATAGGCGGACTCGGCCCTGAAGTTGATCAGCGCGGGGACGACGTCGATGTCGCCGAGGCGGGTGTCGGCCTCGCGCTGGAGCGATGCGATGGCGTCCTGGATGGTGGAGCTGTTGGGGTTGTCCACGTCGCGTGACGGATCGGCGAGCGCGAGGTTGATCGAGAGCGAGATCGGCGAGCGCGCGAGGCCGATGGTGGAGAGCGACCCGTTCTTGACGCCTCGGCCCTGGACGAGCATGCCGGGTTTCAGCGCGGTGGCGTTGGCGCCGACCGCCGTGATGTCGTCGAAGTTCTTCTTCAGGTCGTACTCGACGCCGTGACAGCGGTAGTACTGGTTGTTCTCGAGATCCTCGGAGTCGCCGAGGTCGACGGGCGGGTCTTCCACGTCGGACGGCGGCACCCAGTCGGGGAGCGCATTGACGAATTGATTGATGTCCGTCGGATTCACCGGATTGGTGTTCGGCGCGGACGGGCTGTCGTTCTTGCTGCACCCGGCAGCCGCTGCGACGAGCGCGGCCAGGGCGATAAGGGGCATGAGTCTGCGGCACATGATCGTGAACCTCCGTTGAAGAACCCGCCCGGGCCGTGCGGTGCCCGGTCCGGCGGGCTTACTGGGGAACGCCGGAGACGCGGGGAGATGTGATCACGGAATCCAGCCCGATCCGTAACTTGTTTTCTGGCAATCTATTGAATGCATGCCCGGGCGGGCGACCGGGGCCCCGCTGCAGGGAACGCTGGCTCGCTTCTTGCCCCTTTTCCCGGGTGGCAGGAGGTGCCCCATGAGACCCAGATTGACCCTTTTGTTGATCGGCGCGGGGGTCGTGCTTTCTCTGGCGTGCGCGAAGCGCCAGGTCGTGCAGGTTCCGCCCGAGGTCGATCTCAATTCCTTCGACATGGTCGGCGTTGTCCAATTCTCGTGCGAGAACAAGGGGACGCTGGCCTCGTTCGCCACGCAGCGCTTCATCGAGGAGGCACAGGACGCGCAGCCGGGCGTGCGCATCCTGGAGCTGGGAACGGCCGACGAGATTGCACAGAAGCTCGGCGTCAAGGAGCTGAACTTCGAGGCCGTGCGCGCCATCGGAGAGCACTACGGCGTGGGCGCGGTCGTGATGGGGGTGCTCGACGTCCAGGACGTCAAACCCAGATTCGATCTCCAGCAGATGTTCGCCGGGAGCGTCAGCGCCGATGTCAAAGCGGCGCTCACGACGCGTCTCATGGAGACGGCGCGCGGTGCTACGGTGTGGACGCGGTCCTCGCGGACGACGTGCACGGTGGCCCAGGTCGGCGTGCGCGGCGGCGGCGTGCGTTTCGACGCGCAGGATCCCGAGCGGGCGTACGGCAAGATGGTCGACGCGCTCATCGCGGACCTCACGGAGGACTTCCGCGTGACCTACGTGCGCCGCTAGCGATCTCCCCCTGCGGAGGCGTCACGCGCGTTCCCCCCTCTGGCCGGTTTCGGGCCGCCAGTGAGGGTGTAAAAGATTGCTTGGAAAAGGGTTGCCCGTCCATCCGGGCCGGCTCGGCCGTTGACAATCAGGCATGGGACGGCTATTCTATCCGTTCCGATCCGGCGCCCTCCGCCCGATCCCGCAGAATTTGACCATCCTGCTCCTCGGTAGCTCAATGGTAGAGCATGCGGCTGTTAACCGCAGGGTTGTAGGTTCGAGTCCTACCCGGGGAGCCAACATCGTTCGTGACTCTGTACGAAACTGGGGGTCCGGCTTAACAGGACGCCCGGCCATCACGGTCGGGCGTTGCTGTATCTGGCGATGTCGTTGTCGGATGT
>CAZCQM010000327.1:0-2670 GCA_964500785.1 uncultured bacterium
GCTTCCCGACGATGCGGTCCACCTCCGGCGGCACCGCACCCCATTTGTCGACGAACGCCCTGGCCGCGTCGTAGTCCCCGTTGCCCTCGAGCAGGCACAGCTCGCGGGTCAGGGAACGGACCGCTTCCGGCATCTTGTCGAGCACGACCGTGTAGCGGTCCGTCGCGGGATCGAGCACGATGGCGCCCTGGTCCTTGAACCAGTTGTACTGGATCATGTTCCCCTTGCCGTGCGCCTCATGCAACCCGAATCGGACGGCGCGGAACAACCCGGGAAGGAACCCGATGTAGGTCCGGTTCAGCTCGTCCTGGGTCATCTGGCTCTTCTGGACCAGGAACTCGGCGTTGTACATGCCCATGACGTCCGCTTTGCATTCCTCGATGGGCGAATACAGCGTCTGCAACACCTGGTTGACGGTGGTCTTCGTGCCGTTCTTGAGCGTGATGGTGCCGGGGCCCAGCCCGTGCGACAGCTCGTGCAGCAGCGTGAAGCTGAAGTAGCTGTCGAAGTTGACCTGGGGCATCTGCGCCGGGTCGAGCACGATGTTGGCGATGGGCACGAGGATCTTCTCGTACTTGGCGCGCGAGATGTTCTTGAGCATGACCTTCTTGGAGCCCTTGGCCTCGCGCACGCGCTCATCGTTGGGCAGATTGTAGGCGATCGCGTGCACGCCCGCCTTGATGTCCCCACCCGCATAGACCACGTCGATCACGCTGATGGGCGAATCCGTCCCGCGGTTCATGTTCTTCATCGTGTCGGGAATGGGCAGGTTGCGCTCCATCGCCGGCAAATAGGCCTTGAGCTCCTCGAGCTTCTGGCTGTCCGCCGGGTTCCGGATACCGATGACCGCCTCGAACGCGGCCTTGTAGTTGAACAACCCGTCCTCGTAGACCTCGTAGGGGCCGATGGTCACGTCCAGGATGTTGTCCTTGACGTCCATCCAGGCCATGTCGCTCTTGAAGTAGTCGTTGGATTTGAAGGCCGAGGCCCGGGCGCGCAGGAATGCGGCGAGCGTCGTGTAATCGACGCCGTTTGCGAGCTGGGACTTCGTCGACTCCAGGGTCAGGATGTCGGCGGCCTCGTCAAGGAGACGGCCGCAATCATCGAGCAAGGGCCCGTAGGCGACGCTGTAAGGCACGGCTTTGAGCGAACCGTCCTGCGCGCGCTCGATGCGAGTAAAATAGCTGGTGAAGGCATCCTTCTCTTTCGGGTGAGCCGAGACATAATTCTCGAACTCCTCCTTCGTCATGTCCTCCGGATAGTAGCCCGCCCCGGCCGGCTTGGGGATGGCGCCGATGGCCGGCGTGTCGTGCTCCAGGCGGATCCAGGGACCGGCGTTGATCCGGAAGAAGTGATAGAGGTCACTCGAGAGCGATCCCGGGCCGGCCGCCTCCGCGGCGGCGCGAAGCTCGTCGCGCATCGCGATGTTGCCGCTCCACACCTGGCGCAGAAATATCTCGTCGACGACGCGCGCCGCTTCGACGAGCTTGGCGAGCGCCTCCTTCTCCGGCGTCGAGAGGATCGTCTCGTCGTAGGTGATGGGAAACGGGGCAAATCGAGCGATCTCCTGCCTGAGGCTGTCGGCCGGGATGTGGTGAAAGCTCACGTCGGATTCCGCCTTCCGGGGCGTCTCGGATTTCTTGCCGCAGCCGCCGGCGACAAGTGCCGCCACGGCAGCCAGGGCCAGGACGGCCGTCGCGGTCCGACGGGACGATCGATTTCTCATGCTGGCTCCTCCGGGTTACTGGGTCCGGCCCTCTGGGGCCGGGGGTTCAGGGGCGCGGGGGCATTATAGCCGAAATCGGCGGAAAATACAGGGGTTAGGGAAATTTTCAGATTTCAAAAGAAAAAGAGAGACAAAACTCCGTTTCCGTGCTATCTTCCCTTTAGTCGCTCGGGATGAGCGACCTAAATTCGCGACCGGCGGGGGAAAATGCGGCCACTCCTGTCGGCGCAAGACGCGGGTCGGCGCCCATGCGGGTTGCCGGCCCGCAGTTTTCCCCCCCCAGGGCGGCCGCGACATGGCCGCCGCGGCCTGCCAGACGAGGTGAATCATGCGGATCTCACTGAAGCTGGCGATCATCGGGGGCGTCTCCGGGCTGTTCCTCCTCCTGGCGAGCAACGCGCTCGGTCGTCCTCCGATTCGTAGAGCGTTCTTCAACGTCTACCCCGAAGCCAAAGGAACCCGGCTGGACGATCTGCTCAGCAATTCGGGACACTGCGGCGTCTGTCATTACGATTTCAACGGCGGCGGTCCCCGCAATGCATACGGGGCCAAGGTCGAAGTGGCGATCGGGTCCGGTGTGTATGCCAGCACCGAAGACGCCATCGCCTCCCTGGACCAGAACGACTCCGATAACGACGGGTACATCAACCACGTCGAGATTACCGATTACATCAACTTCACCAATACACCGACGTTTCCCGGTCTGAAATCCGGCGACGAAACGCTGGTCACCAACGTCACCGTCTCCGAGATCACGCCGTATCTCACGCCGATGGGCTCCAACGACACGACGCCGCCGGACGTGACGGTTCTGTCGCCCAACGGCGGAGAGACGATCGCCGCCCACGCGGTCGCCACGATCGAGTGGACGGCGACGGACGCCAGCGGCATCGCCCAGGTGTCGATCTACCTGTCCGATGACGGCGGCGCCTCGTTCCACCCCA
>CAZCQM010000328.1:0-2666 GCA_964500785.1 uncultured bacterium
GCCAACGTCGCCGGCATCTTCGGCCTGGAAGAGGTCGACGGCCACCGCTACCTCGTCCTCGAATTCGTCGAAGGCGAGACGCTCTCCGCGCGCCTCGACCGCGGCCCGCTCTCTATCGAAGACGCGCTCCAGATCGCCCGCCAGATCGCGGCCGCCCTCGAAGCCGCGCACGAGAACGGCATCGTCCACCGCGATCTCAAGCCCGGCAACGTCATGATCACGCCGTCGGGCGACGTCAAGGTGCTCGATTTCGGCCTCGCCAAGGGCGGGATGGGAACGGCGAGCGGCTCCGACGTCAACCTCTCGCACTCGCCGACACTCACGCATTCGCCCACGATCACCGACGACGCCACCGGCGCCGGCGTGATCCTCGGCACCGCCGCCTACATGAGCCCGGAGCAGGCGCGCGGGCGCGCCGTCGACAAGCGCACCGACATCTGGTCCTTCGGGTGCGTGCTCTACGAGTGCCTCACCGGGCGCCAGGCCTTCGCGGGCGACACGGTCTCCGACCTGATCGCGCGCATCCTCGAGCGCGAGCCGGACTGGGAGGGGCTGCCGGGACGGACGCCGTCGCGCATCCGCAGTCTCCTGCGCCGCTGCCTGGAGAAGGACGTCAAGCGCCGGCTGCGCGACATCGGCGACGCGCGCATCGAGATCGAGGACGTCATCGCGACGCGCTCGTCGAGTCCGGCGGCGGCGGCCGCCGCGACGCGGGCGAAACGCGGGAAGGCACGCACGTGGGTGGGCGCGGCGGCGCTGGTTCTCGGTACCGCCGTCGCCACGCGTTTCGTGATACCCCTCTTCGACCGCACGCCCGCCCCGCAACCGATCCGTTTCGAGATCCCGGAGGTCCTGGGAACCAAGATGGACGTTGACGGGGCCGAAGGGGCGATCTCACCCGACGGGCGCACGCTGGCGTATCGTGCGGCGGACTCGACCGGCACGTTTCGGCTCTGGGTCCGGCCGCTCGAGTCGATCGTGGCGCGTCCGCTCTCCGGGACCGACAACGCGAACCTGCCCTTCTGGTCGCCCGACAGCAAGACCATCGGGTACTTTTCCTCCGGGAACAAGCTGATGAAGGTCCCGATTGACGGGGGGACGCCCGAGGCCATCGCGGACATCAAGGGTCCGCGCGGCGGGACCTGGAACCGGGACGGCATCATCCTCTTCGCACCGCTGTCCGAAGGACCGATCTTCCGCGTATCGGCCAACGGCGGGGAGCCCGTCCAGGTGACGACGCTCGATTCGACGGAGACCGCGCACCGCTTTCCCTGTTTCCTCCCCGACGGGAAACACTTCCTCTATTCGGCGCTCCCGCCCCACGACGGCAAGTTCACCATCTACATGGCCTCGCTGGACGGCGGGGACCGCCACGTGGTGCTGAGAACGGCCGGTAGCGGCGTGTGCTACGCGGAGCCCGGCTACCTGCTGTACCAGCGCGATGACGTGATCGTCGCACACCGGTTCGACGCGAAAGGCGGCCGCGTGGTGGGAGAACCCGTCTCGCTCGGCGACCGCCCGCTGGGAACCAACTACTCCGGCGCGCCTCCCGTGAGCGCCGCGGCCAACGGTGCGCTGGCGTACGTGACCAATGTGCCCTTCGCCACGCACCTGGTGTGGACGGATTCGAACGGCAAGGTGCTCGAGGACGTCCCGATGGTGCCCGGGCGGTACACCGGCTTCGATCTGTCCCCCGACGGGCGCCATGCGGTGCTGGAGCGTCTCGCCAACATCTCGCGCTCCAACCTGTGGACGGTGGATCTGGAACGCGGCGTCGTGACGCGGCTCAACTACGAAACCGGTCAGGTCGAGAACGCCCGATGGTCGCCCGACGGAACGCGCATCGCGTACACGTACTCGACGTACGGCAGCACGCCCGGCATCGTGGTCGTGACCGTGGGGGCGGGGTCGTCCACCGCATCGTTCCTGGAAAACGATTCCGTCTTCAAGTGGTTGTCCGACTGGACGCCCGACGGCCATTCGCTGGTCTTCGCGCGCCAGGAAGCCGCCACGCGGCGCGACATCTGGGTCCTGCCCGTGGACGGAGACGACCACACCCCGCACCCGTATCTCGTAACGCCCTTCTGGGAGGACCGCGGCCACGTGTCACCGGACGGCCGCTGGATGGCGTATGATTCGGACGAGTCGGGGCAGTATGAGGTGTACGTGCAGTCGTTCCCCGCGGCGGGTTCGAAGTACCAGGTGACGACGCGGGGTGGATACAACCTGGGCTGGTCGAGTGATGGCAAGCGGCTGTTCCTCGGGGACCCGAGCGACCCGACCGCAATGTGGGCCGCCGACGTTCTTCCCGGTTCGAGCTTCCGACTGGGGCCGGCGCACGTGGTCGCTCACCGGCCGGCCGATACGTTCGACTGGGCCCGGGAGAGAGGGAGCGACCGGCGCCTCGTCCTCGTTCCCGCCGGACCGACCGCGCCCCAGACCATCACCGTCGTGGAGCACTGGCCGGCGCTCTTGAACCAGAAACACTGACCGCGTCGCAACGGGAGGAACCGCGATGTTCGCCAAACTCAAACCTATTCTCGACACCGAGCTCGCCGGCATCCGCGAGGCCGGCCTCTACAAGGACGAGCGCATCATCATGAGCCCGCAGGCCGCCGCGATCAAGGTGGCCGACGGCGAGGTCATCAACTTCTGCGCCAACAACT
>CAZCQM010000329.1:0-1882 GCA_964500785.1 uncultured bacterium
TCGGGCTCGCGCCCGGCTGCCTTGAAGCGGGCGCACCGGCGGCGAATCGCGACGGGGAACCACTGCTTCGGCTGCACGGCGGGCGCGGGCTCCTCGTGCGGCGGCGCGCTGATCTAACCGACGGCGATACGGGCCTAGGAGGGATCGCTCGTCATGATCAACATGGGATTCAGGTTGAACGACTGGTAGAAGGGCCGGAGCCGTTCCGTATTGTAGAAACGGGCAACATCCACCACCTTCTTCTCATGCGTAACCACGTCCAGGGGCACGTTATCGTATTGCCCGTGTCTGAGACTGACCAGACGCCCGGACGTATTTGACAGGATCAGGTCCAGCGCCAGATTTCCGAACGCCATCGGGACGATCGAATCGAGTGCATCGGGATTCCCGGACCGCACGAGGTAACCCAGTCGCTGGCTCAGGACGTTGATGCGCCGACCATTATTGTACCTGGGAGAATGCGAACTCAACTTTCTGGCCACCTGATCCCCGATCCCTCCGAGCTTCTTGTGACCGTACTGATCGGCCTCCTCGCTCTCGAAGCTCATCTGTTTTTCATCCGCCATTGTGGCCCCTTCTGATACGAGAACGACCGCGTATTTGGACGGATTCCTGTTCCTGTCATTCGCCAGCAGCTCCGTCAATTGCTCCGGATTGAAGGGGTGCTCCGGAATCACGCACCGGTCCGCCGCTCCGGCCATCGTCGGGAATAGTGCCGTAAAACCTGCGTATCGGCCAAACACCTCGATGACCAGAAACCGCTCATGCGAGCCGGCGGAAGTGCGCAAACCGTGGGTAAACTCGATCGTGCGCGTGACACACGTTCCAAAGCCGATACAATAGTCTGTGCCCGGTACGTCATTGTCCATTGTCTTTGGAATGGCGATAATCCGGACACCTTCCTCGTGGAGTCGATGCCCGTAGCTCAGTGTGTCGTCTCCACCGATCGGAATCAGATAGTCCAGGCCCAGGAACTCAATGTTGCGCAATATCTCGGGAGTCAGATCGTTGATGGCGTCCGTATACCGGTCGGCGAGGTGAGCAGGTACGAGCTCGATCGGAAGATGGCTGGGGCGCGTTCTGGAAGAATGGAGAAATGTTCCACCGGTGCGGCCAACTCTGTTCACGACCTCTTTGGTAAGCAGTTGGATGCAGTCGGAATTGTCGGCATTGATATCCGGAACGACGTCTACCAGCCCGGCCCATCCACGCCTTATACCGAGCACACGATATCCCTCGCGCGTAGCCCGAATCGTCACGGCGCGAATGGCCGGGTTCAACCCCGGTACGTCACCACCACCGGTCAGAATTCCAATCGTACCCTTATATCCATTCATTCTCTCGGTCCGATGTCTCGAAGACAAGTTTTCCTGACGTCAAAGTATAGCACCACGACGGGTTCGGCCACCAGTATCGTGGTGCACGCCTCGCGTCCGAATAATCACTTCCGTTTGCGCGAGTAGTTTCTGAGATACGCGGGAACTTCGATGCCCGCGCGCAAGAGCGCATCCGGAACCGGCGTCCCAACCGTCTGGCTGAACGGAAGCACGCCCGCCCAGTACTCCGTGTCGAGATCGGGTTCCTTGTCGAGCGGCGGGCCCGTGCGGATCTTCGCCGACGCCTCGTCGATGGGCATCTCGAGCACGAGCGTGGCTTTCATCTCCTCGTCGTCGGGAAGCCGGCAGTCGTCCCAGCGTCCCGGGATCAGGTGCTCGACCAGCGCACGCAGCGCCTCCATCCTGGCGGCGGGATCTTCGACGGCGCGCGCCCGCCCGAGCAACACCACCGACCGGTAGTTCATCGAGCTCTCGAACGCCGAACGCGCCACCACGAGGCCGTCCGCGAGCGTGACCGTCACGCATATATCGACGCCCGCATCGAG
>CAZCQM010000329.1:1892-2665 GCA_964500785.1 uncultured bacterium
GCGTCTCGAGCATGCGGCTCGCCGCGGAGCCGTGGACGAGAATGCGGTCCCCGTCGCGCGCATACAGCGTCGGAATCACGAACGGCTGCCCGCCGACCACGAAGCCGACGTGACACACCAGTCCCTCGTCGAGGATGGCGTCGATGGTGGCGCGGTCGTAGGCGCCGC
The DNA here is from genome assembly GCA_964500785.1 of uncultured bacterium. Classification (GTDB taxonomy): domain Bacteria; phylum Krumholzibacteriota; class Krumholzibacteriia; order WVZY01; family JAKEHA01; genus JAKEHA01. The sequence continues at coordinate 2,061 of CAZCQM010000329.1, forward strand.
GTTTGGGCAGGCGGCGCACGCGCGTGCGGTCGCTGGAGGAGGGGCGCGCCATGTGTCTACAGGAGCTTCGGGCACTCGTCGGAGACCGGGCACGCGTCGCAGTTCGGGTTACGCGCCGTGCAGCACCGGCGACCGTGCCACGGAATGAGTTGCGAGAGCCGGATCCACAGGTCCTCGGGGAACACGGCCATCATGTCGCGCTCCACCTTGTCCGCCTCGTGGTTGGTGGAGAACCCCATGCGGTTCGACAACCGCAGCATGTGGGTGTCGACGACGATGCCGGGCACGCGATAGATGTTGGCCAGGATGACGTTCGCCGTCTTGCGTCCGACGCCGGGCAGGCGCACCAGGTCCTCCATGGTCGTCGGCATCCTGCCCTCGAACTTGTCGACCAGCATCCGGCACGCCGCCTTGATCGACTTCGTCTTGTTGTTGTAGAAACCGGTGCTGCGGATTTCCTCCTGCAGCACCTCGTCGGGCGCGGCAAGGTAGTCGGCTGGCGTCTGGTACTTCGCAAACAGCGCCGGTGTGACCATGTTGACGCGCGCGTCGGTACACTGCGCGGCCAGGATGGTTGCGACCAGTGCTTCGAGCGCATTGCTGAA
>CAZCQM010000330.1:0-2649 GCA_964500785.1 uncultured bacterium
CCGGTGACCATTCCGCTGGAGGATGCCACCGTTCGTCTCGAGGCTGGGTGGTCCGCGACCGTACACGAAACCGGCGCGTTGCTCGTGGAGCGACGCTGATGCGGTATTCACTTCGAGGCCGCCGCGCCCGCCCGCCATGCTAGACCCGATCGATCTCCAGGTCATGGCCCATACTTTCGCGGGCCTCGCGGAGGAGATGGGGACGCTACTGGTCGCCAGCGCGTTCTCTCCCAACATCCGCGAGCGTCGTGATTCGTCCGCGGCGCTGTTCAATGCCGAAGGGGTGATGATTGCCCAGGCAGCGCACATCCCTGTGCATCTGGGGGCCATGCCCGAGGCTGTGGCCGCGGTGCGTGCTCTCGGCCCACAGCCCTCGGACACGTTCATTCTCAACGATCCCTACATGGGCGGCACGCACCTGCCCGACATTACGCTGGTCCACGCCATCGACGTGGATGGCGTGGTTGGCGGTTACACCGTGGTGCGCGCACATCACTCGGACGTCGGGGGATCTCGTCCTGGGAGCATGCCGCCGGCCTCCCGTTCGGTGTTCGAGGAGGGCCTGATCATCCCGCCCGTTCGGTGGGCGCGTGACGGGGACGTCGATGCGGCGATGGAGCGGTTCGTCCTGGCCAACGTCCGGACGCCCTCGATGCGCCGGGGCGACCTCGCGGCGCAGCTCGCGGCGTGCGAGCGCGGCGCGGAGCGGTACCGCGCGCTCGTGGCGGAGCGGGGCCGGGTGTTCGTGGAAGAGGCGGGCCGTGATCTGCTCGACTACGCCGAGCGCCGCACGGTTGCCGCGTTGCAGGAGGCCCTCCCGGACGGCACGTACGCGGCGACCGATTGGCTCGAGGGGGACGGCATCGATGAGGGTGATCTCGAGGTACGTGTCACGATCACCGTTAGCGAGGGGCGTCTCACCTGCGATTTCGCCGGTACGGTGGGCGCGGTCGCCGGGAACGTGAACTGCCCGATCTCGGTGACGCGCTCGGCGGCGCTCTTCGTCGTCCGGTGTCTCGTCCCCGACGACGTCCCGACGAACGGTGGCGTGCAGCGGGCCGTCACGGTCTCCGCTCCCCAGGGGTGTCTGGTGAACGCGCGGTGGCCCGCGGCCGTGGCGGCGGGTAACGTGGAGACGTCGCAGCGCATCACCGATCTGTTGTTCCGCGCCCTCGAGGGAGCCGCCGTCCCGGCGCAGGGGCAGGGCACGATGAACAACATCGTGTTCGGGGGGGAGGGCTGGACCTACTACGAGACCCTCGGCGGCGGGCAAGGGGCTTCCGCTCGTGGCGATGGCCCCTCCGGTGTGCACGTCGGCATGTCGAACACCCGAAATACGCCGATCGAGTCGTTCGAGCTGGACCATCCGATGCGCGTGTGCGCGTACGCGCTCCGGCACGGGACCGGCGGAGCGGGCCGGTTCCGCGGTGGAGACGGGGTCGTCCGGGAGTACGAAGCACTCGCACCGATCGAGGCCAGCGTGATCTCGGAGCGGCGGCGCCACGCCCCCGCGGGCTCGCAGGATGGCACCCACGGTGTGGTCTGGCGTAACCTCGTGAACGGGAAGGAATCTGGTGGAAGGGTGGCGTGCACCCTCATGCCCGGTGACGTGCTGCGGATCGAAACCCCGGGCGGCGGTGGATGGGGCGCGCGGACGCCGGCCTGACGCCCGGCGTCAGGTACCTTGGTTCAGCTTCTCGAAGACCTTTGCTTCGGTGAACAACCGGAACAGCTCGCCGTCGAGCATCCCGTCGTTCACCTCTTCCGCCATGATGTCCAGCGCGCGCGGTATGGGGACGGCTCGCTTGTAGGGGCGGTCCGATGCGGTTAGTGCGTCGAAGATGTCCGCGATTGTCATCATCCGTGTCTGAATGGGAATCGCCTCTCCGGTCACCTTCCGCGGATACCCGCGGCCGTTGAGCTTTTCGTGGTGGCCGTACGCGATGTACGGGACGTTGCTCAGCTCTTTGGTCCACGGGATGTTCAGCAGGAACTTGTACGTGTGCGACACGTGGCTCTCGATCTCGAGCCGCTCCTGCTCATCCAAGCTGCCCTTCCGAATCGTCAAGAAACGGACTTCGTCGTCGGAGAGGAGCGGCCGGTCCTTGCCGTCGAGGTCCTGGTAGGTCGCCTCGGCGTAGTGCACGAGTTCTTCGAAGTTGCCTTCGGGAAGCACCGTTGGTTCGTTCGACTCGGCGACGAGCTTCATGAAGCGGTCCATCTCGCCGAGCCGTTCGTCGTACTGTCGCCGGAGCTCTACCAGGAACGCGTCATAGTTCGTGCGACCGTGCTGCTCGAGGAAGTTCGCCCGCTCCCGCTCGAAGTCCCGCTCCTGCGTCCGGCGGATGAACGCGTAGCGCTGTTTGATCAGCGCCAGGTCGGGTGCGTAGAGCTTCTTGGCTTTGACCAGTACCTGTTCCCGCACGCCGACCTTGCCGAAGTCGTGGAGGAGCCCAGCGTATCGGATCTCCCTCAGCTCCTCCCGACTGAACTGGACCTGGCGGTAGGATCCGTCACCGGCACGGTCCACCGACTCCGCCAGTCCCACGGTCATGCCGGCCACGCGGCCTGAGTGACCGAACGTGGTCGGGTCACGCTGCTCGATGGCGATGACGGCGGCGTTGACGAAGCCCTCGAACAGGCGCTCGA
>CAZCQM010000331.1:0-1294 GCA_964500785.1 uncultured bacterium
TCGACAGCAACGCGACCGCGAGGGCCAGACGCTGGCGCACTCCGCCCGACAGTTCGCGCACGCGTTTGTCTGCGTATTCCTTCAGCCCCAGCTCGGCGAGCAATTCGACTCCCCGGCCGGGCCGTACGCCCCGAATCCGCCGAAACAACGTAAGCGTCTCGGTCACGCTCAGGTGGTGATAAAAGTGAACGTCCTGTGGAACGAACCCAACCCGCGTTCTGGCCAGTCGGCCGTTGCGCCGCACATCCACCCCGCCGACCTCCGCCGTTCCCTCGAAAGGCATGACTCCGAGGAGACAACGAAGAATGGTGGTCTTACCCGCCCCGTTGTGTCCCCACAGCGCGAGAGCTTCACCCGCGCGCACGTGTAATGACACGTTGTTCACGGCGATCACTTTTCCGAAGCGCTTTGTCAGCGAGCGCGCGTGGATCACGGGGCTCCCTCCTCGTGCGTCGGCGCCGCGGGCGCGGCCGGCGGCCGCACCCACGTTGCATAACGATCCGCTGCGGGGGCCTTGAGCCGGCCCAGGAGTGCGACCAGCAAACCGAGCACGGCGAGGGCCGCGGACGCGGACGCCAGTCGCCACGCCGGCGGGCGCGACAGCGCCGGCGCGCCGGTCGGAAACACCGGCTGCATTCGAGGCTGGTCATCGGTGAATTTGGGCCGGGGGCGGACGACAGGAAACGCATGGGCGGCCAGATCCAACGCCTGGATCGCGGGGCTGTAGACGAACAGTCGCAACCGCGGGTGGTGCGCGATCAGGTCTTCGAAGAGACGCTCGGCACGGTAGGGGACGTCCGACACCCCGTTGCCGTCGAGGTCGAAGCCAGCCGAAGCGCTCCAGAAATTCTTTTCCCACCGGACGCCGTGCATCTCATCACTCCCCCCCGCGAAGACGTCCTCATAGTTGTCGAGGAAGCTGTTGTCCGTTATTGTCGTGCGCTCGACGAGCCCGGTGAAGCGGATGCCTTCGTCGTTGTACGCCAGCACGTTGTTCTCGTACCGAAGGTGGCTGTCCACGTCGCGAGGCGAGTTGTCCACAAATATGCCCGTGCGGTTGTCGACCACGAGATTCCCCTGCACGGCAGAATCGTCGACGTCCTTCAGTCCGATGCCGAGGCCGGTGGCGCCCCGGTTGTACGCAACCGTATTGCCGGCGACGGTCAGACGCCGGCTGTACATCAGGTAGGCGCCCACCGCGTTGTCCGTCAGCGTATTCCCGGTGGCCACGCAATCGTTGTCGTACATGAAATGCACACCGTAGCGCGCACCCGATACCGTGTTGTTCGCCACG
>CAZCQM010000331.1:1304-2638 GCA_964500785.1 uncultured bacterium
TCGAACTGTCGGAGAACCACACGATTACGTCACGTCCCGATTCCAGAATGTTGGATTCCATGTGCATGTGGCGGCTGTACCAGGCGCGCACCAGATCACCCCGGCGCGGCACGTCGAGCGATTTGTATCCGACGATCGTGTTGCGGCGGAGGGTTGCTTGCGGCGCCCGGCGCAGGTAGATTCCAAAGAGCACATTCTCAATGCGGCAGTCCTCGACGCACAGGCCCGGCGCGCTCGCCTCGACGCCCGCATCTTCGCGGGTCAGCGATATGCCGCTGTTGCGGATCGTGAGACGGCGCAACGTCACATTCGGCGCGGTCACCTGCAGCACGGATCCGTGCCGTCCGCCATCGATCACCGCGTCTCCGTGTGAGGTAATAACGACTGGACGGTCGATGGTCACGGGCCCCGGGTATGTGCCCGCTGCGAGCAGCAGCGTGTCGCCGTCGGTCGCCGCGGCGATAGCCGCGCGCAGCGCATCGCCCCCCGCGTTCGCCTGGACATGGAGCGTTCCAGACTCGACTGGGCACGGCAAAGAGAGCGCCGCGACCAGAACAGCGTATGCAAGGAACCGCGTTCTCATTCCTTCGCCGCGGCGGCGCCCGCCAACCGTTGTTCGAGCAGCGGTTTGTACGCCCGCCGGTGGTAATACAGTCCAACCAGGATCAGCAGGGACGCGACGAACGCCAGGATGAGTCCAATCTGCCATGCCGCCGTCGTCTTGAACTGCCCCACGCTTCCCGTCCCCAGCAGCGGCGGCACGAACGGCTTGACCGCCTTGTTCAGCGGCGCCTTCGGATCCAGGTTGAGCCCGAAGTTCCGCATCCAGAAGTACAGGTCGGCCAGGAATATCACGGGGTAGAATATCGCGGGCACAGCACAGAACAGGGCAATGGGGCTGTGTACGAAGATTGTTGTCAGCGTGAGCAACGTGAGCGCGACGATCAGGAAGACGCTCGACGATCGTTCCAGAGAGGCAGCCTCTTCCAGCGGGCGCATCCCGATGTAGTGGTTCAGATGGTTGATCTCCTCCACGTCCCCGGTCACACGGTTTACGTACATGACGGTTTTGAGCCCCTCCGGATACTGGGGCGCCATCAACGTCAGCTGCCAGTAAGGGAGGAAGATGGAGATGAGAAGAAGTACCGCGGCCGCGCCGATGAACAGTGACGGGAGCATATATCGTCGCCTCTCGCGAACGAGCATCTCCTTCGGAACGCGCGGTCCGAGAATGAACTCGATGTCTTTCATCGTTGTTGTCCCCCATGGGGACGGGTGGCGTCGTGCCACCCGCCCCCCATCAGGATTCGATTACGGCTTCACCAGGAAGTACC
>CAZCQM010000332.1:0-2635 GCA_964500785.1 uncultured bacterium
GTTGAAATCGTTCACCACCCGCACGCAGTTCATCGTCATCACGCACAATAAGAAGACGATGGAAGCGGCGGACAACATCTACGGCGTCACCATGGAGGAGCCCGGCGTCTCCAAGCTGATCTCCGTCCACCTCGACGACGCCGAGCGCTTCAAGGACCGCGGCGTCGTTCCCGTGGCGGCGGCCGACTCGGCCTCGTCCGCGTAGGCGTCGCGGCGCGTCCCCGCGCCGATCGTTCCATGCTGAATCTCAAGGCAAAGTTGCAGCGCGCGCGCGAGGGTCTCATGACGCCGCTCTCCCGCGTGTTCCAGCGCTCGGGGTCCCCGGCGGCTTCGATCGACATCGACGAGGTCGAGGCGCTGCTCCTGTCCGCCGACGTCGGGGTCGCCGCCACCGATCGCGCGCTGGAGGCGCTGCGCGAGCGGCGCGGCGCGGACGACTACCGGGCGGCATTGCGCGACATCTTTCTCGACATCCTGGGCGGCGCGGAGACGGACACGAATTCCCCCGCCCGGCCGCGCGCGATCCTCGTGGTGGGGATCAACGGTGTGGGCAAGACGACGAGCATCGGCAAGCTCGCGCATTACCTGAAGTCGCGTGGGGAACGCGTGCTGGTGGCGGCGTGCGACACGTTCCGCGCCGCGGCCGCCGACCAGCTCGGCATCTGGGCGGACCGCGTGGGCGTCGACATGGTCCGGCACGCGGAGGGGAGTGACCCGGCCGCGGTGGCGTTCGATGCGTGCAGCGCGGCGAAGTCGCGTGGCATGGACGCGGTGATCGTCGACACGGCGGGACGGCTCCACACGCGCGCGAACCTCATGGAGGAGCTGGCCAAGATCCGCCGCATATGCGAGCGTGCGCTGGGCGAGGGCGCCGTGACGACGCTCCTCGTCCTCGACGCCAACCTGGGGCAGAACAGCCTCGCCCAGGCGCAGGAATTCACGCGCCGGATGCAGACCGACGGGATCATCCTCACCAAGCTCGACAGTACCGCGAAGGGCGGCATCGTGATCGCGGTCAAGGACACGCTCGGCATCCCGGTGCGCTACATCGGCGTGGGCGAGGGACTCGAGGACTTCGCGGAGTTCTCGGCGCCGGAGTTCGTCGAGGCCCTGCTGGGGTAGCGGCCCCCCGGCGGGTTTACTTGACACCCCCCGTATCTCTGCGTCATATTTAGACCTTGGAAACCTTCGGGGCGGGGTGAAAGTCCCCACCGGCGGTACAGCCCGCGAGCGGTTCGTCCGCAGACCCGGTGCGATTCCGGGGCCGACAGTTACAGTCTGGATGGGAGAAGGTTCGCCACGCATCGACGTTCCCCGCGTGCCGGAGGAGCGCCCGCGGTCCGCCGCGGGTGCGGGTTCCCTCCCATCGAACCTCCCTGAAGCTTTCCCCGTATCATCTTGTTGAAAAACGTGTTGCACGGGGCCATCGGAGCGCCCGGCGCACCCGCCACGATGGGGGCGGGTGCCGGGACGCCGGCGGCGTGGACGGAAGCCGACGTCGACGCCATGCGGCACGCCGTGCGCCTCGCCTGGCGCGGGGCGGGTCGGACGGAGACCAACCCCATCGTCGGGTCGGTGGTGGTGGCCGACGGCGTGACCGTCGGCGCCGGGTTCCACCGCGAGGACGGCATCGCCCACGCCGAGATCGTGGCCCTGCAGCGGGCGGGGGCGCGTGCCCGGGGTGCCACGCTCTACGCCTCGCTCGAACCCTGCGTCCATTACGGCAAGACGCCGCCCTGCGTCGACCGGATCATCGAATCCGGCATCGCGCGCGTGGTGGTGGCCACGCTGGACCCCGACCCGCGCGTGCGGGGTCGCGGGGTCGACATGCTGCGCGCCGCCGGCATCCGCGTCGACGTCGGGTGCCTGGGCGGCAGCGCGCTGCTCGACACCCTCGGGTACTATCGCGACCGCCTCGGCCTGGGCGGGACCGTGACCTTGAAGGCGGCGGTCTCTTCGGACGGCATGGTGGCACGCGCGAGCGGACGCCGCGACGACGTCACCGGCGAGGCGGCGCGCCGCGACGTGCATGCGCTGCGCGCCCTCCACGACGCCGTGATCGTCGGCATCGAGACCGCACTCGTCGACCGGCCGCGCCTCGACTGCCGGCTGCTCGATCCACGCCCCGCTGCCGATCCCGTCCCCGTCGTCCTCGATTCGAATCTGCGCCTGCCCGCGACCAACCCGTGGTCCGACGCGGGCCGCGAGTACCTCGTGATCGCGCGGGCCGGCGCCGACGCGTCGCGGGCGAGCGCCCTCGAGGCATCGGGCGGGCGTGTGGTGTGGTGCCCGGCCGGGCCGGGCGGCGTCGATGTCGCGGCCGCGCTTGCCGAACTGCGCGCGCGCGGTCTGGCGCGCGTCCTCGTGGAGGGCGGCCCGCGCGTGCTGGCGAGCTTCCACGCCTCGAACCAGTGGGACGCGCTGTGGGTGTACCGGTCGCCGGCCGTCTTCGGTTCCGCCGGGGTGCCGCTGTCGCCGTTGCCGGGGCGCGAGTGCGACGTGTCGACGGTGGGCGACGACGAGCGCCGGCGGTTCGTCAACGCGGAGCGGTTCGACGCCATGCTCGATCGGCTCGACGCGTTACTGGGGGAATGAGACATGTTCACCGGGATCATCGAAGGCGTCGGCGTGGTTC
>CAZCQM010000333.1:0-2615 GCA_964500785.1 uncultured bacterium
TCCGGCCACGCCCGCCGCGATACCGGTCAGCACGAAGATGCCGGCGCCGATCATCGCCCCGACGCCGATCATCGTCACCGAGAACAGGGTCATCTCCCGGGCGAGACGGACTTCGACGCCCGGCCGGGGTTTCTGTTCTTCGGTTACCTGGGATGGGTCTGTGCTCACGTATTGCGCTCCCGCGGCCGGCACGCCGGCTGCGAGCCGTGATCCTAGCGTCGGGGACGACGGCAAGGCAAGGTCGCCTTGCCCGACGCCCGGCACGCTCCATGCAGTTTCCGAAATACATGATGCCGGCGCGCCTCATAAGGCCTTCCCCGGTGGGAGGCTTACTCGTGTTCCTGCTTGCGCTTGCGGTTTGCGTGCAGCCCGTCCATGCAACCGGATGGGCGGTCGGTGGCAACGGACTGGTCATCCGATCCGATGACGCGGGCCAGATCTGGTCGTCCTCGAACCCCACCTCCGCGACGCTCAACGGGGTCCACTTCGTCGACGACTCCGAGGGCTGGGCCGTCGGCAACAGCGGGATCGCCATCCACACCACCAACGGTGGCGCCACCTGGACGCAGACCACACCGGGCGTCCTGACCCTGAATGCCGTGTTCTTCATCGACGCCACCCACGGCTGGATCGTGGGCGACGGCGGCAAGGTGCTGCGCACCACCAACGGCGGCGCCAGCTGGACCACGACCTCACCGACCGCCGCGGCGCTCTACGGCGTCTACTTCATCGATTCCAACACCGGCTGGGCCGTGGGCAAGGGTGTCGTGCTGCGCACCATCAACGGCGGCGCCTCGTGGACCGCGGCCGCGCCCTCGACGGCGACGCTGCGCGGCGTCTCCTTCGTCAGCCCCACCGTGGGATGGGTGGTCGGCAGCAACGGCATCGTGCTCGCCACGACCGACGGCGGGTCGACGTGGAACCCCTCGAGTCCCACGACGAGCAATCTCAACGCGGTTCATTTCGCGAGTGCCACACTCGGATGGGCGGTCGGCACGTCGGGGACCGTCATCCGGACGACCAACGGCGGTGTGAGCTGGTCGCAGCAGAAACCGACGACGGCCGAGCTGCGCTCGGTGTATTTCATCGACGATCGCATCGGCTGGGCGGTGGGCGTGGGCGGTGTGGCGCTGGAGACGGGAGACGGAGGCGATACGTGGAGTGTTACCAACCCCGCGACGGTCACGTTGAACGGCGTGTTCTTCGCGAGCGTTCCCACCGGGATCGCGGTCACCGTGGACACCACCCCGCCGGGACGGTCCTTCTCGGTCGACAGCGTCGAATACACGAGCGCGCAGATCTTCTTCTGGAATCCCGGCGATTCCCATACGCTGGCCACGACGTCGCCTCAGGACGGCACGCCGGGGACGCGCTACGCGTGGGACGGATGGAGCCAGGGCGGCCCCATCAGCCAGACCGTCGCCCCCCGGACGGAAGCGCACTACACCGCGAGCTTCACCACACAGTATTCGCTCACCATGATCACGGGTGCCGACGGCGCGGTGACCCCGTCGGACGGCTGGCACAACGCGGGCGAGGGACTCGCGATCGAGGCGACGCCCGACCCGGGCTTCGGTTTCAACGGGTGGACGGGGACGGGAACCGGCTCGTACACCGGGTGGGCCAATCCGGCGCTCATCACGATGAACGGGCCCATCACGGAGACGGCGGCGTTCGGGTCCGACGTGACTGTCGTGGTGCAGTGCAATCCCGCAGGGCCCGCCTTCATGGTGGACGGGACGACGTATGCGTCGACGCAGCAGTTCACGTGGGTGCCGGGGTCGACGCACACGCTCGACGCGGCCAGCCCGCAGAGCATCGGCCCCGATACGCGCTACGCGTTCACGCGCTGGAGCGACTCGGGCGCGGCCAGCCATACGGTCGCCCCGGTGTCGAACACGACCTATTCCGCGACCTTCAAGATACAGTACACGCTGACCATGCAGGCCGGCCCCGGCGGCTCCGTCACCCCCGTGAGCGGATGGCAGGATGCGGGGGGGCTGGTCACCATCACCGCGTCGCCCGATTCGGGCTACTCGTTCCAGTCGTGGACGGGTAGCGGGGTCGGGTCGTACACCGGCTCGTCGAACCCGCGGACGATCTCGGTCAGCGGTCCCGTCACGGAGCTCGCGAACTTCACCCCGGGCACCACGCCCGCGGCGCCGGCGACGCTGACGCTTCTCTCCAACGTTCCCAATCCGTTTTCCGTGGACACGGAGATCCGCTACGGCCTGCCCGGCGACTCGGACGTCCACGTCGACGTGTTCGACGTCACCGGCCGGCGGGTCTTCTCGGATGTCGTGCGCGGCGTGCCGCGCGGCTGGCAGTCCTACGTGCTCGACGCATCGGGTGCGGGGGGACGGCTCGCGAGCGGCATCTACTTCGTTCGAGTCTCGACCGCGCAGGACACGCGAACGGCGCGGATCACGCTCTTGCGCTAGCCGGCGCCGCCCTCACCCGTCGCAAAAAAGAGATAGCGGACGCCGCGCGGCCCGCCTACGATGCCCGTGAACGGGGAGTGGATCGCGTCGCGTCGGGCGCGCGGTCCATGTCGAAACGCCCGGGGGCATCCGGCGTCCATGCGTCCCATCCGGATAATGATACGGCGACCACCG
>CAZCQM010000334.1:0-2602 GCA_964500785.1 uncultured bacterium
GTGTTCCCCGGCCTGACGGACACGGACGACGAGCTGGACGCGATCTCGGCCTTCACGAAGGAGGCGGCGCTCGATCTCATCCAGATGCGCAACCTGAACATCGATCCGGAGCTCTACCGCGAACGGATGCCCGCCGGCACCGTTCGCGAGGGGTTCGGCATGCGGGAGTTCATGCGCCGCATGGGCGAGCGCTTCCCGCGCCTGCGTTTCGGCTACTTCAACCCATCAAAAGAGACCTACGCGCGCTGGCGCGCCGGCACTATTTGATCAGGCCTTCCCTCTGCAGCTCTTTCGCCGTGGCCCGGGCGATGCTGTCGATCAGATCGTCGAGGCTGGTGGGATCGGCCGTCTCGCTGTGACCGGACCAGAGCAGCTCCTGGTTCTTGAGCGAGTAGATGTTGGTCTCCACGCGCACCAGGTTCGTGGTCGTGTAGTACCCCGGATCGTACAACATCGGGGCGGCATACCCGTAGTATCCCCAGAACGGCTGGTAGTACGACGGTCCGTACGTAGTCGTACCGGGAACGTACTCGAGCTTCTCCTTCGAACCCAGGAAGCGCATGGTGACGACGCCGTCGACGCCGAGAGCCTCCACTTTCTTCTTGGCCAGTTCCTCGTCCTTCATGTCTGCCATGGACAGGACCTTGTAGGACGGGATGGCCTCGTGGTTCTTGATGTTCTGGACGATCCGGTCCTCGGCGGAACGGCGCTGACCGTCGTCTTTCATGAACGCAACCACCAGGATCTTGTGGAACTGGTCCGGCTTGGCATCCGGCGACCGCCAGGTGCTGATGAACGAGGTCTGCGTGCCGCACGCCAGCACGAGCGCGGCCAGCGACATAATGATCGAGAGTCTCCTCATTGCAATTCCTCCGTGTAATGGGCCCTGTGCGGATGCGTGATGATTACGTGCGGCGCCGTCGCTCCGGATCGGGGAGCCGACAAGGGATCACTATACGCGGGAGGCTCGCGTACTGTCAAAAGCAACGGGCGCGATCTCCGAGCCGGGCTCCCGGGGTGGGGGGGCACTCCATTATAGTACGACGATCGGCGGCGACGCCGGCACCCGCCACCCCCCGGATTCGCGGCTCCTTTCCGGCGTTGACCCCGTTCTCCGCGCTCCCCTAGACTCGCGGTCATGATCCGGCGCTCTCGTCCCGCCCTGGTCCTCGTCCCCCTCGTCGCGTGCTTCGTCTCGGCCTCGCCGGTGTCGCTTCGCTCGGAGCCCGCCGCGCGCGCCGTCGTGTTTCGCACGGAGACGATGGGAACGTGGGCGTCCCTCACCATGGTCACCGCCGATTCGGCCGCGGTGGCCGACCTCGCGTTCGAGAGTCTGGTGATCCTCCATCACGTCGATTCGCTCATGAGCAACTGGACGACGACGAGCGAGGTGGCGCGAATCAACCGCGAGGCGGGTCACACGCCGGTCGTCGTCGACCCCGAAATCGCCCGCGTGATCGCATGCGCCCGGCAGGTGACCCACGACAGCAACGGCGCCTTCGACATCACCGTCGAACCGCTCGTCCGGTTGTGGGGCTTCCTCGCCGGAACACCGCACGTGCCCACTCAGGCGGATATCGACCGTACGCTCCCGCGTGTCGGCGACGACAGGCTTCGTTTCGATCCGAAGACGCGCACGCTGAGCTTCACGCGCGACGACGTACGGATCGATCTCGGCGGGATCGCGAAGGGCTACGGCGTCGACCGGGTCTCGGAGCTGCTGCGCGACGCCCATGCGACCAACGCCCTCATCGACCTGTCGGGCAATATGGTCGCGCTCGGCGACGCCGCGGGGCACCCGGGCTGGACGGTCGGCGTCCGCGATCCGGAGGGCCGGCGCCCCTATCTCCTGCGCGTCGATCTCTTCGATGAAGCCGTCGCCACGTCGGGCGATTACGAACAGTTCGTCGACGAACACGGCAAACGCTTCGGGCACATCCTCGACCCGCGCACCGGCTGGTCGGCGCACGGGCTGAGCTCCGTCACCGTGGTGACGAAGCAGGCGATGGTGGCCGACGCGTGGGCCACGGCCCTCTTCGTCCTCGGTCCCGACGCCGCGCGCAAGACGGCGCACTCACGAACCGACCTCGGTGTCGTGCTCGTCGAACCGCAACCGAGTGGCCCGCCGATCATCTGGGTCGAGGAACAGCTGCGCGACCAGGTCCACTTCGACGCCAACAGCGTCGATCCGGCGAACGTCCGCTACTTCTAGGCCCCGGGGCGGCGGATCGACGCGGAGCGATGCTCCACGCTCGCACCATCGTCACCACGTCACGGCCCCGTTCGCTGCGCCCGCCCTCTCCCCGCCCCCACCTCCAGCGTCTGGCGTAGAGCTTGCACAGTCGCCCACAACCCCGTGCCACGTGTGAACTGCCGCGCTGGCATGCGACGGACTGGGTTATCGCGCAGCCCATGGAGGGCGGCCGATACCCGTTCTGGAACCAATGAGCACGCGCAAAACGCACTACCGCCCGCCATTCCCTTCGACCAAACGCAACGCGCAGCGCCACAAGGACATTCAGAGCCATAACTCTGAAACACCGTCCGTGGGCGCTGGAACGGCGCGGACACGCTCGGCCGGCACGGTGCGCGGGGCGTGGAT
>CAZCQM010000335.1:0-2595 GCA_964500785.1 uncultured bacterium
CCGCGGCGGCCCCCCCTCTTATCAATAAAATCAATTCACATATTGATTGCTCCGGAAACGGCGACGTCGTTCGCGTGTTCTGCGAGTAAGGCACTGATCCTGGAGCGTGATTTCTCCGTGCCACTCAAAAGCCGTAAGACACCGAGGCAGCAGCGTAGTGGAACCAGGCGAAATTGTAGACCTCGTCCACGTCAGCACCGCCCTCGACGGTCCGGTAGCCCGCCGACAGACTCCAGCGATCGTTGAGGTCGAAGTACAACTTGAGGGCGGCGTCTTCGGCACGCCCGGGCCCGCCGGCCAGAGCATCGATGTCGAGGACCATTCGCCAGCACTCGGAGAATCGGTACCACCCACGGACGTGAAGCAGGGGAACGAAGCCAACATCCGTTTTTGCTGCGGATGTAGTGCCCTGGTTGAGTTCGATCTTGGCGTCACGGACCTTCGCGGTGAACCCGATCCACCAGGCCCATCGAGAACCCGTGTGGAGACGGTAAGCGTACGTGAGGCGCCAGGAGTTGAACTGGTAGGTAGCCTCCGTCGGTGTTCCAGCATCGAACACGGCGCCGGAAAACGACGTTTGAGAGGATAGAATGCCGGTTTCGGTGACCGAAAGCGGCGCAGCCAGAGCGCGGAGCGCGTGACGAGAGTTGATATTCCAGGTCAGGTAGAGCCGACCGGCGGGCCAGGGGCCGTTTCCCTCGAGTTCGATTAGCGAGAATCGGGTGCCCTCCACACTATTGGGAATCTGAACGTCGTTGCGACTCTGCCAAACCGGTCCCCCCTCCAGTTCGACAACAAACGCGGAAGTCCCGTTCATCTCCACGGCGGAAACCGTTTCTGCCGACATGGTCAGGGTGGCAAGCAGGAGAACTGCAAACAGAGTCTTCTTCATCGTCCGGATCTCACGTTGTCTGCATATTGATGAAACAGTGTACGCAACATGCCCCGCAGCAATCAGTGGTCAATCGTAGCCATTCTCTGCCCGCTCGGCGATGCGGGTCGCGACGTGTTCCGCGTCGCCGGCGGCGCCGGTAATGAGGCCGGAGATCCGGCGGCGGAGCCACGTGAAGCCGAGGCAGTAGAGACCGGGCACCTCGCACACGCCGTCGCGGTGCCGCGGCCGCCCCGATTCGTCGAGCAGTGTCGGGTCGAGGTAGTCGAAGCCGGGACCAAAGCCGGTCGCCCAGATGATCGCTCCGATGCCGGCCTCGTCGAGATTCAGCTCGCGCACGGAGGCCATCTCCGCGAAGTCGGCGAACGGCTCGTCGACCGGGTCGGGCTCCGCTGCGGGCGCGTCCATACCGGTCTTGACGATCACCTGGTCGATCAACCCCTTTATTTTCGACGACACCTCATCGCCCCGGGCGGCGTTCGCTTCCAGATCGCCGTCGAAGCGCAGCACCTTCCCGTCGGCGTCGCTCAGTCGACCGAGCAACGTGGCGCCGTCTCGGGCGAGCTGATGCAGGCTCACCGAGTGCCCGCCGTGGGTGCCGGAAATCTGCGGCTGTCGCGCGTGAATCTCACGCGGATCCTCGAGGTCCTCGGGCCGCTGCTCACCGAGGCCCGTAATCTGATACCACTCCAGGAGCTCCTTACCGCGGTAGCGCCGTGGCGCGCGACCGACCGCGCTGGTGCTGAGGTATACGACCCGACCGGACTCCAGCAGGTCTTCGGTGATCTGGACGCCGCTCTGTCCCGAGCCGACCACGAGCACGCCGCCGGCGGGCAGCAGTTCCGCCCGCCGATAATCGGCGGCGTGAAGTTGAGTGACATCGTCCGGCACGCCATCGGCCAGGCGCGGGATCGACGGAGAATTCTGATCGCCGCTGCACAGCACGACGTTGCGGCAACGACGCATTTCCCCGCCGGTCTCCACCTCGAAGCCGCCGTCGATCGGCCGTACCGCCGTCACCTCCACGCCCTCCTCCACCGGCAGCCCGTAGCGCTTGCAGTAGTCCTCGAGATAGGCCACGAGCGTTCCGTGCGAGACGAAGCCCAGGGCATCGTCGCCGTCCCAGGTGTCGTCCGGCAGCATGTTGACCGCGTTGGGTGTGTTGAGGTGGAAAGAGTCCCAGCGCTGCGTTCGCCACGTACTCCCGACGCGCCCGCGCTCGAGGACCGCGTAAGGCACGTTACGCTTCTGCAGGCAGCGGCTCACGGCCAGCCCCGCCTGGCCGGCTCCAATGATCAGCGTATCTACGGGGAAGTCGCCGCGCATCCATGAACCATAGCACTTCGCCGCCGACTGTTGGCTCCGAAAATGCCCCGCGGAGTACATCGCTCGCCGTCCCTTTCTGAGAACTTGTTTGCCTTGGACGCGCGGCGTGTCCACATCGCGATCAATCATGTGACCGGGATCACAGTTTCCTCGATATCGTCGGTGCCGTCAGGGTAGACGTGGTACTTTGACTGCCGGGGCGCAGGTCGCGATGAGGTGCACTGAACCGGCAGCCCATCGCCGGTGGTCGCCGCTCGAATGTGGGCGTTCGGCCCGGCGCGAGGCGATCAGGCGATTTCTACGATCCGATCCGAACATGCGTACGTACTGTAGACAGGGTCACGTTCGCCGCTCCGCGGGGCGACGAGCGCGACGTT
>CAZCQM010000336.1:0-2574 GCA_964500785.1 uncultured bacterium
TGTGATTCCCGGTGCGCATGGCCTTGACGAACACGTCCTCGGTCCACAGGCCGATGCCGGTCTGGTCATCCGGCGTCAGGTTGGCCGCATACGACATGCCCCACGGGCCCACGTACGCGGTCAGGTCCGACGCCATGAGGATCCAGTAGCCCGGCTTGTAGGCCCGGGCATCGACGTCGGGGAGCTTCTCGGCCGCCGGGTGACCGGACAGCGCGCGGGTCATGTCGGGGGTCATCCCTTCCGGCCCGAAATTCTTCGGCGTATGACAGTCGTGGCACCCGCCGTACTCCACGAGCTTCTTTCCATTGGCAATCCGTTTCGCCATGGCATCGTCGGTGTTGCCGGCCGCGACCGCGGCCGATGCGACCACCAGAACCGCCGCTGCGGCGACGGCAATACTGGAAAAGCGATTCATTTTTTCCTCCATTGGAACCCGTCCGGGTTCTCGAATGGCGCGCACTCTACGCCGCAGCAGCACGGGAAGTCAACAGCCTTCCGGCGCGTGGGGACGCGGGTTTTCCAGGATTGGGCTTGGGATAAACGCGCCCGGCGCGCGCGTCAGTCGCGGCGCGGGACTTCGCTCATCAGCGCCAGCGTGTTGCGATCCGGGTCGTGGAAGAACGCGAGCCACAGATCGGTCTGCTGTCCGCGGTGGATGAGCCGCGGCTCGTGCGTAAACCCGACGCCGCGCTCCTTGAGAGCGTCGTAGGCCGCGTTGATGTCGTCGACACGGAAATACACGATCGACGAGAAGTTCTGCTGGTCGTTCTCGGCGATACCGAGCAACAGGCGCACGTCGCCCGCCTGGAAGATGGCCATGTTGGGCGGCGCCTCGAAAATAAAGGGAACGCCGAGGACGTCCCGGTAGAACGCCACGGCGCGGGGGACGTCGGTCACGGTCAGCGCGATCTGCCCGATCGCATTCAGGCCGAAGGTCGTATTGCTCGCTTTCATGGGCATCCTCCCTTCCCGGAAGGGTACCACGAAATGGGGCCGGAGGGCGACCGCGACGGGGCCCGAGGCACCACGGTGGCTAGCGGCCGGACCGAGACCGATAAATGCGAAGCCGCCCCACCGCCGAGTCGGGAAGCCTCCCGGAAACCAGCGTGAAGTCGCCATCGCGCGAGCCGGTTACCGATCCCAGGACGAGTCCATAATTGGACATCCGCCCGGTCAGGTTCGCGCGGACGATGCCCGTGACGTCCAGAAGCACGCGGCGGCTCCGGCCCAGGGCAACCGCGCTCACTGCCCGCGTGGTCGTGTCGAGATTCTCAACGCTCAACGTTCCAGCGAAGGGTTGGGTCAGCGCGAAGGCTTCCAGCACCGGCGCCTCGTTGACGTAGCCGTCCCGAGCCTTCGCCCGAACGTCCATATAGACCTCGAGGATGGCCCGGTCCAGTTGCGCCGCCGTGAGTGTCAAGATTTCTGTGTAACTGACCCATCGCGTCTGCCGGTTAGATTCTCCCCTCGAACACCACGCTGAAGTGGTTCAGGGCCGCGACCCAGTCCAGGATCGGCCGCTTCCAGTTCTTGGAGATGCGCTGCAGCGCCAGGTAGATCACCTTGCGCACGCTCTCCGGGTTCGGGAACGCCCCGCGCTGCCGTGTCATCTTGCGAAGACTCGACTGCGTCAACTCGATCGCGTTGGTCGTGTAGATGACCTTGCGGATCTCCGGAGGGTAGCTGAAGAACGGAATCAGGTTCACCCAGTTGGCCCGCCAGCTCTTCACGATCGACGGGAAGCGCGGCGCCCACTTCGCCTCGAACGCGTCGAGCGCCCGCTCGGCCGCCTCGGCGGTCGCGGCGGTGTAGATCGTGCGCAGGTCCGCCGCGACGGCCTTGCGTTCCTTCCAGCCCACGTACTTGAGCGAGTGGCGCACCATGTGGATGATGCATAGCTGCACCTGCGTCTTCGGGTAAATCGACTCGATCGCCTCCGGGAAGCCGTTGAGGCCATCCACGCAGGCGATCAGAATGCCCTGCACGCCGCGGTTCTTGAGCTCCGTTAGCACCGAGAGCCAGAACTTCGCCCCCTCGTTCTCGCCGATCCACAGCCCCAGGAGTTCCTTCCTCCCCTCGAGCGTGATGCCGAGGGCGAGGTGCACGGCCTGGTTCTGCACGCGCCACCGGATGCGCTCGCGAGAGCATGGCTGGGTGACGGTGCCCGAACATCACGCCGCGCTCTGGGAGGAGACGCTGCACGTAGAACGTCGGCCTCTGTCGACCTACGAGGAGGTGGCGTCATGGAGCTAGTGGCACTGCTGGAGAAGATGAAGCTCGAGCACCTGGCCCACCAGCTCGACGGGGTGTGCGAGCAGGCGGCGCAGCGCGACCTCGACTACAAGAGCTTCCTCACCCAGGCCCTGCAAACTGAGTACCGGGGCCGCTTCCAGCGCGGCACCGAGACGCGCATCAAGATCCCCGCGTGCTGGTGCTTGATGAACTCGGGTAACTGGACGTTCTCCGGCGCGTTGACGAAGAATGGGGCGGGCCACTGAAGAAAACGGATAATTGACTCTTGTCGCTCGGGGAGGGGTTGACTAGACTCTAATCAAGACCGTCGCTCAACATCGC
>CAZCQM010000337.1:0-1165 GCA_964500785.1 uncultured bacterium
CTTGCCGCTCCCCGTGGGGCCCGTCACGAGAATGATCCCGTGCTGGCGCTTGAGGAGGCGCTCGTAGACCGCCCGCTGCTCCGGCGTCAGTCCCAGGGCGCCGATGTCCTGGAGGAGGATCGTCGGGTCGAAGATACGGATCACGACCTTCTCGCCGAAGGCCACCGGCACCGTGGACACGCGCAGCTCGACCTCCTGGTCGTTGTGCGTCGTCTTGATGCGGCCGTCCTGGGGGCGGCGTTTCTCGGCGATATCCAGGCGGGCCATGATCTTGATGCGCGAGACGAAGCCGGGATAGACCTGGCGGGGGATCGAGTGGGTGTCGTGCAGTCGCCCGTCGATGCGCAGGCGCACCACCGAGCGCTCGCGCTTGGGCTCGATGTGGATGTCGCTGGCGCGCTGTTCGAAGGCGTACTGCAGGAGCAGATCCACGGCGCGCACGACGTGCTGGTCCGAGCTGTCGAGCTCCTCGTCGCCGCCGATATCCACGAGCTGCTCCAGGTTGCCCATGTCGTAGGACGTGGCGCGCATCCGCTCCGCCTTCTGGATGCTCCGCTCGAAGGCGAAAATCTCGTTGATCGTCTTGAGGATCTCGGGGCGCAGCCCCAGGACCGGCTCGATGATGTACCCGGTCGCGTGCTCCAGGTTGTGGATGGCGGCCTTGTCGAACGGGTTGACCATCGCGACCGTGAGCCGCCGGCCATCCAGACGGATCGGTACCAGGAGGTGCTTGAGGGCGAACGGTTTCGAGACGAGGGACGCGAGTGAGCGGGCGTCCAGCTTGAGCGGGTCGATCCGCGCGAACGCGGTGCCGCTCGCGTCTCCGAACGCCATGCCCAGCTCCTCTTCGTCCATCCAGTCACGCCGCGGATTGCGGCTGGGGAAGCGGAAGGTGGCGATGACTTCCAGCGGCGAGACGAAGGCGCCTTCGGCCAGCGAACGGTCGGCGTGGGCGTCCATCAGGGCGCGGTAGCGGCGGGGCGCGTCCTGGCGGACGGCGCCGGCCTGCTCCGCGGTCAGGACGCCGCGGGCCTGCAGCAGGTCCACGACCCGCTCCAGGGCGAAGGGGTCATGGCGCCGCGGGGTCGGCGGGTGGGTCGTTCCGGGTGCTCGGGAGTCGCTGGTCATGGCATGGCCCGGGTCCCCGGGGGCGGAGCCGGGGATA
>CAZCQM010000337.1:1175-2544 GCA_964500785.1 uncultured bacterium
GATTCACCTGCAATCACCGTGCCCCTCCCGTTCGGGACATCATGCGCCGCCACAGAGGCGTCCTTGCCATCTCCAGCCTGAATGTGATACAATAAGCAACAACGATAAATGCCCTGCATCATTGGTAGTTAGCATCTCAAGGAGTTGGGCCATGAAGTCTCGCCTGGTGGTCTCCGGGCTGATCCTGCTGTTCGCGGGGTCGGCGCTCGCGGAGACTGTTTATTACCCCCCACAGGTCACGGGGAAGCGGGAGCGGAAGAATATCCGCCACTTCCTCTACGTCAAGAATCTCTCCGGGGACAAGAGAGATATCTACGACGAGTACGGCTACACGCCCCACCGGCTGCGCTACGACGAGTACGGACAGTTCCGCGAGAGCTGGACGTACTACGACGCGGGCAAGGTGTTCGTGTTCGACGAGTGCAGCAACCTGGTCGACACGCACTCCGTCTCCCAGGAGCATCGTCGCGACTGGGTGCTGCCGGGCTACGCCCGCGGGTACCAGGGCGGCTACTGTAACGACGACTGATTGCGCACGCTGGCAGGTACTGCCCGTTCGGTCCGTCACTGAGCGGGTCGGGACAAGGGGGCCTCGACGAGACGCGAAGGGCCCCCTTGTTTTTTGCCCCCGCCCGCCGCGCGCCCGCGCGGAAAGTCGACACTCGTCACGGGCATACACCGACGCTAGAATGCCTTCCATGAGCCCCATCGCCATCGCCGACGCCAGCGTGTGGGTGGAAGACGGGCGCTTCGAGCCGCGCACCGTGTGGATCCGCGACGGGCGCATCGCCGCCGTCGGCGCCCGCCACGACGCGGCCGCGGCGGGTTCGCACGAGGACGTGCGCGTTCTGTCGTTCCCGCGCGGCTTCGTGCTGCCCGCGTTCGTCGACGCGCACTTCCACCTGCTCGGGTTTGCGACGCGCAGCCTTCGTTGCGACCTCTCGACGGCGCGCGGCGGGCGCGACGTGGTGGAGGCGCTCGCCCGGCACGCGGCCGCCCACCCCGGCGACGGTCCGGTCGTCGGCGTCGAGTTCGACGAGAGCGACTGGAGCGAGCCCGCGCTGCCCACGCGCGCCGACCTCGACGCGGTGAGTCCCACGCGCCCCGTGTTCGCGCGGCGCGTGTGCGGGCACATCGCGGTGGTCAACGGCGCGTTCCTGCGCCTCTTGACGCCGTCGCGCTTCGTCGACAGGGAGTCCGGCCGGATCGTCGAGGACGCCGTGTTCGAGGCCAACCGCCTCGCGCGTCCGCCCGCCGATGCGGTGGCGGGGGCGGGCGGCGGCGCCGGCGCGCGCCGCCCCCCGCGGGGGGTCGCCGCCGGCCCCGACCGCCGCGACCCGGCGTCCCGCGACCGCTACGCCCCGCGGCA
>CAZCQM010000338.1:0-593 GCA_964500785.1 uncultured bacterium
ACCCATCGAAGTCCTGAACGAGTCCATTGTCGAGTTCGTGCCCAAGTCGATCGCCATCGAGCCGTCGGGCCGTCGCGCGTTCGTTTCGACCACGGCGGGGAAGATCCGCATCTGGGACATCCGTCCCGGCAGCGTCACGTTCGATCGGGAGATCGGCGTGATAGGTTCGCCGTTCACGACCTTCATCGGCGGACTCGCCATCGACGGCGCCGGTAATTATCTCTTCGCGCTGACCGGCACGGGGGAGATGGCCGTCTTCGACCTTGGGCTGAATGCGTACATACAAGGGGTCCCCGTGGGTCCGAGGCCGCGCGACGTCGTGGTCGACCCCGCCGGGGAGCGGGCCTACGTCACCGACGACAACGGACGCGTGACCGTGGTGCGCCTGGACACGTTCGAGCGGGTCATCGATATCAACGCCGGCGGGCAGCTGCGCGGGATCGCCTCCGGCCCCTCCGGAGCGTACGCGCACGCGGTGGATCGCGCGTTGAACTATATCAACGTCATCGATCTGCGTGAGAACTCGCCGCGCTTCCGCACCGTCGCGGTGCGCATCCCCCAGCCGCTCGATCCGGTGGACATCGCGGTGTCGC
>CAZCQM010000338.1:603-2490 GCA_964500785.1 uncultured bacterium
TACAGCATCATCGCATCCGATCATACGCTCCATGTGAATGCGATCGGGATCGGACCGACAATCGTGTCGGCATCGCCGCAACAGGCGACGGTCGGATCGCACGTGGTGATCGGAGGCAGGAACCTCGTCACCAACAATGTGACGGCCGTGTCGTTCGGCGGTGTGGATGCGACGCCGGTTCGAGTGAACGAACACGCGCTCGACGTTGTCGTGCCGGTGGGTGCGAAGACGGGATCGCTCGTCGTCAAGGGCACCGCCTCCGGCGTTCCCGCGACGTCGAACGAGCTGTTCTCCACCGTGCTCGGCTCGTCGGGGACGGGCGCTCTCAATGCGTTGGACGGGTTGTCGAACGGCGCCATGACCATGGCGCCGGCGATGGCCATGTCGCCCGGTGGCACCATGGTTGCGGCCGGCGGAAGCGCCGGCGAGCTGGCGCTGCTCGATACCGAGCCGGGGAGCGACACCTTCGGCAAGTACATCCAGACCATCGCGGCCCTTTCCGGGCCCGTGGGGGACCTGTGCTTCACGCCCGACGGGATGCGGCTCTACGCCGTTACCGCCGGCGTCGCCGATGTACGCGCCTACGATGTCAACCGCCACAGCCCGACGTTCGGGCAGTTGATCGGCGCTATCACGCTCCCGGCATCCGGGGCCGATCGTCTGGCCATGAGCCCGGACGGCAATGTGCTGCTGGTGGGCAATCCGACGACGTCCACCGTCGATGTCGCCGACATCCGATCGGGCTCGACGACCGAACACCAGGTCATGCAGACGGTATCCACCGTGGACCCCGTGCTTTCCACCAACGGTGTCGTCGGCGAGATGCGGTTCCATCCCGACGGCGTCCACGCCTACGTGGCCATTCAGGACGGCACGTCGACCGCGGTAACGGTTCTGAACGTCGACACGGAGAATGCGTCGGCGACGCTCGAAAACAGCGTCGGGCTCGGCGGCACGCGGATGCCAACGTCACTCGCGTTCACACCCGACGGTGCGTGGTGTCTCGCGCTGGCGTCGGAGAACAGCGGCCCGGCGGAGCGAACCGTCTACGTCCTGTCGACGGCCACTCCGGGGACGCCCACGGTTGCCGGGTCGCAGCTGTTCCCGACCGCTACCACCGTGACCGACGAGCGCATCCGTATTTCTCCGCGCGGCGATCGTGCCACGATGGCGCTGCGCAACGATGCGTTCTACCGCCTCGACACGAGCGCCCTCCCGGCACTTTCCGTCCTGGGCGCTCCGGGCGGCTCACCGCTCACCGCGCCCCTGGATCTGGAATACTCGCCGGACGGTGACAAGCTCTACGTTGCCGCGACCTCATCGAGCCAGCTGGTCATCTACGACTTCGCGGCTGCGCCGCGCGCCATCGCCCTCACCTCCGGTGACGGGCAGACCGGCGTGGCGGGCAAGGAGCTGGGGAGTCCGCTGCGCGTCCGCGTCACGGCGGGTGGAACCGGCGTCAAGGGCATCCCGGTGACGTTCGCCGTCACCCTCGACGACGGATCGTTCGTTACCGCGGACCCGGTGGCAACGCCGACAACCATCCTGGCGTCGACCGACGCCAACGGGTACGCGCAGGCGCGCTTCCGCACCGGCACCACGGTGGGGAACCTCACGCAGCAGGTGACGGCGTCGGCCGTCGGTGTCACGGGATCTCCGGTGACGTTCACCGCGTCCACGCTGGCCGACCCGGACCTCCTGCCGTTGAGCCTCACCGGGGTCTCGCCCGCGCAGGGACGCGTGGGTGTCAGCGTATCGAGCGCAATTCAGGCCACGTTCAGCCGATCGTTGGAGGCGCCGTCGGTCACCCCGACGACGCTTTACCTGGTCAATTCCGCGACGCAGGCCGTCATTCCGACGCTGGTCGGCTTCGGAAACCAGAATAAG
>CAZCQM010000339.1:0-2476 GCA_964500785.1 uncultured bacterium
GTCCCGCGGCACGCGACCGGGTGACAATGGTTCCGGTGCGACTCTTGCCGCCGGTCCTGGCGGTCGTCACGATCCCCTTCGATCGGCTGGTCGAGACGACGCGCGCGCGGTCGGGCACACTCTTCGCCACGGTCACCGGCCGGCGCACGACCACCGGATTCGATACGCGCTTCGCCGTGCGCGTGGCGGTCACCCGCTCGATACGCCCCACGGCCCGGGACCGGCTCACCGCGGACTGTACGCCGGCGTTGCGGGCGCTCTTGAACTTCGCCGCGGGCCGGAACACGATATCCGGTTCGCTGGCACTGTGCCGGTACGAGGCGTACAGGTTCGAGCACTCGCGGCACGAATCGCCGTAGCGAACGTGCACGCCGGGAACCGCGCAACCCAGGTACGCCGGATAGCGGGCCCACCGGTGCACGTAGAAACGCGCGCAGCTCACACCGACGTAGTCCCACCGGCAGTACGCGGGGAGCAGCGACAGGTAAAAGTCACGGCACGCGATGTACGGGTCGCCGTAGACGCGAAATCCGAATCCGACCCCGAACACCGCCGTGCCGTAGTACGAGTAGTCGAACGGCGCCGGGCTTCCCACGGCGAAGACATGCGCGATTCCCACGCCGTCCAGCCGCTCGAGTCCGATGTCGCATCCGCGATAGCTGTAGGTCCGGCCGCCGCGAATCCACGAAGGATCGGCGGGCGAGCTCGGATAGAGCACGTGCAGGTACCCCGCCGTGTCCACCATGAACAGCGTCGCGTAGCAGTCGCGATCGGCGCGCAGCCAGATCGTGACGTCGCCGTACGATGGAAAGACGTCTCCGCCGTCCACCCACACGCGAACACCCGCGTGTCCGGCGACGACCACCTGCGACCCCAGCGCCCACGAGGACGGCGCGGTCGCAACGACGGCCGCCATGGCGATGGCCGTAACACTGATCCAGCGAGTCAAGGTCGAGCACTTCATGGCATGGCACCTCCTGCAGGGGCGAGCTCCTGGCTGTTCAAAACCGCCTGATACGCCCAGTCCAGCGTGACCGAAGTCGGCGTGACTTCCATCACCTGGATCTTCGCCATGTTGAAATCACCCTGACTGTTTCGAATCCGAAGAATGTAGCTGTGCCCGACGATCGCCTCCGCCTGCTTCGACGGCGCCCAGCCGTCATTGACAGGTGCCCAGTCCACTCCCACCAGATCGATCAGGCCGTAGTCCTGGATATCTACCATGGGATCCGCGCAGACGATGTAATTCACGCCGCCCGATACCTCATAGTAGATATCCGTGGTGCCCAGCGCCGCAGACTGCGGGACCCCTGATAGACTCGAAAAGTCATATCCCGCATGCGACGGGTCTTGCCCCAGTTCGACCAGCACCAAATTGAATCCTTCCGGGCGGGGAGTGTCGAAGACGTTCTCCTCGCTCAAATCGCTCTCGTGTCCGGCGCGGTCGAACGCGGTGACCGCGTAGAACCACGTCTCGCCGTTCACGACGTCTGTATCATCGTAATAGGTCTGGCTCGCCGGCAGGTCGCTGCCGATCTGTGTGTACGGCCCCGGAAACGTCGCCGAGCGCCATACCCGATACCCCGCCAGGTCGTCCTCCCAGTTCGCATTCCAGTAAATACTCACGACGCCGTCACCCGTGACGCTGAAGACCCCGTCGGGCGGAAACGGAGTGGTGTCCGCCTCCGCCACGACGGGGTTGCTGTGGTTGTCATCGCATCCAGCAACGAGGGGAAGCATCACCGCGGCGACCGCGACGACGGCACCCGACAGCCGAGCCGCGCGGTCGATTGGGTTTCGCGTATGCAGGTGGTGCGTCATCTCGAAGGGTCCTAAGCGCAAGCCACGTGCCACGTGGGCCGGCGCCCGGCTTCCGGGCGGCGCTGGATGCGGTAACCCGTTGTTTTCATGTCCGTTTAGGAAAGCGAATCGAGAGCGCCCTGTGGCGATCAAGGGGCCCGGGACGCTCGTGGAGACCCTGGAAACGTGGTCGCTCGGTTACAGCGGTGACTACAAAAAAGGACAGGTCGGAGGGGGCGGATCGGGCGGGAAAGCGGGGGGCGGGAATCGAGGCCGGGCGGGAATAAAAACACCGACGCCCCGGTCCGTTCCTGCGTCAATGTTCGAGACCCCACCTCTCGAAATCAACTTGCTCCGCAAAGCCAGCAGCTTGCTAGGGAACGAATTCAGGGCGTCGGTTAAAACCCGGAGACCAACTGGTCCCGAATCTTAGGGTCGAGAGTTGCCTCTCCTTCGCTTCAGGTCCTCTTCCTTAGTCTTTAGTTCGGGATTCTTGGGGAACTTCCGTTCCCCAAGAATCCCTCCCCCACCAGATGGAAGTTCATTTACGCACGGGATGACTTCCAGACGTCTGCTACCGCAATGGACGTGCCAAGGTTCCGCATCATTCCCGTGCGCTCCACGCGTCCCGGCAACTCACATTTTTAGAACAAGATAGAGATGCGTCCGCGCGAGC
>CAZCQM010000340.1:0-2472 GCA_964500785.1 uncultured bacterium
CCTCGAGCGCGAGCCGGACTGGAACGCATTGCCCGACGGCACGCCGCCGGTGGTGCACAAGTTGTTGAAGCGGTGCGTGCGCAAGGATCCGAAGGAGCGCCTGCGCGACATCGGCGATGCGCGCCTCGAACTGACCGAGCCACGCGCCGACGGGGCGCCGGCCGAAGCGGCGCAAACAGCGCCGGCGCGCGCACGCCGCCTGCCGTGGATTCTCGCCGTCGGCGTTCTCGCCGCGGCGCTGGTCGCATCCGTGGTGCTTCGCCCTTCGCGCCAGACGGCCCCGGCTCCGGTCCTGAGACTGTCGGTGGCGCTGCCCGCGGGGTTGACGGTGAGCCTGGAGGTTCCCGACGCCACGCTTTCGCCCGATGGGAGGACCATCGCCTTCGCCGCCGCGGACTCCACGGGGGTCACGCGTCTCTACGCGCGGCCGCTCGACTCGCCCGACGTGCGCGTGCTGCCCGGGACGGAGGGGGTGACGATTCCGTTCTGGTCACCGGACGGACGCAACCTCGCCTTCTTCGCGGGCGGGTATCTCAAGCGCATGGCGGTGGACGGTGGCGCCGCGCAGATCCTGTGTCCGGCGCCGGCCCCGCGGGGCGGTGCGTGGGGTCCGACCGACGTCATTCTCTTCAATCCCAATTCGTCGGGTCCGCTGATGCGGATTCCGGCCAGCGGCGGGACACCGGTGCCGGCGACGACGCTGGATACCGAGCGCAACGAGACCGCCCATCGGTTCCCCGCTTTCCTCCCGGATGGAACGCATTTCCTGTACGTCGGTCTCCCGGGGAAGGATGGAATCGTCGATACGCGCATCGGCACGCTGGGTGACACCGCCGTCGGCCCCGTCGTCGTCTCGTCGCCGAACGAGGCCACCTACGCGTCCGGGTATCTGGTGTTCAACCAGCAGGAGTCGATCGTCGCGCAGCCCTTCGACGCGGGCTCGCTCCAGTTGAGCGGGAAGCCGCATGCGATCCGCGGGCTCGCCAACACGTCCGCCAGCTACTCGGGCTCCCCCGTGGTCATGGCGTCGGATGACGGTGCGCTCATCCAGCGCGAGTTGCAGTCCACCGATACGCGCATCGTGCTCATGGATCGGTCGGGACGGACGATCCGGATCCTGTCGCTTCCGCGGGGACAATACAGCCAGCCGGCCTTCTCGCCCGACGGCTCGCGCCTCGCGGTGCTGTACGCCGCTCCCGGTACCGTGGTCACGCACGTGTGGCTGATCAACGTGGCGCGCAGCATCGCCACGCGGTTCGCGTTCCAGGGAGTGGGGGATCAGTCGCCCCAGTGGACGACGGACGGGACCCGCGTGGTGTGGGGATCCGACCGTGAGGGCGGGCGCGATCTGTTCTGGAAGAGCGCCGACGGCTCGGGGGACGAAGAGCGGCTCGTCGACATGCCCAACCTCTTCAACGATCCCACCTCGGTGACGTCCGGCATGGTGGTCTACCGGTCCCTGAACCGCGACACCAACGAGGACCTCTGGGTGGCGCCGCTGCACGGTGGCGGGGAGGCGAAGCCCCTGTTGAATACGGCGTTCAACGAGATGACGGGTGTCGTGTCCCCGGACGGACGATGGATGGCGTACCGCTCCGACGAGTCGGGCCGTTTCGAAGTCTACGTCGTCGCCTTCCCGTCGATGGCCGGCAAGGTCCGCATCTCCGGCAACGGCGCACAGCCGCTCCTCTACGGAACGCCGGATACCATCGCCTGGCGCCGCGACGGGCGCGAGCTGTACTACATCGGCGGCGACGGAAGAACCCTCATGGTCGTCCCCGTCGAGCCCGGGCCGACCTTCCACGCCGGTACGCCGCGGCCGCTGCTCCGCTTCCCGCGCGAGACGGTCGACATGGGCGTGGCACCCGATGGCCAGACGTTTGCCGTCGTGCTCCCCGTGTCGGGCGACACGCGATCGGTTCTCAATCTGGTGTTCAACTGGTCGGTGGAGATGACCGGGGGCGAGTAGGCCGCGTTCGCTTCTTCCCTCGCGGCGACTCCCGCCGTGGACACCGCCCGGCGCATCGGTTACCCTCACGGCTTCGCATGAATCTCACCCCCGGCGCCAGACTCGGTCCCTACGAAATCGTCGCCCCGCTCGGCGCGGGCGGGATGGGCGAGGTGTACCGTGCGAAGGACACGCGCCTCGACCGCGAGGTGGCGGTCAAAGTGCTGCCGCAGCACCTCTCCGCCAACGCGGAAGTGCGCGCGCGCTTCGAGCGCGAGGCGAAAACGGTTTCGTCGCTCAATCATCCCAATATCTGCACGCTGTTCGACGTGGGCTGCGAGGGGGACACGGACTACCTCGTCATGGAGCTCGTCGAGGGCGAGACGCTGGCCGCGCGTCTGGTCAAGGGAGCGCTACCGGTGCTGGAGACGCTGCGCATCGGCGCGCAGATCGCCGATGCCCTGGACCGCGCGCACCGCGCCGGCGTGGTGCACCGTGATCTGAAGCCCGGCAACATCATGCTC
>CAZCQM010000341.1:0-2455 GCA_964500785.1 uncultured bacterium
GATCATGACGCGCCTTAGGTATATAGTTGGTCTGCTATTCCACTATTTACTATAAGTCACCTGCCGAGGGGACGTCAATACGCAAGCCTCCGGACGCCGGCACCCACCGGATCCAGGGTTGTAATCCATTGCCTGAAAAGTGCTTAGGGGAAGCCCCCGGTCCGGATTCGAGTTGCAGCGGACGCGGGCTTCCGCTATTCTGCGGGTACTCAGGCCGGACACGCCGACATGCCCATCGCGACACCCTTTCATCCCCGACTCTCCGAACGCTGCACGAGCCTCCTTTACAAGGACTGGGCGGGCTACTACGCGGTCCGCTCCTTCGACACGACGCACGACCGCGAGTACTACGCGTTCCGGCACGCATGCGGTCTGATCGACGTGACTCCGCTCTACAAGTACGACGTCCGGGGCCGCGACGGGGCGCGGTTTTTGGCACACGTCATGGTGCGCGATATTCGCAAGCTCAAGCTCGGGCAGGTGATGTACACGTGCTGGTGCGACGACGCGGGCAAGATCATCGACGACGGCACCGTGTCACGCCTCGACGAGGACCACTTCCGCGTGACGTCGGCGGACCCGGCCTGGCACTGGCTCCTGCGCACGTCACGCGGCATGGACGTCGCGATCGAGGACGTGAGCGACCGCGTCGCGGCGCTCTCCATTCAGGGGCCCACGTCGCGCGACGTGTTGATCGACGTCTGCGGCGGTGACGTGGGCGCACTCAAGTTCTTCCGGTTGACGCGCGCGCGCATCGGCTCCGTCGACGTCGTCGTGTCGCGCACCGGGTACACGGGTGACCTTGGCTACGAGGTGTGGATGAAGAACGACGACGCCATCGCCGTGTGGGATGCACTCATCGAGGCGGGGACGCCCCACGGCCTCGAGCCGGCGGGGCTGGACGCGATGGACGTCACCCGTGTCGAGGCGGGATTCATCCTCAACGGCGTCGACTACTACTCGGCGCTCCGGTGCCTGATTCCGTCGCGTCAGTCGACCCCGTACGAGCTGGGCCTCGACTGGATGGTCAACCTCAAGCACGAGCCCTTCATCGGCCGCGCCGCCCTGACCCAGGAACGGCGTCAGGGACCGTACCGGAGGCTCGTCGGGCTGGACGTGGACTGGGACGAATTCGAAGCGCTCTTCCGCAGTCACGGCCTTCCCCCGGAGGTGCACCCGGGCGCATGGCGCGACGCGCGTCCCGTGTACGACACGCGCGGGGCGTTCATCGGGCAGGCGACGAGCGGCGCGTGGTCGCCGCTGCTCAAGAAAAACATCTCCCTGGCCACGGTGAAGGCGGAGCACTCGGCGCCGGGGACGATCGTGCGTTTCGAGGTCACCGTCGAATACGAGCGGCGCGCGGTCAAGGCGCGCGTCGTGAACACGCCGTTCTTCGACCCCGGGCGGAAGAAGGCCTGAACGCATGGCGAACCGCTACAACGCAATCGTCATCGGAGGGGGACACAACGGCCTGGTGGCCGCGGCGTATCTCGCGAAGGCGGGGCGGCGCGTCCTCGTCCTCGAGCAGCGCCATGTCCTCGGGGGTGCCGCCGTCACCGAGGAGTTGTACC
Organism: uncultured bacterium; assembly: GCA_964500785.1. Taxonomy (GTDB): domain Bacteria; phylum Krumholzibacteriota; class Krumholzibacteriia; order WVZY01; family JAKEHA01; genus JAKEHA01. The sequence goes on from CAZCQM010000341.1 coordinate 1,572, forward strand.
CGGGCTTCAAGTTCTCCGCGTGCTCGTACGTCGTCAGTCTCTTCCGGCCCCACATCATCCGGGAGCTGGATCTCACGCGCCACGGCATGCAGCTGATCCCGCTGGAGTGCTCGTTCACGCCGCACCTCGAGGGTCCGGGGCTCGTGCGCTGGCCCGATCCGCACCGCACGCGCCGCGAAGTCGCGAACTTCAGCAAGAAGGACGCGGAGATCTATCCGGAGTTCTCTCTGGCGATGACGAAGGTGGGCTTCTTCGTCAAACGAATCATCGATTCGCCCGCGCCCGATCCGAGCTCGCTGAAGCCGTCGGAGCTGGCGCGAATCGCCGGGCTCGTCGGCCACCTGCGCGAGCTCGGTCCCGACATGATGGAGCTGCATACACAGCTCCTGACCATGAGCGCGGTGGATTTCCTGAAGATGTGGTTCGAATCCGACACGCTGCTGGCTCCCATGTCGTGCAGTGGCATCATCGGGACGTTCCTCGGCGTGCGCTCGCCGGGTACGGCGTACGTGCTGCTCCATCATTACATGGGGGAGATCGACGGGGCGTTCCGTTCCTGGGGGTTCTCGAAGGGTGGCACGGGCGGGCTGAGCCTCGCCATCGCCGCCGCGGCGCAGGCGCACGGCGCCGAGATCCGGACCAGTGCACCGGTGGCGCGCGTCCTCATCAAGAACGGGCGTGCCCGGGGCGTCGTCCTGGAGAACGGCGACGAGATCACCGCGGACGTCGTCCTCTCCAACGCCGATCCCAACCGCACGTTTCTGGGCCTCGTGGGCGAATCCCATTTCGACGACACCTTCGTGTCGCAGATCCGGCGCTACAAGTTCCGCGGCAGCTCGGGCACGGTGAACCTGGCCCTCGATCGGTTGCCGGACTTCACCTGT
>CAZCQM010000342.1:0-2451 GCA_964500785.1 uncultured bacterium
GCACGCGGCGGGCCGTGACCGTCCACCCCACCAGCTTCCACACCAGGCAAGATAGCTCCGTCTGCTGCGTAGAAACACTACGTCGCGCGTCTGCCCGGCTCTGCCGTAGACCGCCGCTGCGGCACCTTTGAGCCCGCGTTGATGCACGCCGACGAGTCTTCCGCATCCGCAGCCGGGAGACTGCCTGTGCGCATCGGGGAAGCCCCACCGACGGTCGCGACGGTCCTAGATCCAGTAGACCGGTACCGCGTGGATGCGGCGGCGGGAGGACACTTCGCGACGATCCACGCCAATTCGGTAGTGGATGCCATCCGCGCCGTGCGGGAACGTCCAGTCGACGCCGTCTTGCTCTCCACTGGGTATCTGGCGTCGGATCACGTTCCCGCGGTGGCTGGCCTCGTGAAGGCCTTTCCCGCGGTTCGGGCTGTCGCGGTGGTATCCCAGCACGATGTGCGGTCGTCCGAGCGCCTCTTGGAGCTTGGGGCGTCCGGCGTGCGGACGGTCGTGGACCTGAGCCAGCGCGACGGTTGGCGCGCCCTGCGCGAGCTGCTGACGCACCCGGCATCGCCGGTCTCGGCGACCATTCTGGCTCGTGTGATGCCGGAACTGGAGGACACTCCTGTGGACTGTCGATTCTGCTTCGCGACCCTGGTCAGGCTCGCTCCGGCGATCAGCACCGTACGCAGCCTGTGCCAACGCTATCACCTCCCGCCGAGCACGTTCGTGTCACGGTTCTTCCGGGCGGGGCTCCCGTCGCCGAAGCGGTACCTCGCGCACCTCCGGCTCGTGTACGTCGCCGCGTTACTCGAAACGCGCGGCCTCTCGGTCGCCGATGCGGCCCATCAACTGGAGTATTCATCGCCGCAGGGCTTCGGCCGGCACCTCCGTACCGTCACCGGGCTCTCGGCAATCGAATTCCGGCGCACGATGACGTTTGCGCGAGCGGTCGACGAGTTCGTCGAGCGCCTCATCGTTCCCTACCGAACGGCCTTGCGGGCCTTTCACCCCCTGGAAGGCCAGGGAACATCGGCACCCGGACTGCCCGCCGGGCCGCTCGGAGGGAACGACGACGTCAGGTCGTGAGATCCTGGAGGCGGACGAGGACGACCACGGGGCAACCAGAGGAGGCGAGCGCCTCCAGGCCTCCCTCTTGCCGGTCCACGACCGCGAGGAGCCCGACTACCTGTCCGCCCTCTCGCCGTACGACCTCGACGGCGCGCAGGGCCGAACCGCCGGTGGTGATGACGTCCTCGACCACCACCACCCGGGCGCCCTTCTCGAACGGTCCCTCGATCTGGCGGCCCGTCCCGTGCCCCTTGGCTTCCTTCCGCACGGTGAAGCCATCGATGCGTGGTGGTGAGCGGTCGCTGGCGGCGGCGATGGCGTACGCCACCGGGTCCGCCCCTAGAGTGAGCCCGCCTACTAATTGGGGCTGCCACCCAGCCTGCCGAATCGCCTCGAGCCCAAGTGCGCCGATCAGCGACAAGCCGCGCGCCGACATGGTCGTCGGGCGCGCATCGACGTAAAACTCGGACTGGCGGCCGGAGGTCAGGGTGAACGTGCCGCGCCGGAACGACCGCTCACGGAGCAGCGCGATCAACTCCGCGCGCGGCGCCCCGGTCATCCGCCGCGTTTGCGCCCGAAGATCGAGCGGAGATTGCCGAGCAGGCCGCCCTCGGTCTTCGCCGCTCCAGGCGCCGGCGTGGCGCTCGGGGCCGTTCCGTCCGCGGCCGCGCGTGCCAGGGCCTCGGCGAATGCTTCGGGGCTGGGGTGCCGCTCACTCGGCTCGCGCGCCAGACCCCGCATGATGACCGCTTCGACGGCCGGCGAGAGTCGCGCACCAACCGCGGTCTGTCGCAGCGGCCGGGGCGGGTCCCGCAGCAACTGCGAGAAGATCTCGCGGGGGGAGCGACCGGTGTACGGGTGCTCGCCCGTGAGCAGGTAGTAGGCGATCGTCGAGAGGCTGTAGATGTCCGCTGCTTCCTCGACCAGCGCGCCGGAGAGGGCCTCGGGGGCGACGTAGTTGAGGCTCCCCACGAAGAACCCCGTGCGCGTGAGGCGCTCGGACGGGTCCTCCTGCGCGTCGCGCGCGATGCCGAAGTCGAGGAGCTTCGGCGTGCGCGTCCGCGCGTCATACATGATATTCTCGGGCTTCAGATCGCGGTGGATGATCCCAACCGCGTGCGCGGCCGCCAGTGCCCCGCCCAGCTGCGTCATGACGTGCGCGACGGTCACTGCGTCCATGGGGCCGGCGCGTTGCGCGTAATCGGCGAGCGGCTCTCCCTCCGCCCACTCGAGCGCCAAGTAGTACAGGCTGTCGGCTTGGCCGTAGTCGTAGGTCGTCACGACGTTGGGATGCTGGACCCGCGTGCCGTAGTCCGCTTCGCGCAGAAAACGCTTGATGGCGGTCTTGTCCGAGCGCATCCGCTCGCGGAGGATCTTGACGGCGCA
>CAZCQM010000343.1:0-2447 GCA_964500785.1 uncultured bacterium
CTCGCGGCGAGCGTCTCGCCCTCCACGAACTCGAGCACCAGGTAGCGCCGGCCGTCGACTTCTTCGAGCCCGTGGATACCCGCGATATTGGGATGGCTGAGAGATGCGAGCAGCTTGGCCTCGCGCTCGAAACGAGCGAGGCGTTCCGGATCCTGCGCGAACTCCGGCGGCAGGGCCTTGATGGCGACGTCGCGCCCGAGGCGCGTGTCACGGGCGTGGAAAACCTCGCCCATGCCGCCCGCGCCGAGCGGGGCGATGATTTCGTAGGGACCGAGTCGGGTGCCGGGGGTGAGTTGCATGGCGGACTAGCGCGCCTCCATCTTCCGCGTCCAGTCGGTGATGACCGTCACCGGCGAGGCGAGGTCCTCCGCCAGCGGGACCGTCACCAGGAAGCGATTCCCGTCCGCCGAGACATCGTAGCGCCGCTGGCCGCCGGCCCCGTGGAAGCGGAAGAGCGTCTGCGCCGCGCCGGTCTGGAATCCCCGCGGCGACTCATCCACCTCGACGGCGATCACGTCGTTCTGCGGGCCGACGTAGACCAGCTCGCGGCCGTTCCGCGTCCAGCGCGGCTCGGTGCCACCGGCCGGCGATACCTGCCAGCGCCCACCGGGCTGCGGAAACGCGGCGACGAAGACATCGGTGCGCCCGGTTTCGTCCGACGTGTAGACCACGAACCGGCCGTCGGGAGAGAACTGCGCATGGAACTCGTTCGCTGGCGTGACGGCGAACGGTTGGGGCTTCCCGTCCCCGGAGATGGAAATGCTGAAGATATCGCTGGAGCGCTGACTGCCGGCCCGTTCGGGCGAGAACAACAGGAGATCCCCCCACGACGAGAGCGGCCATGAGTAATCCGTCGCCGCCACGATCCGCCACGACTTCGTCCCATCGATCGAGATCGCATCCACGCCGCTGCCACCGGCGTCGTGGGTGGTCACCGCGACCGTCTTCCCGTCCGCCAGCCAGATCCCGTGCGGGTGATCGGCCGTATCCACGGTGAGCTTGCGTCGGCGGCCGCTGTCGAGGTCCACGAGCCACACGTCGGACGTGCCCCGCTCACGGTTCGCGATGGCGAGCACCGCACTCTTTCCGTCGGGCGAAAGGTTCGGCGTTCCGCCGTAGGTGTAGTCGGCCGGATCGCCGACGTCGCCAAGCGGCCGGCCCGCGCGGTCGAGCCAACGCAACTGCGTCCGCGTCTGATTGTTGCCGGTCATGCACACCAGCACGCCGTTCTCCGAGGCTGCGAACACGCCGCGGCTGAAGCGCTCGTCCATGCGCGCGTCGTCGACCAGCGGCACCGCGGGACCGTCGACCTTGAGCGAGCCGGTGTCGAAGCGCTGTGCGACCAGCACCGTGCCGCGCACGTAGATGAGGTATCCGGAGGCAACCATCACGTTGGAGGCGACCTCCAGAACCGGCTTCCGGTCGTTCGTCCCGAGCTCCTGCGCGTAGATGACGGGACTCTCGCCGGCGCCCGCGCCCGCGCGACGCGCGAGGTAAAGGAAGTGATGGCCGTCGGGCAGAAACATCGGGTAGCGGTGGGTCGCCTCTTCGCGCGTACTGTCCAGTGTGGTCGCCGCCGTCACCGTGCCGCCGTCCGCGGCCACCCGATAGACGGGACCGAAGGAGCCGCGCGTGAAGAGAATGACGCCGTCCCGATTCCATGTGCCGCCGCGGGGATCGACATCATCCACCAGATCGATCACCGGCCCGCCGGCGACGTCGATGCGCTTGAGCTTGCCATCCGCGTAGAATCCCAGCGACCGCCCGTCCGGGGAGAAGAACGGGCCCTCCGCGCCCTCGGTTCCCGAGAGGGCACGCGCGTCGTTCTCCCCCAGCGAGCGCACCCAGAGTACGTCCGGCCCCTCTCCGTCGCGCGCGCAGAAGGCGATGGTCGATCCGTCAGAGGAAATCGCGAGCGGGAGCGGCTTGTCGGTGCTCGAGGAAAAGAGCACACCCGGCGGCGGCTGGATGAACGCGTGCACGGGCGGTTCGGTCGGACGCGGGCGCATCGCCACGAACGCGAGCGCGGCGGCGGCGGTCACCGCCGCTCCTGCCACGATCCACGCCAGCCGTTCGCGGCTGCGTCGTCTCTTCGCGAGCGGCTTCGGCACGCCCGCCTGCGATCCGCCCTCGGCGACCCAGGAGAGCTGGAGCTTGATGTCGTGCGCGCTCTGGATGCGGTCGGCCGGGTCCTTGGCGATGCACGCGCGCACCAGGCGATCCAGCGCGGGCGGCGTCATGGGCGCGATCTGGGAGATCGACTCGGGCTCGCTGCCCATGATGGAGCTGATCAGCGACGCCTGGCTCTTGCCCGCGAACGCGCGTCTGCCCGTTGCCATTTCGTAGAGCACACACCCCAGCGCCCACACGTCGCTGCGCACGTCCGCTTCCTTCCCCTCCAGCTGCTCGGGCGACATGTACTGGAACGTCCCCACGATCGTGCCCTC
>CAZCQM010000344.1:0-2397 GCA_964500785.1 uncultured bacterium
AATCACGCCCACGAGTGGCGGCAGCACGGCCGGTAGCGCTACCAGTCCACCGAGGATGCGTCGACCGGGGAAGTCGAAGCGCTCGAACACAAAGGCCAGCGGAATCCCGATCGCTCCCGCCAGGACGACGCTGGCGAACGAGATCCACAGACTGTTCCAGAGCGCCTCCCATTCCCGCGCGTCATGCGCGAACGCGCCGACATTGGTGAGGGTCCAGGCACCGTTCGCGCGAAACGCATCCAGCACGACGAGCAGCAAGGGGTAGGCGACGAGCCAGGCGAGGGCGACTACCAGCAACACCCCGCGCGGCCGTCGGCTCATCGTTCCCCCCTCGGGAACGCGCACGCTCGCATCGCCATCACGCGCAGGCGGTCGCCCACCCCCGCGGCGTCCGATGGCGCCTCCACCTCGAGATTCCCCACCGCCGTCTCGACGGCGAACAAGGCGCGGCCGCCAAGATACCGACGGCTCTGCACCGTCCCGGCGACTCCCTCATCTGCCCCGAAACGCAACGCCTCCGGTCGCACGACGACCCGGACGGGGCTACTCGGCGCGAGGGGCACGGGAGCATACACCGGCCATTCCACTTCATCGGCCACGCGGACGCGGTCCGGCGCCACGAGCATACCGGGCACGGTGCACGCCCTCCCCACGAACGTCGCGACGAAATACGTCGCGGGCCGTTCGTAGAGGTCCCGAGCGGTACCCACCTGTTCCAATCGACCGTCACGCAGAACGGCGATCACGTCACCCAGGGCGAATGCTTCTTCCTGCTCGTGCGTCACCAGGACGGTCGTGATGCCGACCGCGTCGAGCGCGCCGCGTAGCTCGCGACGCGTGCGTTCGCGCAACGCGGGGTCGAGGTTCGAGAGCGGCTCGTCGAGCAGAAGCAGCTTCGGTTCCGGCGCGAGCGCCCGCGCCAGGGCGACCCGTTGTTGCTGCCCGCCTGAGAGCCCATCGATGCGACGTGGCTCGAACCCCGCGAGGTCCACCAACGCCAGCGTGCGTTGCACCCGCGCCGCCCGATCGGGCACGCGCGGAATCCCGAAGGCCACGTTCTCACCGACGCTCAGGTGCGGGAACAGGGCATAATGCTGGAACACCATGCCGATGCGGCGCGCCGCCGGCGTGAGCGGCGTGACGTCCACACCGTCCACGACGACCGTTCCGGCGTCGGGACGCTCGAACCCTGCGAGGATGCGAAGCGTCGTGGTCTTCCCGCTGCCGCTGGGCCCAAGCAGCGCGAGGAGCCGACCGCGGGGAACGGACAGGGAGAGATGCTCGACCGCGACGTGCTCGGGAAATCGCTTGGTGACGTCGCGCAACTCGAGGAACGGTGTCTCGGTCACCGGCCCCCTCGACCGCGGACATGCCGATCCCACCACAGCATCCAGGCGTCTCCATCGCGGGCCAAGCGGCGCCAGTCCATGGGCTCCACCACCAGGTGGGCGCGCACGTCGCGGGCCCATTGCGGCAAGGAATCGTCGGGCAGATCCGTGCGGACCGGCAGCCGATAGGCCTTCCGCGCCGCCATGAGCTGCGCCTCCATGGACCCGACGAAGTCGATGTACCGACGAGCAGCATCTGGGTGTGGTGCACCCCGTACCAGCGCCACGGCGTCCTCGATGACCGCGGTGCCGCTGGTGGGCAGGGTGAACGCGAACGGCTCACCCTTCGACGCTTCGACGAGCACGTCTGGGAGATCCCAGAGCGAGACCAGGCCCTCTTCGCGCACGATCTTCTGGTGCAGGAGGGCCGGGTTGATCGTGTACTCGCGCGTTTGCGCATCCAGCCGCCGGAGCCAATCGAACCCCGCGGCGGTGTCGCCGGTCGCCGCGATACCGCGCAGAATCACCATCCCAAAGATGGCGCGCATCGTGCCCGACGCGAGCGGGTCGCGAATCAAGATCTTGCCGCGCCACTTGGGGGCCAGCACGTCGTCCCAATCCTTCGGTGCCTCCTCGCGCGAGACCGCGTGCGAGTTGTACGCGATCACCGCCGGCGTCTCGTACGCGGCGAAGTAGAGGTCGTCCGGACCGCGGGCTCGCGGGGGTACCGCGTCGGCCCAGCTCGGGCGATACGGCGCGAGCAGCGAATCGTCCGCCGCCCGCTGAAACAGCATCGACGGGGCACCGAACCACACGTCGCACTGGGGATTGGCCCGCTCGGACCGGACCCGGTCGAGCGCGTCCTGCGAACCCATATCCAGCCAACGGACGTCGATATCCGGATTCTCCGCCTCGAACCGCTCCTCGACCATCCCCAACAACTCGGGCCCGTGCGGGGAGTAGACGACGACGGGGGTGCGGGGGTTGCCCGTGCAGGCTGCGGCGAGAAGGGCGAGAAGGGCGGACAGGCGGGCCGGCGGGCCGGCGGGCGGCAGACACGAGCGACGAC
>CAZCQM010000345.1:0-822 GCA_964500785.1 uncultured bacterium
TGCAGGAGAAGATGGCGTCCTGGGTGAGTGAGTAGACCCCCGCGGAGGTTGCGGCGTGGAGCACGCGAGGATTGCGCGGATCGACGACGAGGTCGGCGACGCCCTCCCCGGCCAACCCGGCATTGAGGCGAGCCCATCTCACCCCGCCATCCGTGCTCTTGAAGACGCCCTTCTCGGTGCCCGCGTACACCGTCGACGTCACCACGGGATCCGCAGCGAGGCGCATCACCGAGCCCAGGAGGCCGGCGTTGCCTCCCGTCCACGTCCGCCCCGCGTCGGCGCTGCGATAGACCGTTCCATCGACCACGACGTACACGACGCTACGCGTGGCATTCCCGGCCGCGGTCAGCGCCCCTGCCGTGCCGAAACGGAAGCGCTCGACCGGGGACCACGTCGCGCCCCCATCGGCACTTCGCACGAGCATCTGGCGGTCGACGGCGTACACCACGTCCGTGTCGCGCGGGTCGACGACGATGGTGGAGACCTCGTGGGAGTTGGACAGGCCCGTGGTGTTCCACTTCATGGCGCCGTCGATGGTCTTGAACACGCCGGACGGCAATGTACCCGACGGCCGGTACGTTCCGGCGTAGAGGATACGGTTGTCGCCGGGGTCGACGACCAGCGCCTGCACGTAGGTCGAGCCGAATCCGTCGTTGGCCACGACCCATTTCTCGCCGCCGTCCTCGCTTCTCTGCACGCCGAAGCTACCGGCGGCGAAGAGAACGGTGGGAGGACCGGCGGCGGCCACCAGTGCGTCGATCGTCAGGAACGGCTCGTTGAGATGGGTCGGCGTCCAGCTCACACCCGCATCGACGCTCTTGA
>CAZCQM010000345.1:832-2387 GCA_964500785.1 uncultured bacterium
CGCGTAGAGTGTACCCGCCAGGGTGGGATCGACGGCGATGGCCGTCGCCTCCCGCCCCTCCGGTCCGCCGGTGCTCCAGTAGTTCGTACCGGCCGCGACAGCCCCGGCACTGCCGGCGATGAACGAAACCAGGCCGAGCACGAAGACGCCGCACCGCCCGGCCGCCCTTCCTCGGACCGATCCAGTCATTCTCCCCTCCCACGCAGATAGATGCATCAGTACGCGACAATGCTGCCCGCCGGCCTTCTAACCGCGCAGCTTGGGGCCGCTTCCCTCCCACGCGACGCGTACGACGGCGCAAGGTCATTTTGGAGGATGCCAGACATCATGCAAACCATACCTGGCGCGCGTGATGCGAAGGGGACGGGAGATTCAAGCGTCTCGCCGCGATTCAGACGCCTTCGCCCTCTCGCGCTCGCGCGGCGGTGTACTCCGAGTACACCCAGGCGAGGAAACGCTCCACGCCGCGCACGACGTGCTCGGTGCGCAGTGAGTGGAAGACTTCGAATGCGTGCTGCGCGCCCGGGATTTCGGCATAGACCACCGGGGCGCGGGATTCTTCGCGCAACGCTTCGACGAAGCGGCGCGACTCGTCGACCGGCGCGAGGCTGTCGTGCGTGCCGTGGATGACGAAGAACGGAGGTGCCTGCGCGGACACGCGATCGACCGGCGAGGCCTTGCGGAATGCCTCCGGATCCACCGCAAAGCGCTTCTTCAGCACGAAGCGGCCGAGGAACTGCTCGAAGCCGTCGAAGTGCGCATGCCGGAAGCGGTTCGCCAGGTCGTAGATGCCGTAGAAGGGAACGCAGGCGCGCACCGACGTGTCGACCTGCTCGAAGCCCGGCTGATACTCGGGATCGTTGGCCGTCAGGGCGACGAGTGCGGACAGATGGCCGCCCGCCGAGCCGCCGGTGACCGCCAGGAAGTCCGGATCGCCGCCGTGTTCGGCGATGTGCGCGCGGATCCAGCGGATGGCGAGCTTCAGGTCGACGAGATGGTCGGGAAACGTCGCCCGCGGACTGAGCCGGTAGTTCGCCGCGACGCACACCCAGCCGCGGGCGGCCAGATGCGTCATCAGCGGCAGCGCCTGCTGACGCTTGTTGCCGATCACCCACCCGCCGCCGTGCACCTGCAACAGCACCGGCGCTTGCCGCGCCCCATCGCGCGGGACGTACACGTCGAGAAGATGCCGGCGGCCGGCTCCGTCGGCATAGCGAAGGTCGCGACGGACGCTGACGCGTGGGTCGCCGAAGAAGAACGGCAGGACCAGCCGCGAAGACCGCCCGCGGTCGGGCACCAAATGCACCTCCTCCTCCCACCCGGGGCCGAGGCCGTCGGCGAGAGCTTTCTCGATCACCCCCTCGCTGCTGCTCGCGACCCGCACTAGCGCCAGGAGCGCCGCCCACGATCCGAACGTGAGGAAGAGCCCTACCCAGCCTGGCCATGCCGCAAGGGCGCCCAGCCAGACGAAGATGATCGTGGCGCCGAGCTGCCAGGCGAAGTGATGCACCGCCAGCTCCGAGGTCAACCACCCGGCGAAGAAGCTCGGGACGAT
>CAZCQM010000346.1:0-2380 GCA_964500785.1 uncultured bacterium
CGCGCGTGGGCCTCGCCCACGTTGTCGGCGACGATGCAGCCAGGGTCGCGGCGGTGCTGCGTGAGCGGCTCCCGCACGCGCGCGCCATCATCCTCACCGGCGGGCTCGGTCCCACCGACGACGACGTGACGCGCGAGGGTGTCGCTGAAGCAACCGGCGCGACGCTCGAATTCCACGACGACGAGTGGCGCGCCCTGGTGTCGTTCTTCCAGTCGCGGGGGCGCGTGGCGACCGACTCCAACCGGCGCCAGGTGTACTTCCCGCGCGGCGCCGAGATAATCCCCAACGCGCTCGGGACGGCGGCGGGATTCCGCGTCGAATCGTCCGGCGCCGACGTCTTCGTGCTGCCGGGCCCCCCGCCGGAGCTGCGCCCGATGGTGGAGGCGTCGGTGGTACCGCGCCTCGACGCCATCTTCCAGCGACCGCCGGTCCGCGTGGACATGTTCCGCACCACGGGTATCGCGGAATCGCAGCTCTTCGAGATACTCGCGCCCGACACGACGCGGCTTGGCGCGTACACGGTGTCGTGGCTGCCGTCGGTGGCGGGGGTCGACGTGATCCTCACCCAGCGCACCGGCGCCGACCCCACGGCGCTCGACACCGAATCCGACCGCATCCATGCCCGCCTGGAGGAACGGATCGGAAGCCGGTACTACGAACGCGGCGATCGCGCTCTGGCGAAGGTGGTCGGCGACCGGCTCGCGGGGCGCAGGGAGACCGTCGGGGTGGCGGAATCGCTGACCGGTGGCGGAATCGCCCACCTGTTCACCGATCACGCCGGATCGAGCGACTATTTTCTGGCCGGCGTCGTCGCGTATTCCAACGCGAGCAAGACCGAGCTGCTCGGGGTGCGGGCGGAGACCATCGAGGAGTTCGGTGCGGTCAGCGAGGAGACGTGCACGGAGATGGCGCACGGCATCCGCCGCCGCGCCGGGGCCACCTACGGCATCGCGACCACCGGGATCGCGGGGCCGGGAGGCGCCACGCCGCAGAAGCCGGTCGGACTGACGTTCGTCGGCCTCGCCTGGGACGGTGGGATCCAGGTGAAGCGCCTCATCATTCCGGGCGACCGCCCCGCCGTGCGCGCGCGCGCGTCGCACGCCGCTCTCTGGCTCCTCCACGACCGCCTGTGCCGCGCGTGACGGCGATGCGCCTGTTCGTCGCCATCAATCTCGACGACGCCGTTCGCGGCGACATCCGCGACGCCATCGACCACTTTCCCGTGACCGATCCTCCGTGGCGCTGGGCCGACGCCGCCACGTGGCACGTGACGCTCAAGTTCCTGGGCGAGACGGCGCCCGTCGACGCGGACCGCGTCGTGGCGGCGCTCGCGTCGGTGGCACCCGGGCACGCCGCCTTCGACCTCGCGCTGGGCGGCTTCGGCGCCTTCCCCAACCTGCGCGCCCCCCGCGTACTCTTCTTCGGCGTCGGCGGCGGCGCCGACGAGACCGCCGCCATCGCGCGCGACGTCGATGCCGCGCTCCACGAGGCGGTGGGCGTGGAGCGCGAGCAGCGCGCGTTTCATGCCCACGTGACCGTCGCACGCGTCAAGGATCGCCTGCCCGCCGCCGTCACGTCGCGGCTCGCCGCGGTGCCGGCGCTCCCGCGCCGGATGGTGCGCATCGCCTCGTTCGAGCTCATGGAGAGCCGGCTGGCGCGGTCGGGCGCCACCTATTCCGTCGTGCGCCGTTTTCCCCTGGCCTGACGACCCCGCCGCGCGACCGTCCACCGCGGTGACGGTTCGTCGACGGCGTGGACATCCGCAGACGCCGTTTGTGGCGTACGGACGCCCCCTATTCGCCGGTCAAAGAGTTTGCCATGTCGCCGCGGTCGGTGCTACTATTCGCCCGCACGTCGGTTAGGCGCACGGAATTCACGCCCCGCGAGCGGCTGGACGCGGGAGTGTGGTGCGGAGGGGATGGGCCAGCCACTCGGTTTTCGAAGGGGGACAGCAATGCCAAGCACAAGCAAGACGGTTGCGGCACAGGTCAAGTCCGAGGAAAAGGCGAAGGCGATCGATCTGGCCATGCAGCAGATCGAAAAGCAGTTCGGCCAGGGATCGATCATGCGCCTCGGTGCGGATCACGCCATCGTTCCGGTCGAGGTGATCCCGACCGGCAGCCTCGCGCTCGATCTGTCGCTGGGTGTGGGCGGCGTGCCGCGGGGCCGCATCGTCGAGGTCTTCGGTCCGGAAGGATCGGGGAAGACGACGCTCACGAGCTCGATCGTCGCCAACGCACAGCGGCGCGGCGGCCTGGCGGCGTTCATCGACGCCGAGCACGCGTTCGACGTGGGCTACGCCAAGAAGATCGGCGTCGACATCGACAACCTTCTCATCTCGCAGCCTGATACCGGCGAGCAGGCGCTGGAGATCGCCGAG
>CAZCQM010000347.1:0-2356 GCA_964500785.1 uncultured bacterium
TCCTTGAGCTTCGCCGCACCGCAACGGATGATGGTGATGGCGTCGCCCGCGATCACCTCGCGCCCGCCGTAGTCGCGCGCCTGGAGGCGGCTCCGATCGACGCCCGCGAACGTCACTTCCACGTCGCCGCTCTCGTCGGCGTAGATCTCGTTGAGGTCGATGACGCGCGCGATCTTCCCGCCGCTCAGAATCCCCACGCGGTCGCAGACCGCCTCGACGTCGGGAACGATGTGCGAGCTCATCATGATCGTCTTCCCCCGCGCCTTGAGCCCGAGGAGGAGCTCGCGGAACTGTTTGCGACCCACGGGGTCGAGACCGCTGTAGGGCTCGTCGAGCAACAGAAGCTCGGGGTCGTTCATGAGCGCGGTCGCGATTCCCAGCCGCTGGCGCATGCCCTTCGAATAGTGCCGGATCTTGACCGCCGCCTTGTCCGCGAGGCCGACGCGCTCGAACAGGTCGGCCGTCCGCGTGCGGGTCTCCGCGCGCGAGAGCCGGAACAGGCGCCCGACCAGGGACAGCATCTCGGGCCCCGTCATCTGCGGGTACAGACCGACTTCTTCGCTCAGGTAGCCGATGCGCGCCCGCGTGCGCCGCGTGGCACCGGCTTCGCCGAAGATGCTCACGTGCCCCGCGTCGGGGCGGAGCAGTCCCAGGATCACCTTCATGGTGGTCGATTTTCCGGCGCCGTTGTGCCCCAGGAATCCGTACACCTCGCCCGGGCGCAGCGAGAGGTCGACGCCGCGGAGAATGGGCGTCCGTATGCCCCAGAACCCGTGGCGAAACGCCTTGTGGATGTCGTGCAGCTCGAGTATAGACATGGTCAGAAACCGGGCGGATTCGCCGCCCGGAAGCTTCATTGCAGATTCTGTACCGATACGATCCGGGGGGACGCGAAACGGGGCGGGCACCTTGCGGTTCCCGCCCCGTGTTCTACATCACGAGTGTGCCTTGCGGCTTACTGACCGCTCGACAGCGTGATGATGACCGTCGCGCCGTCTTTGCCCAGCGCGTCGATGATGTAGCCGTCCCAGACACCGTCACCGTCGGGATCCTGCGGCGTGTAGCCAACCTGACCCGCCGCGGCTGCGGCGTTGTCGACCGGCGAATCCTGGACCTTCGAGAACGGGTTGGTGAGCAGCGCCCCGCCCGGAAGCAGGTCGACCATCGTGTTGCCGTTCGTCAGAGCGTCGGCCGTGCTACCCGCGTACACGCCATCATTCTGGACCGAGAAGTCCTCGGCGGCCAGCTGGGACGTGTGCGCGTTCGACTTCGTCGACGCTTCCTTGGCACGCGACTGCATGCTGATAAAGTTCGGAATCGCGATAGCGGCGAGAATACCGATGATCACGACCACGATCATCAACTCGATGAGAGTGAAACCCTTGTTACGCATCGGAACAACCTCCTATTTAGCTGTTGCGCGTTGGATGAGTAACCATCCGGATCGTTTATCGATCCTGTCCCACGCATGGGCAATTCGTATGCCAACCTCTCCCCCGATTACGCGACCTGTATCCTATTGTTCCTTCGGACGTTATCCTGTCTCTCCCGATTCCTCCACGCGCGCGGCGGCCCGGCCGGCCGCTCCGCTTCCGCCATGCGAAAGCAAAGTGCAGTTTGCCGGGAAGCATCAGTCGCCGTCGACAAGCGCCTTCTCCATCTCCTTGTCCAGACCATAGCGCTGGATCTTCCGATACAGCGTCGACGCGTTGATTCCCAGGATCTGGCTGGCTTTCTTCTTCTGCCAGTTGGTGTCGTTCAGCACCTTCACCAGGTACTCACGCTCCAGCTCGTCCAGCGTCACCTGGGCCCGCTCGGTGATGAGGGGATGGGCGTTGGGCTCGCGCTGCCGGATCTTGTCCGGGAGCGACTCCACCGTGATCTGATCGGTCTCCTCGAGGATCACCGCCCGTTCCACCACGTTCTCCAGCTCGCGGACGTTCCCCGGCCAGTCGTAGGCCATCAGCGCGTCGATGGCCTCGCGCGTGATCCCCTTCTGTCGCTCCGTCGGCAGGTCCTCGTTGTACTTCTTCAGGAAGTGCTGGACGATCAGCGGGATGTCCTCCCGGCGCTTGCGCAGGGGCGGCAGGTGAACGGGGATGACGTTGAGGCGGTAGTAGAGGTCGGGCCGGAAGCGCTCCTGCTTGATGGCCTTCTCCAGGTCCGCGTTGGTCGCGGCGACGAGCCGGACGTCCACCTTGATGGGGTTGGTCCCGCCGACCGGGATCACTTCCCGCTCCTGGAGCACGCGCAGAAGTTTCACTTGAATCGTGGGCGACGTCTCGCCGATTTCGTCGAGGAAGAAGGTTCCCCCCTGCGCCACCTTGAAGAGACCCTCCGTGTCCTTGATCGCCCC
>CAZCQM010000348.1:0-2348 GCA_964500785.1 uncultured bacterium
ACCGGTCACGATCGCGTTTCCGGACGCGTCCACCGCCACGCAATTGCCCAGGTCCGCGCTCGTGCCGCCGAAGCGCCGGCTCCACTGGTGCCCTCCGTTCGCGTTGAGCTTCGCGACGAAAATGTCGAGGCCGCCCGCGCTGGTCAGGCCACCTCCGCCGAAATCCACCGTTTGCGAAAAGTAGCCCGTGAGGAGCACGTTGCCCGATCCATCGACCGCGACCCAGTAACCGCTGTCTGAGCCGCTGCCCCCGAAGCGTTGGCTCCACACGTGCGTCCCGTTCGCATCATACCTGGCGACGAAGATGTCGTAGCTGCCCGCGCTGACCAGGTTGCCGCCGCCAAAGTCGGCTGTTCCGCCGAACAGGCCCGTCACAAGTACGTTTCCCGAGCCATCGACTGCGACCGCGCTACCGCGGTTGATCGACGTGCCCCCGAAATCCTGGCTCCACTGGTGGACTCCGCTCGGGTCGAACTTGGCAATGAACCCGGCGACAAGGGTGGGGATTGCGGTCAGGTCGCTCCCGCCAAGATTGATCGTGTCGAAGAACCCTCCCGTCAGAAACACATTTCCGGATCCATCGACCGCGACGGAGACGCCGTAGTCCGACAGCGTGGCCCCGAAGCGCTGGCTCCAGAGGTTCGCGCCGGTGGCGTCGTACTTCGCAAGAAAGATGTCCGTGCCTCCCGCGCTCACCAGGTTGCCACCGCCAAAGTCGGCGGTGCCCGCAAACTCGCCAGTCACGAACACGTTCCCGGATCCATCCACCGCGACCGATCTGCCGAGATCGTCACTGGTATCTCCGAAACGTTGGCTCCAGAGGTGCACGCCGTTCGCATCGTACTTCGCAAGAAAGATGTCCGTGCCTCCCGCGCTCACCAGTCCGCCACCCCCGAAGTCAACGGTACCGCTGAACTGGCCGGTCACGAACACGTTCCCGGATCCGTCCACCGCAACCGACCAACCATCGTCCGTCCCGGTGCTTCCAAAGCTCGCCCTCCACAGGCTGCCCGGTGTCAGAGGAACCGCCGATGCGGCGCCCGCGACGCACAGGGTGGTGACGAAGCCGGCGATTCTCGTGAGGGGGGGAATTCTCATGGTACGCCTCCTGGTGGGATCGATCGGAGGCACGTGGGGGCGTGCGGCTCGCTCCCGGACGCGCCGTCCGAGCAGCAGTGAGCGTGAACTTCAGACGCGGATCACCCTGTAAGTGTAGCAGCTTTCGGACTTAATTGTCCGCTGAATTATTACCCGGCCAGGCCGTGCTTTTTCCCCACCTTGCGGAAGGCGTCGAGCGCGCGGTCGAGGTGGGCCTTGGTGTGCGCCGCCGAGATCTGCACGCGGATGCGCGCCTTGCCCTTCGGCACCACCGGGTAGCTGAAGCCGATGACGTAGATCCCCTCGGCCAGCATGTCTTTGGCGACGTCATGCGCGAGCTTCGCGTCCCCCAGCATGATGGGCGTGATCGGGTGCGACCCCGGGACGATGTCGAAGCCCGCCGACGTCATGCCCGTGCGGAAGTAGCGCGTGTTTTCTTCCAGGCGGTCGCGGAGCTCGCTGGTCTTGTCGAGGAGCGCGAGCACGGCGAGCGACGCCGCCACGATGGGCGGCGCCACCGAGTTCGAGAACAGGTAGGGCCGCGAGCGCTGGCGCAGCATCTCGACGATCTCCTTGCGACCGGTGGTGAACCCGCCGGACGCCCCGCCCATCGCCTTTCCCAGCGTGGACGTAATGACGTCGACCTTTTCGACGACGTTGTTGAACTCGGGCGTGCCGCGCCCCGTTTTCCCCACGAAGCCGGTCGCGTGGGAGTCGTCCACCATGACCAGCGCGTCGTACTTCTCCGCCAGCGTGCAGATGTCTTTGAGCTTCGCCACGAATCCGTCCATGCTGAAGACGCCGTCGGTGGCGATCATGCGCACGCGGAACTTCTTCGCCTCCTTGAGGCACTTCTCCAGATCGTCCATGTCGCTGTTCTTGTAGCGCATGCGCTCCGCCTTGCACAGGCGCACACCGTCGATGATTGAGGCGTGATTCAACTCGTCGGAGATGATGCAGTCCTCCGGGCCCAGCAGCGTCTCGAACAGTCCCCCGTTGGCGTCGAAACACGAGGAGTACAGGATGGCATCGTCGGTATGAAGGAAGGCCGCGATGGCGCTCTCGAGCTGCTTGTGGATCTGCTGCGTCCCGCAGATGAAGCGCACCGAGGACATCCCGTAGCCCCACTCGTCCAGCGCCTTGTGCGCCGACTTGATTGTCTCCGGATGGCTGGACAGACCGAGGTAGTTGTTCGCGCAGAAGTTCAGCACCTCCTGCTCGGGCGCGCCGGCCGGGAACTCGACTTTGAT
>CAZCQM010000349.1:0-2336 GCA_964500785.1 uncultured bacterium
CGGTGTGGCCGACCATCCCCTCGGCGCGCGCACGGCGTGCGACGCGCTCCGATAGCGCATCCAGCTCTGTTCGCAGCTCGCCCGCGTCGGCGATGTCGCGGGCGAAGGTGTTCTCCGCCCCGATCGATTTGGCGGCCATGTCGGGAACGACGGATCGATTGTCGATGCCGCGCGCGAGCTGCTTCAGCCGCGGCGCGTAGGACCCCGCGATCGCTTCGAGTGCGGCGTCGGGCATGCGGGTCAGATCCGCGACGGTGTGAATTCCCGCTTTCTCCAGCGCCGCCTGCGTCACCTTGCCCACACCCCACAACCGCCCCACCGGCAGCAGCGCCAGCCGCGCCTCGGCTTCTTCCTGCGTGATGACGACGAAACCGTCGGGCTTCTCGAGGTCGCTCGCGAGCTTGGCGAGGTACTTGTTGGGTGCGACACCGACCGACGCGATCAATCCGACTTCCTCGCGGATGCGGCGCTTGATCGCGCGGCCGATTTCTTCTCCCGTTCCAAAGAGCGCCCGGCTTTCGGTGACGTCGAGGAAGGCCTCGTCGATGGAGATGGGTTCGATGAGCGGCGTGTAGTGCTCGAAGATGGCGCGGATGTCGCGCGACACCGCGACGTAGCGCGACATGCGCGGCGGAATGAACACGCCGTGGGGGCAGAGCGTGTGCGCGCGGTACGAGCTCATGGCACTGTGCACGCCGAACACGCGTGCCTCGTACGACGCGGCCGCCACCACCCCGCGCGTCTCCACCGAGCCCCCGACGATGACGGGCTTCCCCGCGAGCGACGGGTCGTCCATGACCTCGACCGACGCGTAGAAGGCGTCCATGTCGACGTGGAGGATGGCGCGTGGTTTGTCGGGAGGCATGGCGTTGCGCGGCACGCGGGTGCGGGCGGGTTCGGATGCGGGGATTGTAGCGCGGGAGCGCCCGGTGCGCAACGGGGCAACTTGGCGCTGACGGCGGGGCGCGCCGGACGCTATGATCGCCAGATGGCGGACGTTTCCATGCAGGGCAAGACCGTCCTCATCACCGGCGCGAGCTCGGGGATCGGCAAGGCCACCGCGGAGAAGCTCGCCGCGATGGGCGCGCGCGTCGTCATGGTCTCGCGCACCGAGGAGCGCGGCATTCGGGCGCGCGACGACATCACGCGCGCCGTCCCGGGTGCGGCGCCCGATCTCCTGGTGGCGGACCTCTCCACGATGGGGGCGATCCGCGCGCTGGCCGACGGGTTCAAGGCCAAGTACCCCCGGCTCGACGTCCTCATCAACAACGCCGCCGTTCTCACCCGCCGGCGCCGCGTCACCGCCGACGGGTTCGAGATGCAGGTCTTCGTCAACCACCTCGCGTACTTCCTGCTGACCGGCCTGCTCTTCGACGTCCTGCGCGCGAGCGCGCCGTCGCGCGTGGTCAACGTGGCCTCGACCGCGCACAGCCGCGGCGTCATCGACTTCGACGATCTGCAGATGGAGCACGACTACCGCGGCTGGCAGATGTACGCCAATACGAAGCTGATGAACGTCGTGTTCACCTACGAGCTGGCGAGGCGTGCGGCCGCCACCGGCGTCACCGCCAACTGCCTCCACCCGGGTGTCATTCACACCAACCTGCTGCGCAACTTCTCGTCGGTGCTGAACCTGGCCTTCCACGCCGTGCAGCGCTTCTTCAAGCAACCCGACGACGGCGCCGAAACGCCCGTCTACCTCGCGTCGTCGCCCGAGGTCGAGGGGGTCACGGGCAAATACTTCCGCTACTGCCGTCCGATGGGGACGACGCGCGAATCCAACGACCCCGCCGTGCAACGCCGGCTGTGGGAGGAGAGCGAGCGGCTCACCGGCTTCCGGTTTCCGCTCGACTGAAACGCGACCGATCCGTCCTTGCCCTGCCGGCGCCGTCCGCATACAATTGAACCGTCCCCCCTCTCCCGCCCGCACCGCCGGTCGAAAATCGTTCTCATGAGCAGGCACCTCATTCGGTGGATATCCGCGTGCGCGCTGGGCGCCGCGCTCGGTGTGCTCGCGTGCGGCGAGGATGCAACCGCACCAACCTCGCCGCCCAGGGACACCACCCCCGTGTGGTCCGAGCTCTCAGGCTTCCCGCCCGCCGTCACCGTCTACGGCCTGTGGGCGGCGTCGCCGGACTCCGTGGTCGGCGTCGGCCCGCACGGGCTCTTCGTGCACGGGAACGGGACGAGCTGGACGATCGCCAGCCCCGCCACCGCGGTTGATCTCTGGGCGGTCGCCGGCGGCGGGGGTGAGATCGTCGCGGTCGGCGACGACGGGACCATTCTCGATCACGACGGCGCGCAGTTCTTCGTTCGTTCCTCACCGACCGACGAGA
>CAZCQM010000350.1:0-2298 GCA_964500785.1 uncultured bacterium
TCGGCCCCTGCATGTAGTTGTAGATCGCTTCATTCGCCGTCGCGAAGGTGCTGTCGAGGTCGGCCTCCACCGGGTGACGGAACAGGTACAGGCCATAGAACTCGTTCATGGCAGCTTGATACGCCGAATCCTGGAACGCCCCCACGGCCTCCGCCTTCCGAATGACAGCCTGCGTCCGATTCGGAAGCGTCGCCACCAGCTCTTTGGCGCGACGCTCGTACGCCGGGACATCGAACACGGCGCTGCCGAACGTCAGCGACGCAACGTGCTCAGGATGCGCGCGATAGTACTCCAGCGCCAGGATCGTCCCCCAGGAATGGCCAAACACGTGCCACTGCGTGCAGCCCAGGTGTGAGCGCAACGAGTCCAGCTCGTTCACGAAGTGCGCAATCGTGAACATCGTCGTGTCGCTGATCCGATCCGACTTGCCGCCGCCCAACTGGTCGTAGCGGATCACGAGACGGTCATCGCCGAGATCTTCGAGCGGTTTCAGGTAGTAGCTGGAGAAACCCGGACCGCCGTGCAGCAGCACGACGGGGAGCCCCTTCCCCGTTCCGGAGACCTTGTACCAGATGTTGCCGCCGGGGACGGCGAGCGTGGCCTCACCGACCGGTGGGGCACAGGTCGCGGCTTGTTGCACGGAGTCGCCGCCGCAGGCGGCGAGGATCGAGAGAACGGCGATGCTCGCGTAGTAGCGCACGGTCTGCCCTCGAAAGCCGGAGAGGCGGCAAGCCTACGGTGTGCGTCGTGCAGCGTCAAGCACCCCGCGTGCTTCGAGCTGCGCGTCCACGCGCTCGCCCAGCTCGCGCACGGCATCCAGGTCGCGCGTCAGCTCGTCCACCGAGCCGGTGCCGCCGTGGAGCTTGAGCAGGTCGAGTCGGACCGTCTCCAGCGCGGCGACCGCCGTGGCGAGCCGCGCGGCGCCTTCCGGCGTGCCCGCTTGCTCTCGCAGCGCCAGGGCATCGGCTTCGAGTCGCGCGATCAGCGCGGGTAGGTCGCCGAGCTTGGCCCGCTGTGCATCCGGCAGCCCGCGGAAGAGCTGATCCACGGCGTGGCCGAGGGCCATCTCGGTCCGCTCCCCCGCCGCCGGGAGCATCTGGCGCGGTTCCAGCCCGACGCCCGAGAGACGGAACATCCAGCGTCCCAATCTCCCGCGCAGCATGCTGCCGAACAACTTGCCACGACCGAGCTTCTCCCACAGTCGGCGCACGGTGACGAGCGGTGCGCCGATCGTCACGGCGGTGCCGACGATTTGCATGAAGTCCGTGTTCACGGTCATGCCCGCGAGGCCGAGCCCGGTAGCGGCGAGGCCCGCCGTCAGCGTCGGCCAGATCGTGCGCCATGTGCGCCGCTCCGGTTCCTCGGCATCCGCGACCGCGCGGTCCTCCAGCGTGAGTGCCGCCGCGAGCGCGCGGTGGTCGTATCCCTCGCGCAGGAGCCGGCGCGTCATCGAGAGGAGCCGGGCGATCTGTGTCGCTGAGAGGCCCGCGAACACCGTGACCATGAACAGCTCGATCGCGCGCATGATGCCCAGAAAGTCGCCCTGGATGATCTGGAAGGCCTCGAAGCCCACGATCACGGTACCCACACCGACGAGATACCCACCGGCTTCCGCGCCCACGGCCAGCGCTTCGCGGCTGAACCGCTGGAGTGGAGCGGGCACGCGCACCAGCGCTCCGCGCGCCGCCTCGACGTCGAGCGCCACCTCGTCCGCGGTCGCAAACCGCGCATCCGGATCCTTCGCGAGGCATCGATCCACGGCGGCGGTAAAGCGGGTGGGAAGCGACGGCGCGAGGTCGCCCAGCGACGGCGGCGTTTCGGCGAGATGCTTGGTCAGGAACCCCTCGGTCGAGTGCGACTCGAACGGCAACCGACCGGTGGCGCCGTAAAACGCCGTCACGCCGAGTGAGTACAGGTCGCTCCGGGCGTCAACCGTCCCGCCCGCGATCTGCTCTGGGCTCATGTACTGCGGCGTCCCCGCATGGCTGCCCGACGCCGGGGTGTCCGCATCCACGCTGCGTGCGATCCCGAAGTCCACCACCAGCGCGCGCCCGCCATCGCGCTCGAGCAGCACGTTGTCGGGCTTCACGTCGCGATGCACGATCCCACGCGCATGCGCGTGCGCCAGCGCCCACGCCACTTCCTGCGTCACGCGCATCACGTCACGCGGCGGCAGCGGTCCCGCGCGCCGCACCCATGCGCCCAGGCTCTCGCCATCCACGTACCCCATTACGAAGAACACCAGCCCGCGCGCTTCCTCGACGCTGTGGATCGGGACGATGTTGGGGTGGGCGAGGC
>CAZCQM010000351.1:0-2286 GCA_964500785.1 uncultured bacterium
AAGGCATCCATCACGTGGCGGGCCATGTTGATCGGGATGGCGAAGCCGATGCCCGCGCTCGCGCCGCTCGGGCTCGTGATGGCCGTGTTGATCCCGATGACTTTGCCGTCGAGATCCGCCAGCGCGCCGCCGCTGTTGCCCGGGTTGATGGAGGCGTCGGTCTGAATGAAGTCCTCGTAGGTCGCCAGGCCGACGGAGCTGCGTCCGGTGGCGCTGATGATGCCCGCCGTCACCGAGTGCAGCAGCTGGAACGGGTTGCCCACGGCGATCACCCACTGGCCAACGCGGACGTCGTCCGAGTTACCGAGCTGGGCCACGGGGAGATTCTTCTCGTCGATCTTGATCACCGCGACGTCGGTCTGCGGATCGGTCCCGATGATCTTGGCCGGGACTTTCTTGCCGTCGTCGAGCGCGACGGTCAGCTTCTGGGCGCCGGAGACGACGTGGTTGTTAGTGAGGATGTACCCGTCGCTGCTCACGATGACGCCGGAGCCCATGCTGTGGACGGTCTGCTTCCACTGGCCGCCGTTATCGGGAACACCGAAGAAGCGGTGGAAGAAGTCGTCGCCGAAGAACTGTCTCAACTGGTCGCTGTTGCCCATGCCGACCTCCTCCGACTGCTCGGCGAAGATCGGAACGACCGACGGGCCGACGGCGTTGGACGCCGATTCGAACAGATCGCTCAGCTGAGTGGCGAGCGCGCGGGCGTCGCTCGACGGCGCGGGTGTCTTCTGCGCAGTCTCCGCGTTGGCCACCGCGGTACTCGTCGTTCTGCTGTCGTGAAGTGTGACTCCGATACCGAACGCGGCCATCATGAGTGCCACGATGACGAGTGCGCTCAGCCGGTTCCTGTGTGTGTTCATGATCGATCATTTCTCCTTCATGCATCTCTTGCCGATCCGCACCAGCCGCGGACCGGAAACGCACCTTCTTACACCTGTTCATGGGACGACGGCCTGTCAAACCTCGCAGCCGTCGTCTGCACCAATGCTGGTTTCGTCTTCGCGAACCCTCCGCGGCGGGGCGGTGCGCCCGGAGGCGGCCGGAATTCCGGCCCCCGCCACGGCGAAGTCTTTTACCGGTGGGTCCTAAGCCCGCGCTCGAACGCATCGAGGGCGGTGCTCAAAATGTCGGTGTCGAGGCTCCATCCTATGCGGAGATACCCCGGAGCGCCGAAGAAGTGCCCGGGAACTACGGCGAGCCCGAGGGTGCGGTAGAAGTGGTCGGCAAGTGCGGCGGTGTCGGTTCCCTCGACGCGAACGAACCCGACCGTGCCCGCAGTCGGCCGGATCCACGAGAGTTCCGCGTGCGCGCCGACGAAGGCGTCGACAAGCGCGATGTTGCGGTTCAGCAAGGCGTTCATGTCGGCCAGGATGTCGTCCGCCCGGTCCAGCGCCAGCGCGGCGAGGCGCTCGCTGGGGTGGGCCGTCCCGGGGCTGAAGAGGTCGTTGAGCCGGCGGATCCGGTCCGCCCGCGCGGGTTCCGCCAGGATCCACCCCAGCCGGAGGGTGTCGAGTCCGAACGCCTTGGTGACGCTGCGCGTGGTCACGATGTTCTCCGCCGCGTGAACGGCGGTGGTGACGTCGGCACCATGCAGGAACTCCAGATAGACTTCGTCGACCAGCAAGCACGCACCGGCGGCGGCGGCAACACCGGCGATTTTCCCCAGCGTTTCGTTGTTCTCGAACGCGCCGGTTGGATTATGCAGGTTGGAAACGACGACGACCCGCGTGCGCGGCGTCATGGCGTGCCGGACGGCGTCCGGATCCATGTGCCAGGCGTCTTCTTCGCGCCGCGCGACCGGGATCACGCGCGCCCCGCGGTATTCCGCCAGCCGGACCAGAGGTTCGTAGACGGGCGTCTCGACCACGGCGTCGTCGCCCGGCTCGAGCAGAGCGGCGAACGCGAGATGGTTGGCCATCGAACATCCGTGCGTCGTCACAACGTGTGCCGGAGTGACGCGGTAGCGCGCGGCCAGCCGGTCGAGCAGCGGGGGCCAGCCGTTGTCCTGCGAGTCGACGGCGAGGAGATAGTCGAGTGACGGGGAGAGGCGATCGAGCGCCAGGCGCGGCACGCCGCTTCGCGCCAGGTTGAAGCGGACGGGAGCGCGGCGCTTCGTCCAGTCCAGGTAGCGGCTTCCGTGCGATGGGCGCGTCACGGGCGGCGGGTGCTTTCCGGGCGCGGCGAGCGCCTGCGGGCGGGCACCCGTTCCTCCTCGCTCAAACGTCGAGGTTCTTGACGGCGAGCGCGTTCTCCTGGATGAACTCGCGGCGCGGCTCCACTTCG
>CAZCQM010000352.1:0-2270 GCA_964500785.1 uncultured bacterium
CACCAGCACGCTTTCGCGGTCGGTCTTGTCGTCCATGACCTTGAGCCGGCGGCTGAGTACGACGATAAAGGTGAGTGAGACGAATCGCTTCGCGGAGGGATCATGCATGGGGTCGCCGTCGTATACCCCGTCGACCTTGGTTCCCTTCATGACCACGTCCGCTTCGATCTCGATGGCCCGCAGGGCCGCGGCGGTATCGGTGGTGAAGTAGGGGTTGCCAGTGCCCCCGGCGAAGATCACGATACGCCCCTTCTCCAGGTGGCGGATCGCGCGCCGCTTGATGTACGGCTCGGCGAGCTGCTCCATCTTGATCGCCGTGAGCACGCGGGTGTCGACCCCGATGCGCTCGAGCGCACTCTGGAACGCGAGCGCGTTGATCACGGTGGCGAGCATCCCCATGTAGTCGGCCGTGACGCGATCGATACCGTTTTCGTTGGAATCGTGCCCGCGCAGGTGGTTGCCACCGCCGATCACGAGGCCGATCTCGGTCCCGAGCTCCTTGACCTCGGCGATCTGCCGCGAGTATCCCGCGAGTTTGCCGAAATCGATGCCGCCCCCGTCATCGCGGGCCAGAATCTCGCCGCTGAACTTGAGCAGAATCCTCTGGAACCTCAAGCCGTTCAGGACGACACCTCCGGAAAGCTACTGGCCGAGCTGGAAACGCGCGAAGCGGGCAACTTTGATGTTCTCCCCCAGCTTCGCAATGGCCTCATTGACCACGTCCCGCACCTTCTTGTCCGGGTCACGAACATAAACCTGATCCATCAGGGCCGCTTCGGCGAAGAACTTCTCGACGCGTCCCTGGACGATCTTGTCCACCACCGCCGCCGGCTTGCCCTCTTCGACGGCCTGGGCCCGGAAGACCTCCTTCTCCTTGTCGAGGAGTGAGGCCGGAATGTCGTCGCGCGAAACGCCGAGCGGCGAAGCGGCGGCGATGTGCATGGCGAGATTATGGACGAGCCCCTGGAACTCGTCGGTGCGCGCGACGAAGTCGGTCTCGCAGTTCACCTCGATGAGCACGCCGATGCGGTTCCCCGGGTGAATGTAGGACACGACGAGCCCCTCGCTCGTCTCGCGCCCGGCGGCCCTGGCGGCCTTGGACAGCCCGCGGATGCGCAGGAACTCGATCGCCTTCTCGACGTCTCCCGAGCTCTCCACCAGCGCCTTCTTGCAGTCCATCATACCGGCGCCGGTACGATCTCGAAGCTCTCTCACCATATCCGCACTGATTTGCATCGTTCCCTCCACTGCGTCCTCGATTCTATCGTCACGCGACGGACTGTCCGGCCGCCGGCTCTTCGTTGTTCTCGGCGGGGTCACCGCTCGACACGTCCCGACCCTCGCTGAATCTGGCCCGGCCGTCGATGCATGCGTCGGCAACCACGCGGGCGAACAGGCCCACGGCGCGCATGGCGTCGTCATTGCCCGGAACCGGATAGGTGACTTCGTCCGGGTCGGCGTTGGAATCCACGATACCCACGATCGGGATGTTCAGACGGCGTGCTTCGTTGACGGCGTTGATCTCCTTCTTGGTATCCACGATGAACACCATGCCAGGCAGATCCGTCAACGCACGAACGCCGCCCAGCGTCTTCAGGATGCGTTCCTTTTCCTTGGCGAAACGCGACGCCTCGCGTTTGGAAAACTGGCTGATGCTGCCGTCCTGTTCCATCTTCTCCAGGTATTCCAGGCGACCCAGGCTCTTGCGCACTGTATTGAAGTTGGTCAGGGTGCCGCCCAGCCACCGCTCCGTCACGAACGGCATGCCGCAGCGCTCCGCTTCGTCGCGGATCGCGTGCTTGGCCTGCGGCTTGGTGCCGACCATCAGCACCTTCTTGCCCTGGGATACGACCTCGCGAATGGCGTCACGCGCCTCGATCAGGCACGCGAGCGTTTTTTCGAGGTCGATGATGTGAATGCCGTTTTTTTCGGCAAAAAGATAGGGCTTCATCTTGGGATTCCACCGTTTGGTCTGGTGGCCAAAATGAACCCCCGCTTCGAGAAGCTCCTGCAGGGTGAGCTCACCCATTATTGGACCCCCTTGGATCTCGGTTAAGCCTCCATCGCGCCGGACCGTCGACCCCCGCATCCGCGGGAGCACCGGGACGGCCCGCTCGGGGCGCGATGTGTGATTTGTCCCGCGCGCGGGGTCTATCGGACCCGGGTCGCGGGCGGGTACTGCCTGGTGATGTCAGAGATTCCGGCGCCGGCCACCCGGCACGATCCGCGGAGCGACTAGCGCTTCGAGAACTGGAACCGCTTGCGACGGC
>CAZCQM010000353.1:0-2255 GCA_964500785.1 uncultured bacterium
ATCTGCGACGGCAACATGGAGGAAGGGAGCCTGCGCTGCGACGTCAACATCTCCCTCCGCCCCCACGGCAGCGGCGAGTTCGGTGTCAAGACCGAGGTCAAAAACCTCAACTCGTTCAAGCAGGTCGAACAGGCGCTCGAGTTCGAGATCGAGCGCCAGGGGAAGATCCTCGACGCCGGCGGGCGTATCACGCACGACACGCTCCTGTGGGATCCCGGGCGCGGCCAGGCGGTCGTGATGCGCAGCAAGGAAGAAGCGCACGACTACCGGTATTTCCCGGAGCCCGACCTGCGCGTGCTGCACGTGGACGAGGAGACGATCGCCCGTGTGCGCGCGCAGCTCCCCGAGCTGCCCGACGCGCGCCGTGCGCGGTTCATATCGGATTACAAACTACCGGCGTACGACGCGGGCGTGCTGACCGGGTCGCGCGACCTCGCCGATTACTTTGAGGAAGTCGTGACGTCGGGTGCGGACCCGAAGGCAGCGAGCAACTGGGTGATGGGTGAGGTGCTGCGGTGGATGAACGAGAACCGTGCCGGCATCGACACCTTCCGCGAGCGCGTGGGGCCGAAGATGCTCGTGGAGCTGCTCAAGCTCCAGTCGCTGGGCCGCCTCAGCTCGACGGCGGCCAAGACGGTGTTCGAAGCGATGGTGGGCGCCGACGCGTCCGCCGAACGCGATTCGGTCGAGCACATCATGACCCGCCTCGGGCTCGAACAGCTCAGCGACAACGTCGCCCTCGAGGGCGAGGCATCCGCGGTGCTGGACGCGCACCCGGACGAAGTCGCGCGTTACCTGGCCGGAAAGGAGCAGCTGTTGCAGTTCTTCGTCGGCCAGCTCATGAAGCGCACGCGGGGCAAAGCCAACCCGAAAACCGCGACGGACATCCTCAAGGGGCAGCTCGAGCTGCGGCGCTGAGCCGCGATCGCAGGCGCGCAACGGCGGTGACGGTTGTGTCCACCGCGTTACCGGCGAGAACGACGAACGATTCTTGCCGCGAATGTGTTGCGACCGCGCACGCGTCGTGCTACAGTGTGTCGAGTTCGATCCCGCCACCGGCGACGGAAGGGACGATGGGAGGAGGATGTGAGGATGAAGTACGTTGCCTTTTTCATTTCCTGTCTGCTGATCGTGACCGCGCTGGCGTCTCCCGGCGTCGCGCAGATCCGCCTGAACGAGATGCTCGGCGATCCTGCCACCGACTGGAACGGTGACGGAACCGTCGATCCCAAGCTCGACGAGTGGGTCGAGGTCATCAACACGGGGTCGTCGCCGGTCGATCTCTCGAACTACCGCATCTCGGATGCGTCCGCGGGAACCGACTATCGCTTCGCGTTGTCGGGAACGCTGGCCGCCGGCGAGGTGCGCGTGTACTTCGGCTCCGACGTCGTCGCCTGGCAGGCGGCGAACGGAGTCGGCCAGTTCGGGCTGAGTCTCAACAACGGTGGCGACACCATCACGCTGTATGACGTCAGCGGCACGGATCCCCAGGTCGCCGACGCGCATACCTATGCCAGCGCGGAGGTCGCGGATGACCGCTCCACGGGCCGGGTCCCCAACGGAACCGGCGACTGGGTGATCTTCGACGGCCTCAACCCGTACACGGGCGCGCAGCCCCCGGTCCCGACCGGGTGCATGCCCTCGCCCGGGTCGGCGGTGTCGTGCCCGACCGCCACGCAGTCCTCCACGTGGGGCAATATCAAGGCGCTCTACCGCGGCTGACCGCGGCGGGGCACGGTGAAATCATAGTGTAATCATCAATTCGGCCCGGCCGTGCCGGTGGTGGGATCGGCGTTGACATGCCCGGGCGGGTACAGTAACTTGAATCAACATAACAAGTTTTGGCGCTCGGCGCCGTCCGGCCGTGAGCCGGACGGGCCGGGCGGCCCCTCGGACCCCATGACCGATTTCCGCAAGATGATCGCGCGTTTCGAAGCCGGGGATGCCCTCGCGGCGTCCCGGCTGATGTCCGTCGTCGAGGACGGGGGCGCCGACGCGGAGGCGGTGCTCGACGCGCTGTTCCCCCGCATGGGCCGCGCGCGGCGGATCGCCCTGACCGGGCCCGGAGGGGCGGGAAAGAGTACCCTGGTCGATGCGCTGACGCGGCGGTTTCGCGCGGCCGCCCTCACGGTCGGCGTGGTGGCGGAAGATCCGACCAGTCCTTTCTCGGGGGGCGCGGTGCTCGGAGACCGTGTCCGCATGGTACGCGCGGCGGGCGACGCGGGCGTGTTCGTGCGCTCGATCGCGAGCCGCGG
>CAZCQM010000354.1:0-2255 GCA_964500785.1 uncultured bacterium
GGAACAGCTCCCACTGCGTGCTGATCAGGTCACCTGCCGCATCCAACACACCGTATCGTGTTCGGAATCCGACGTAGCTCTTCTCCTGGACCGTTTGACCGGAGCAAATGGCGAGGCGGCCATCGACCGTGGCGCAGCCGTTGATGAAGGTCCCGACGAACTCTGGTGCAAGCGGGTGGTCCGCCATCGCGCGCCCCGATGACGTCATGCGCACGACGCGGGCCGGGACCACTTGCGTGACGCACAGGACGCTGTCGGAGAGAAAGGCCATTCCGCTCGCCATACGAAACTCGCCCGGAGCTTCACCTTCGCGTCCGATCGTCCCGGCATACTGCCCGTCGGGTTCTATAACGTGGATTTCGCTGCGTTGCACGTCGAGCATGTACGTCCTGCCATCGCTATCTCGAGCGATGTCCCCGACCTGCCCGAAGATAATCTCGTCGCCTTCTCCACCCCGGCGCCAGAGTTCGCGGGTGGACACGACTCGTTGTTCGTTCGCGGTACTGGGATTCAGGACGTATTTGACGCCGTCCTTCGTAACGACGCGACTACCCGCAAAGGCACCGGGGACCGCGCCCTGCAGGCCGATCGAGATGAGAACAACCGTGACGCTAAGCGCTATCCGCATCTGGAGTCCTCCCCAGTCATGGAGACATTTCGGAGACGACGGAGTGGCAATCACCAGAGCAACGCGACAACGATGATCAGTCGGTGGCCGCGCGTGGCGACGGAGCGGCATTTCGAACTCGCGCGCGCATTTGCGCCACACGCTCGCGGAGACCCGCCATCATTTCCTTGAATTCCGTGTCGTCGTGAACGTTCTCGAGCTCGGGCCTGATTTCGGCGAGCCGGTACCAGATAAATCCCTTGTCGATCGCGTCCCTGAGCCAACGGTCGGCCTCCTCTTTGTTCCCTTGAATTGCCGCGATCTGGGCGAGACACAACGGCGCGTCCCAGGTCTGGTCGCCCGCCGTCATCTCGGACTTCATTATGTCTGAAGCTCTTTCGAGCATGGCCGTGGCCGCATCGACGTCGCCGCCAATCCAGGCCAGGCGTCCCAGTGACACGAGACATTCGGCGCGATCCTTGTTTTCAACGGGTGGCGTGAGTTCTAGAAACCGCTCGTACAGATCGCGCGCGGCGTTGACGTTCCCGGCCCTGAGTTCGATCCACGCCTTCATTCCAACCGCGCCGGGCGTATCCGGCAAAACCTCCAGGAGCTCGGCGTTCACGCGCCGGGCGTCGTCGTCGTTGCCCTCGGTCAGATAGCCGCTGCATATGAAGTTGGCGGCCGTGGGGTCACCCGGCTGCATCGCCCTCGCCCGTTCTAGCCACTGCCGCGACTCGTCGAGTTGATCGAGCCCCAGGTAGCACACTCCGAGCCCCAGGTATTCCTGGTACGGCGCCGCGATGCCGAGACGCAGCGAAAGATGGAGCCACTGGATGGCCTCATCGATCCGCCCCAGCCTGATCATCAGCCATCCGATGTTGCCCGCCGCCGGCGCGTAGTTGGGGTTGAACTCGAGCGCTTTTCGGTCCGCGTCCAGCGCCTTCTCGTTCCAACCTCGTATGACGTAAGCAAGACCGAGAGCCTTATACCCCTCCGCCAGTTCCGGGTCGATCTCGACGGCACGCCGGGCAGCTGCGATCGACGAGTCGGTCCACGCCTCACCACCCCCGAACCGCAGCGCCCGCTGGCCGTACGCGTCGCCCAGTCCTGCGTAGGCAAGGGCAAAGTTCGGGTCCTGTCCGAGCGCCCGCTTGAAGTACTCAATGGCTTTGTCATTGCCCTCTTCCTCATAGCGGTAGTAGAGCTCGCGGCCCTGAAGGTAGATGTCGTAGGCAACGAGGTTCTCCGTGGGCGCGGTCTCGATGCGCCGCTCCTCCTGCGGCGTGAGTTCCGCACGGAGCGCCTCCGCGATGCTCTGCGCGACGTCGCTCTGAATCTTGAAGATATCCTCGAGCTTGCGGTCATACGTTTCCGCCCACAGGTGCTCGTCCGTATCGACATCAATGAGCTGGCCGACGATGCGGACCTGATTACGGGTACGGCGTACGCTGCCTTCGAGAATCGTCGCGACGCCGAGCTCCTCACCGATCTGCCGCAGCGTCTTGTCGGTGTTTTGGTAGTGCATGGTCGTCGTGCGGGAGATGACTCGGAGGTCGGCGATCTTGGATAGCTGCGTGATAATGTCCTCGGTGATGCCGTCGCTGAAGTACTGGTTCTCGGCGTCCGCACTGAGATTCTCGAACGG
>CAZCQM010000355.1:0-2238 GCA_964500785.1 uncultured bacterium
TGTTCGGGTGGTTGAGCGACGAGACCGTCTTCGCCTCGCGCTCGAAGCGCGCGCGTACCTCGGGGTTCGATGAGAGGTGCTTCGGCAGCACCTTGACGGCGACTTCGCGACCCAGGCGCGTGTCCTTCGCGCGATAGACCTCGCCCATGCCGCCCGCGCCGAGGGGCGAGACGATCTCGTAGGGGCCGAGTTTGGTGCCGGGGGAAAGATTCACGAGTTACTCCTGGTGTCCGGTGGTAACAGTAAACAAGACCGACGTGTAGTTCCACGTCGCGTAGGCGATCGAGCGCAGATCGTCCGCCATCGACGCGGCGAATACGCTGACCAGACCGGCGCTGTTCACGTCACCCAGCATCATGGTCGTCTCCCGCTTTCCAGTCGTCAGGTCAATCCGGGAGATGGCCGTGGGGATCTCGTTACGATGCGTGGTGAACACCGCCGATCCGTCCAGATTGAACCGGATCAGGTTGTCGTCGGGCGTCATCGAGGTGACCGCTCTTCCCTCGCCCTCTCCCGAAAGCGGGAAGATCGACCAGCCGGTCTTCGTCCGGGCGATGAAGGTCTTTCCGTCCGGAGCCGGAAGGCCTTCCAGGATTCCTTCGGGACCCACGGGCGTCAGCTTGCCACCGGCGGGATCCAGGATGAAACACCGCGGCGGCTGGCCGGCGATGTTCCCGCTGACCAGGATCCGCGTTTCGTCCGGCAGCCAGGCGGCGCCCCCCAGGTTCTGAAACTCCCCGTGGTCGAGCCGCACCGACTGCCCGGTGCCCACGGGGTACTTCATCAGGCGCGGGGGCGTGCTCGGGACCGTCACCAGCACGAACTTCTCGTCCGACGAAACCTGTTCCGCAAACCCCTCGCCCAGGCGCACGATCGGGCCACCGGCGGTGGGCCGCATGGCCACGCCGTAGTTCGGCCCGGCCGCGCGGCTCTGGTCGGTGAAGAAAAGTGTCGTCCCGTCCGCCGACAGCACCGGGCCGAGCGCGCCGTCGAGCCACGACAGGTCGACGTCGCGGTTGGACCCGGCGGCGCGGAACAGGAGGTGGGTGGGAGAGTCATCCCGGGTCACCGCCCAGGTTCCGTCCGGTGCGATGTCGTGAATGGTCATGACACCCGCGTTGTCGCTGACCAGGCGGGCGTCGCCATCCAGAGTCGCCCGGTACACGGAGAACAATCCCCCGCTCCTTCCTCCGCTGTAGTACAACGCCTTCCCGTCCGGGGCCCACGCCATGCCCTCCAGTCCCCAGTAGCCGCTCGAGATTTCGCGCACCTTTCCCGAAAGATCGACTACGCACACCGCGCCGCGGTCGTCGAAGCGGGCCGGGTGTTCCATGAACGCGATCAGGTCTCCACGCGGCGAGACGCGCACGTCGCTCACGTATCCGGCCGACTCGTGCAGGACCGTGCCCGGGGGATACTCGAGCCGGTCGGATCCGCCGACGTCATGGATGATGGCCAGCTGCTCGCCGTCCGGCGACCAGTCCGCTTCGCGCACGTCGTCCATCAACTCGCGCGGGGCCGCGCCCTCGAGCGGCATGCGGGCGAGCGTTCCGCTGAACAGGCGGTGGTGGGCGGTGAACCGCGCGCGGGTGAGAACGGCCAGCTCCCCGCGCGAGGAGACGGCGAGCAGGTGCACGTCTTTCTTGCCCAGCGGTTGCGGCTCCGGGTACTCGGGACGAATGACGAACAACTCCGGTCTATTGCCTTTGAGGGCGGCGCTCAACACGAGCGTCCTGCCGTCGGGCATGAACCGCGCCGTGAAGATGGCCTGCGTCTGGAACGTCTTCTGATCGTACTGCCCGGCGGGCCGGACTTCGCGAACCGCGCCCCGATGTCCGGCGACGAAGGCGACCGCCGCCACCGCGACCACGGCGGCGAGCCACGCGAGCGTGTACCGGGTGCGGCGTTTGCCGGAAGGCCGTGCAACGGCTGCGGCCGGCGCGCTACCGGACGTGTCGGTGCGGACCCAGCCGATCTGCAGCCTGACATCGTGGGCCGTCTGCACGCGGTCGTCCGGGTCCTTGGCCAGGCAGCTTCTGACCAGCCGGTCGAGCGCGGGCGGCGCCATGGGTTGCAGGTCGGCGATGGGGGCGGGCTCGTGTTCCATGATGGCCGCGATGAGTGAGGCCTGGCTCTTGCCGTCGAAGGCGCGCCTGCCCGTCGCCATCTCGTAGAGCACGCACCCCAGCGCCCAGATGTCGCTGCGCGCGTCGGCCTCCTTCCCCTCCAGCTGCTCGG
>CAZCQM010000356.1:0-2214 GCA_964500785.1 uncultured bacterium
CACCCGACCGTCATCCCGAGGACTTCGAACACCTTCCCCATCCACTCGGAGTCACGACGCGCCAGGTAGTCGTTGACGGTGACGAGGTGCGCGCCGCGCCCGGCGAGCGCGTTCAGGTAGAGGGGCATGGTGGCGACGAGCGTCTTTCCCTCACCGGTCGCCATTTCCGCGATCTTCCCCTCGTGCAGGACGATACCGCCCACCACCTGGACGTCGTAGGGCACCATCTCCCAGGCGACGGCGATCCCGCACACGTCCCAGGTCTTCCCGACCAGCGAGCGGCAGGCCGCCTTCACCAGGCCGAAGGCCTCGGGCAGCAGGTCGTCCGTCGTCGCGCCCTCCTGGATCCGCGCCTTGAACTCCTCCGTCTTGGCGCGGAACTGCTCCGGCGTGAAGCCCGTGTATTCCTCGGCGAAGCGGTTGACCTCGGCCAGGGTAGCGCCGTGGCGGAGGAAGTCGCGCTGGGATTTCGGCTTGAATATCTTCTCGATCAACTTCATGGGGTCTTGGAGCCTTTCGCTGTAACTCGATGCAAGGTAACAAATGAGGGGGGACGGGCGCAAGGTTCCCGGCCCGGCGGGGCCCTATCGCGGGACGTCGAGGCAGTAGAAATGCCCGTCGTTATTGCCGAAGAACACGCGGTTGTCCACCACCACCGGCGACGAGAATATGGCGTCCGACGTGGCGTAGCGGGCCACGGACTCCCCGGTATCGGCATCCAGGCAGTACACGTTCCCGTCGTACGACGTCACCAGGACGCGCGACCCGGCGACGAAGGGCCGTGACAGCACCACGCCGCCCGTCGCGAACTTCCAGCGGAGGTTTCCGTCCGACGCGTCCAGGCAGTAGACGCTCCGGCCTCCGCCCCCGGCGTACACGCGACCGCCGTCGACGAGGATCGCCGCGTTCACGGGTTCTCCCGTCCCGAACGACCAGCGCTTCCTCCCCGTGCGGACGTCCAGCGCGAGGATCGATCCCCGGGCGGTTCCCACCACGACGCGGTCCCCCGCGACCGCCGGCGACGACGCCACGGGCCCCCCGAGCGGCGCCGCCCAGCGCTTGACACCGGTTCCCTCGGCGAGGGCGTAGAGGCGCCCGTCGAACGAGGGGACGAACACCACGCCGTCCGCGTGCGCGATCGCGCCCCGGATCTGCCCGCGCGCGCGGAACTTCCACAGGACCCGGCCGCTCTCGAGCGAGAGTGCGACGACCCGTCCGCTCACCGTTCCCACGACGACGCGCTCGTTCGTCACCGCGGGCGTGCTGACGATCTTCTCCTTGATATCCTGCGTCCACTCGGCCTTCCCGTCGCGCCGCGACAGGCGTCGCACAATGCCCCCGTAGTCCGCCGCGATGACGCCGTCCGCGGTCACCACCGGCGACGCTCCCACGCCGCCCGCGGCCTCGTGCACCCACACGCGCTTGCCCGTCTCACGATCGAGCGCGTACACATGACCGTCGCGTGACCCGAACACCACCGCGTCTCCGAGGGAGGCCGGCGACGACGTCACCGGATCCTTGTATTCCAGCGTCCACGCCACGCCGAAGCCCGGCCCGGACGGCTCCCGGTCCCCCGCCGACACCGCCGCCACTTCGGCTTCCTCCACGGCGGGGGGCTCGTCGCGATCCCGCAGCGGAACCGGCGACTCCTGCGTGGCGCGCGCCACCTCCGCCGCGTCATCGGCCCCCGCGCCGCGCCCCGAGGTGAGCCACCACAGCGCCCCCAGACCCACGCCCGCCACGACGATCACCGCCGCGACCACCCCGCCGCGGCGCCGCAGGTGCCCGGAGGGAGCCGGCGTGGTCCCGGCAGCGCGGACGGTTGCGGGCCGGCCCACGGGCAGGGAGACGAACAGTACCGTGTGGTGGCATCGCTCGCTCTCGACGATCGCTGCCCGCTCGCCCGCCCGCCCCATCTCCAGCGCGTCGAGCACCGCGGCGGTGTCGTCGGCCTGCCCACCCAGAAAGAATTCCGCCCACCCGGCCGACGCCAGGGCAGCGAGGTCGATGCGCCACAGGACGAGCGCATCGCGCAGGTCGCGCGAAAAGAGGTCGTGTTGCGAACGCACCGTCTCCAGGCGAACCTCGCGGACGCCGTCGGTATCGGATGAAAGCGGAAGCACGACGCCGTTGACGCGCGCGCGCGCCGGCGCGTCACGCGCCGCGAGCAGGTAGGCAACACCCGGCTCGTGTACCAGCACGAAGATCCCGAGG
>CAZCQM010000357.1:0-2190 GCA_964500785.1 uncultured bacterium
TCACCTGTTGCCACCGCTGGGCAGTCGGGCCCACGTTTCCCGCGCGTTCACCGTGCAACCGACTGATGAAGAAAACCTCCATCCAGCACATCGTGGAACGGCGACCCCAGGCCGGGGTATCGTTCCTGGCGTCTCGGTCTACCACCAGCTAGGCCGAGCAACGTGCTTCGCGCAACCACAAGTGAAACGGAGGACACAAATGGCGTACGGCGTCGTGCATTTCTTCGCCGGCGGAACGAAGGAGCAATACGAAGCGTCGATCCGAGCTGTGCATCCCGACAGAAAGACCCTGCCCAAGGGGCAGGTTTACCATGCAGCGGGGCCGTCAGCCGGGGGCTGGACCGTCGTTGCCATTCACGAGTCCAAGGCAAGTTGGGAGCGCTTCCGGGATGACATCCTGATGCCGCGCCTCAAGGAGGGAGTGAAGGGAGGGTTCCAAGCGCCGCCACAGGAACAAGCCTTCGACGTCTACAACCTGCAACCGTGAGCCATGGGAGAGGACGGGAGGTCAAAGCCGCGCCAGTTGGCGCGGCTTTGGCAGGCACGGTGGGATGCTCTCGAGACGCTCCATGGTGAAGGGAAAACGGCGTGTATCGTGAAATCGCACCGCCTCCGGCGCTCGCGCCGGTGGTCGAGTGTTTCTGGTCGATACGGTCCGGCACTCGCCTGTCGGACGTCCGGCGCAACCGCGTCCTCCCGGACGGGTGCAGCGACATCATTTTCAATTTCGGCGATCCGACGGTCGGCGAGGGCAACCACCAGCACCTGCGCCAGTACGTGGTGGGGATCATGCGCACCGCGGCCGTGGTGGGGGTAACCGGTTTCGTCGATTTGTTCGGTGTGCGATTCCACCCCGGTGCCGCTCAGGCCGTGACGGGCGTGCGCGGGGCCGACCTTGCGGGACGCATCGTCGCCTTGGACGACCTGGTACCCGACGCGGGAGCGATCGCGTCGCGCCTGGCGGAGGACCCCCTCGAGGAGCGCGTCGCGGTGCTGGCCGATGTGATCGAACGTCGCATACGGCGCGGCATGCCGCTGGACCCCCGGGTTCGCTTCGCCGCGGGGGCGATCGAGCGCACGCATGGCTCGATTCCGATTCGCGATCTCGCCATGGCGGCCCAGTTGACGCGCCGTCACCTCGAGCGCCTGTTCGCGCAGCAGGTGGGCTCGACGCCCAAAGAGGCGTGTCGCGTCGCACGGTTTCGGACGGCGGTGCGACGCCTGAATGGGTCGGCGCGCGCGAGCCTGGCCCGCGTGGCGCACCAGAGCGGCTACCACGATCAGAGCCACCTGCACCGGGATTTCGTGCGACTGGCCGGCATCACACCGGCGGCGTACCGCCGGGAACGAGATGTCGCGTCCGTACAAGACGAGGCGACCGAGGCCGCGTAACCTTGCGGTCCCGAAATTCGCCCGGGGGACCGATGAAGCGCGCTCACCTGCCCTGGTCGACGATCCCGCTGCTCGTCGCCGGAGCGCAACCACAGGACCAGCCCGTCGTGATCAAGAAACTCACGCCCATCCTGTATGTGGAAGCCATCGAACCCGTGCTGCCGTTTTGGACCGAACGACTCGGGTTCGAGAAAACCGTCGAAGTGCCTGAGGGCGACCGCCTCGGCTTCGTGATTCTCGCGAAGGACGGTCTCGAGGTGATGTACCAGACGCGGGCGAGCGTTCAAGCGGACGTGCCCGCCCTGGCGGAGACACCGATGGAGGGAGGGATCCTCTTCTTCGAGGTGGATGCACTCGACCCCATCATCGAGGCACTCGAAGGTGTTCCGGTCGTGGTCCCGCGCCGCGAGACGTTCTACGGCGCCGACGAGATCTTCGTGCGAGAGCCTGGCGGTAACCTGGTGGGCTTCGCGGCATTCAAGCCAGGCCAGCCGTAGGACCTTCCATACCGCGGCGGCCTGCGCTTCCGGATCGTGCTTTCGTTCCTGGTGCGCGGCCTCCGCGAGCAGCATACGATAGCTGGCAAGGCGATCGGGATCCCGGGTGCCAGCGGCGGCCGCCGCCAGGACCGCGCACCGGGGCTCCGTTTCGTACCGGCAGTCCCGGAACCGACCTGACGCCGCCAGCTCGTGGATCTCCGGGCAGGTCTGCGCGAGCCCCCGTCCAGCGCCCTGATGCGGAACCCCCTGAGGCCGGTGCAGAAAGACGCCTGCCGTGTGCGCTGGCCGATCCGGGTCT
>CAZCQM010000358.1:0-2140 GCA_964500785.1 uncultured bacterium
GACGCCGCGCCGGGGCGGGCACGAGCGGGTGGCGAGACGACAGGACCCGCGTGGCCCACACAAAAGAGAAGGGCCCGCCGAAAACGGCGGGCCCTTCGTGTCTCCTCTGGTGGGAACGTCGGCGTCTACTGCAGCCGCCGGAACTCGATGCGGCGGTTCTGTGCGCGACCGTCCGGCGTGGCGTTGGAGGCGATCGGCTCTTCCTCGCCGACACCCACCGCCGTCAACCGCGACGGATCGATTCCGCCCTTGATCAGGTACTGGCGCACCGACTCCGCACGACGCTGTGAGAGCTCCAGGTTGAAGCTCGCCGGTCCCTGGCTGTCGGTGTGGCCGCGGATCTCGAGGCGCGCTTCCGGATACGCGTTCATCGACGCGATCACCTGGTCGAGAATCGCGTAGGAATCCGGCGTCAGCGCCGCACTCCCGCTCTCGAATCCGATGCCGCGGAGCACGAACTGCTTGCCGATCTCCTTGGCGTCCGGGCAGCCGTCCTCGTCGTCCTGACCGTTGAACGTCTCCGGCTGATTCGGGCACTTGTCGACCGCGTCGGGAATCCCGTCGAGGTCGTTGTCCAGGTCGGGACAGCCGTCATCGTCCTGGTAGCCGTCGAAGTCATCCGCCTGCAGCGGGCAGCGATCGATGGTATCGGGCACGCCGTCGTTGTCGCTGTCCTTCACCAGGTCCGGACAGCCGTCGTCGTCCATGTCGCCGTCGAAGTCCTCCGCTTCGTCCGGACACTTGTCCCTGACGTCCGGAATCCCGTCCTGATCGTTGTCGAGGTCGGGACAGCCGTCGCCGTCCTGGAAGCTGTCGTAATCCTCGGCGAGATCCGGGCACATGTCGTCCTTGTCGGCCAGACCGTCGCCGTCGTTGTCGAGGTCCGGGCATCCATCCTGGTCCTGGTAGCCGTCGATGTCCTCGGGCTGATCCGGACAGCCGTCGTTGGGATCGGCGATACCGTCATGATCGGAATCGCGCGCGATGACTTCGGCCAGGTAGTTGAAGGCGATCCACAGCCCCCAGTCGGGCGGATTGATGACCGACGGATTGTCGCCCGAGTTGAGATTGATGTCGGCGCCGAGCAGGAGCGACGAGCCCTTGCTGCCCCGGAACTCGACACCCGGCGAGAGCGTGTAGGTGCTGGTCTTGACATGCGCCGTGTCGGGCAACTCCACGTTGGTCAGATTCTCCATCGCGAACTCGACGAAGAACGTCACCTGCGGCGCCGGGAACTCCACCGCCGCATTGAGGAGGAAATCATCGTTGTACGAATTCTTCTTGCCCGCGGGCGTGGCCGGGTAGCCGGGAGGATTGAAGCCCGACGAATCCGGGAAGTCGGGGTCGAAGACGCCGTACCCCTGATCCTCGTTCTTGTTCAACCGGTACCCCGCGTTCAGGTGCAGGCGCGTGGGGACGAACTTGTCCATGTCGCTGAGGTCCAGCGTCGCCAGCCCGAGCACCGTGATGTCGTTGGAATCGGTGGTGAAACGCCGCTTCTTGCTGCCGGTGGACAGCGCGACGTCTCCGTACGCGCCCAGCCGGAAGCGGCTCCCGGGGAGCGGGATGGTGAATTTCGCGGAAACGTCGGTGTCGCCGATTCCACCCCGCGTGTAGGTGTCGAGATCGTGTCCGCCCTTGTCCTGCACCGTGCGGACCCACGCGCGCACGTCCAGGTTGCCGGCGATTTCGAAGAAGTCGCTCAGCGCGTACGTGACGTTGACCCGCGTGACGAACGTATGATAGTCGACCGTGGCACTGGTCGAGTCGGTCGCCGGGAAAAAGCGCCCCGGGGTCAGGAGCTGGTCGTTGTGTTTGCCGTAGTTGGCGCCCAGCTGGAAGTTCAGCGTTCCCTTCTGGAACGTGTCCGCGGACTTCGTCCGCAGCAGGCCGCGGGTTCCGTTGTACGACGCCGCGGCATGGACCGGTTGCGGAATCCCTGCAGCACACGCCGCGGCGATGAGGATCAACGCGCCCCATGGCGCACGAAAGCGTCCGTGCATGGTCGAACCGTCTCCTTTCTTACCGGTGGCGGGGGTCATCCGTGCACTCAAAGCAAGAAAAGCACCAAACATCGCGGCCTCCCCTACTTTTCCTCCGGGGGCGCTTCCGCTCCCTCTGAGGTGGTATCGTCCCCCCG
>CAZCQM010000359.1:0-2124 GCA_964500785.1 uncultured bacterium
GAGACCGCGCAGTACGCGGTGCAGTCGGCGCTGACCGGCCACCTGGTCTTCTCCACGCTGCACACCAACACGGCGGTCGGGGCGATCACGAGGCTGGTCGACCTCGGGATCGAGCGTTTCCTCATCGCTTCCACGGTGATCGGGCTGGTCGCCCAGCGCCTGATGCGCGTGGTGTGCCCGACGTGCGCGGAGCCGGTGGAGGTCTCCAACGACGCCCTCGCGCTGCTGGGTCTCGACCCGGGCGCGGTGGACCGTTCCCTCATGCGCCGCGGCGCGGGCTGCCAGAAGTGCCGCAAGACGGGCTACTACGGGCGGCAGGCGGCGTTCGAGGTGGTCGAGGTGGACGACCGCATGCGCGTCATGATCCGGGACGGCGCGGATGAGGAGACGATCATCGAGCACTCGCGCCGCAACGGCGTCGAGCCGCTGATGTCGAACGCGATCCGCAAGCTCC
This sequence comes from uncultured bacterium, assembly GCA_964500785.1. GTDB lineage: Bacteria > Krumholzibacteriota > Krumholzibacteriia > WVZY01 > JAKEHA01 > JAKEHA01. Next base: position 455 of record CAZCQM010000359.1, read on the forward strand.
TCGCCGGGACGACGACCCCCGAGGAGATCCTGCGCGTGATTCCCACGGCGTGGTGACGCGCCGCACGCGTCCCGCACGGCCAAAAAAAGAGGCGCCGCGTGAACGGCGCCTCGGGGAACTGGCGATCGAAGCGGGATCCTACTCGTCCCACTTGATGACTTTTCCGTCGCTCAAATAGACGTATCGGTTCTTGTTCGGCCTGTCGGTGGGATAGATCCACTGCTCGTTCATGACGCCGCCGACCTCGTTGACGACCTTGCGCGCCGGCGTGCCCCACGACTGGAGCGCGGCTTCCGCCGGCATGCCGACGAACATATCGTGGTCCATGATCGCGCTGGCGATCTTCTTGCCGTACTTGCGGATGTAGGCGACGTGGCGGAGTGTGGGATCCTCGAACCAGAAGTACTCGTGCAGGGCCGCGTCGATCTTCTCCCGGGTGAGCGGCTCGTCGATCTTGAGCCCCTGGACGATGCGGTTCTTCTTCTGGAGGGTCTGGACGGTCACGGTTCCGCCGTAGACCATCCCCACATCGATGATCTTCACCTTCTCGTCCCGGGGGATGGAACCGCCCTCGCCGAGATCCTGGAGGACGACCCGGGTCCACACGTAGCGGTCCGTGTACTCCTTGAGAATCTGTTTCTGCTCCTCGATGGGGATGTCCTTGACGACGACCTTCTTCATCGAAGAGCAGCCCACGACGGCAACGCCGAGCGCCAGCACGAATGCCAACCTTTTCAACGCGATCACCTCGAAATTCCGGGCGAGCCGGCTTCTCCGCCGGTCGCAAGTGGGGGCGAAGACTCTTACGTGACGCCGATGTAGTGCTCGACCGCCATGCGGTCGCCCGACTCGTCGACGTCGATCGTCACCACGTCCACGCGCGGTAACAGATTCGATTTCATGTTCCGCGCGATTCCGGAGAGCGCCAGGCTGACCCGGGCCAGCTTGCGCGCGTCCACCGCCTCCCCGGCCACCCCGAACCCCCGGCCCCGGCGCAGCTTGACTTCGACCGCCACCAGGTACGACCCGTCGCGCGCCAGGATGTCCACTTCGCGGCGCGCGTACCGCACGTTGGCGTCCAGAAGCTCGAACCCTTTGAGCCGCAGGAATGCCCCTGCGATTCGCTCTCCGATGTCTCCAAACTCTCTCGTGTTCACCGCCCCACCTCCACGCAACCCCCCTATTTATTAGAACATCGAGAGGTTGTTTGCAACGATTTTCCCCAGGAACGTCCTCCGGTGGACCTCGGCGATCCCGCACGCGGCGATGGCCTCCAGGTGGTCACGCGTCCCGTAGCCCTTGTTCCGGTCGAAATGGTAGTCCGGGTACCGGCGGTGGAGCCGGCGCATCACCCGGTCCCGGGCCACCTTGGCGACGATCGACGCGGCGGCCACGCACAGGCTGGTGGAGTCGCCCCGGACCACCGGGACCACCCGTCCGTTCCACTGGATGACCTCGCGCCCGTCGATCAGGACCAGGTCGGGGTCCAGGCGCAGGGCGGCGACGGCGCGGTGCATGGTGGCCAGGGTGGCGCGCAGGATGTTGTCGCGATCGATGACGGCGGGGTGGGCCATGCCGATACCGACGGCGACGCACGACGTAACGATGTCGCGGAAGAGGGTCTCCCGGTCGCTCTCGGCGACCGCCTTGGAGTCGTAGATGCGGGTGAG
>CAZCQM010000360.1:0-2109 GCA_964500785.1 uncultured bacterium
CCCCGCCGGTCGCGATCGCGAAATCGTGCTGGCCGTAACCTACATCGTCGTCATTTTCTCCATTCTGGCCCAGGGCCTGACCCTCAAGCGTGTCGTACGCAGACTGGTGCCGCCCTGCTGAACACCTATCCGGGCTTTTCAAGACGGTGACACCAGACTTCCCAGGTCGTATTTCAAGAGATCGCCGATGAGCTCAATGCTCGTATCGGCGGCGGGGTAGGCGGCGAGAATCTCCGGATCCAGCGCGTAGTGCCCCTGCCGAACGAAGACGGTCGTGACCCGCCGCCCCCAGATCGCCTTGATGGCGGTGAGAATGCGCAATTTGTCGTCCACCATCACGTAATGATCCGCCGGATACCGCGCCTCCACGTCGGCCAGCTCCTTCTCCTTGTGCACATAGACCAACACCCGTCCGTTGACCGCGTCATAAAGGCCCGAGCGGTCGATCTTGCGGGGCTGGAAGACGACGTCGCCGTCGGTGAGAATGACGGCCGTTCCCCATTGTCCGACGCGATCGATAACGTCCAGCGCGCCGGGGTAGAGGCGCGCGTCAAATGGATAGTTCATGAGAAAGCGCGAAGCGGCCAGCGTTCCCGGGTCGTGCGGATACTCGCTCCGGTACCGTTGCAGAGCGCCCAAATAGTCGGCGTACCCGAGCTCAGTTCGCAGCCGCTCGAATATGGCCCAGTAGGATCGCTCGCGTTGGGAGCCGATCTCGCGCTCGAGATGTTCACTGAGGTCGGTGATCACCTCGTCGTTGTCCAGCAGCGTGTTGTCGACGTCGAACAGGAACACGACCCTGGCAGGAACCGACGTGTTGGAAGTTCCTTTTTTCATATGTCAACCGACGGAATCCTTCTGCAGAGATCCGCTCGGGGTCGGCGGCGAGGCGTTGTCCCGCGAGAAAGAACGCATGATATCGCTACCCCCTCAGCTCCCGTAGAGCTTTCGAGGTGGGTCTACGGAGCCCAATCTCAGGGGAAACGCCGTCGAGGGCGGCCACGATCGGAGTCAGTAGATCTTCCAGATCACCGTTCGCCAGGTCGTGGAGCACGTGGTGGGCGCCCCCCCGGAGCCACACCGAGTTAGATCTTTCTATGAGGGCTTCCAGCAACGGGACCAGCGCCTCCCGGTCCATGGCAATCAACCCCTCCGCGGCCAACCAGCGAACTCCAAACGTCCGGTCTTCCAGGGCGGTCACTAGCTCAGGGGCCACTCTGGCATCAGCGATGCTGGCCAGCGCCTTGGTCGCTTCCCAGCGCACATTGTCGTCCGGGTCTTTCAGCAGCGGGATCAATTGACGCACCACCCGCTTTCCCATGGACGTCAGTGTCTCGCGGGCCTTCTTGCGCACACTCCCATCTCGACTGCGGAGATCTGCAATCAGGACTTTCTGTCGCGAGAGCGGTCTCCGCGAATTCCGAACCCCCGTCACCTTCTTGTGTGCTGTCATGGGACAACCCCCGTTGAAGAAATTGGTACCATTCCTGTGTAACTGGCCCTGGACCTGGCGGGATCGAGAATTGCTCGAGAGGCCACCATAAGAGCGCTATTTCGCCAACTGCTTGCGTATGGACTTCAGCTCAAGCCGGCGCTTCGCCGTGCTCTTGGGATAGGCCAACTCGAGTTCATTGAGTGTATCAAGGATGACCTGGGAAACGATCAACCGGGCGTTCTCCTTGTCGTCCGCGGGAACAACGTACCAGGGCGCGTGATCGGTGCTGGTGGCGCTCAGGCAATTCTCATACGCCGTCATGTACTGCGCCCAGTATCCCCGCTCGTGAATGTCGGCGAGGCTGAACTTCCAGTTCTTCTCCGGTTCGTCGATGCGCGCGAGGAAGCGCTTTCGCTGCTCTTCCTTCGAAAGGTGGAGGAAGAACTTCATGATTCGCGTCCCGTTACGGTAGAGGTGGTTCTCCAGGTCCACGATGGAGCGATAGCGCTGCTCCCAGATGTCGCTCTCGTCGCGCAACGCGTCCGGCAGCCCCTGCGTGCGCAGGATCTCCGGATGCACGCGAACGATCAGCACTTCCTCGTAATAGGAGCGGTTGAAGATGCCGATGCGGCCGCGTTCCGGCAACGCGCGGGTGGTACGCCACAGAAAGTCGT
>CAZCQM010000361.1:0-2107 GCA_964500785.1 uncultured bacterium
TCGGAGAAGGCCAAGTGCGAGCTGTCCTCGACGCTCGAGACCACCATCAACCTGCCGTTCCTGGCCGCCGACGATTCCGGGCCCAAGCACCTCGAGCTCCAGCTCACGCGCGCCAAGCTCGAGAGCCTGGTGGAGCCGCTGATCCGCAAGACCATCGGTCCGTGCAAGACGGCGCTCCAGGACGCGGGCATCGGAACCACGCAGATCGAGAAAGTCATTCTGGTGGGCGGTTCGACGCGCATGCCCGCCGTGCGCGAAGCGGTGAAGAAGTTCTTCGACCAGGATCCGCAGCGCGGCGTCGACCCCGACGAAGTCGTCGCCAAGGGCGCCGCCATCCAGGGCGGCGTGCTGACCGGCCAGGTGGAGGAAGTCATCCTTCTCGACGTGACACCGCTCTCGCTCGGCATCGAGACCCTGGGCGGCGTCATGACGCGTTTGATTCCGCGCAACACCACCATCCCGACGCGCAAGACGCAGGTCTTCTCGACGGCGGCGGACAACCAGCCCGCGGTGAGCGTTCACGTCCTCCAGGGCGAGCGCGAGCTGTCGAAGGATAACCGCACGCTGGGTCGCTTCGACCTGGTGGGAATCCCGCCCGCGCCGCGCGGCGTCCCGCAGATCGAGGTCACGTTCGACATCGACTCCAACGGGATCGTGAAGGTGTCGGCCAAGGACCTCGGCACCGGCCGCCTGCAGGAGATCGCGATCAAGGTGGCGAGCGGACTGTCGGAGAACGAGATCAAGCGCATGGTGGAAGACGCCGAGCGCCACGCCGACGAGGACGCGCAGAAGCGGAAGTTCCAGGAGGTCGTCAACCAGGCGGAGATCCTGCTCTACTCCACCGAACAGACGCTCAAGGACTTCAAGGAACGCTTCAGCGACAGCGACCTCGCCGAGATCACCGCCGCCATCGAGGACCTCAAGCAGGCGCGCGATAACGGCGAGCGCGACCTCGACGCCGTCAGCCAGGCGACCGGTCGCCTGCAGGCCGTCATGCACCGCTTCGCGGAGCTCATTTACAGCGCTCCCGATACCGGCGAGTTCCAGTAGTCGTGCGTGCCCCGGCGGGAACGACGCCGGAGCCGCCACAGACCGTGTCGAACGCGCCCGGGACCCGCTCCCGGGCGCGCGGCGTTTGGGGGCTTTTCACTGGTCGCATCTCTTGACAGTGGGCTATATTCCACGACGATGAGCAAACGAGACTATTATCAGGTCCTCGGCGTCGGGCGCGAGGCGACGAAGGACGAAATCAAGAAGGCCTACCGCAAGCTCGCGCGCCAGCACCATCCCGACAAGAACCCGGGCAACAAGGACGCCGAAGAGAAGTTCAAGGAGGCCACCGAGGCCTACGAGGTCCTCAGCGACCCCGAGAAGCGGCGCGCCTACGACCAGTTCGGCCACGCCGGTCTGGGGCGCGGCGCCGGCCAGGACCCGTTCGGAGGCTTCGGCGGGGGCGGCTTTCAGGGCTTCGACCTTTCGGACGCCCTGCGCGCGTTCATGCGCGAGTTCGGTGGCTTCGGCGCCTTCGGTGGGTTCGACACCGGCGGCACCCCGCGGTCGCGCCGCGGCCGGGACCTCCAACTGCGCGTCAAGTTGACGCTGGCGGAGATCGCGCACGGCGTCGAGAAACAGATTCGCGTCACCAAGCTGGTCAAGTGCGACACGTGCCACGGCTCCGGGGCGAAGAGTGGCAGCGCGCCACGCCTGTGCCAGGTCTGCCAGGGCACCGGCCAGATCAAGCAGGTCCAGCGCACGATCGTGGGTCAGTTCATCAACGTCGTGGAGTGCCACGCCTGCGACGGCGAAGGAACCATCGTCAGCGATCCGTGTACCGAGTGCAACGGGGAGGGTGTCATTCGGGGATCGGAAACGCTGTCGATCAAGATCCCGGCCGGCATATCGTCGGGCAACTACATCACCGTCCGGGGCAAAGGTGACGAGGCCGGGCGAGGCGGCGCGAGCGGCGATCTCTACGTCGCGATCGAAGAGATTGAAGACGAGCGCTTCGTCCGTCACGGCAACGACGTCCTGATCGACATCCCGTTGACGTACACACAGCTCTCGCTCGGAGCGAAGATCGAAGTTCCCACGCTCGGCGGCCGCGTCA
>CAZCQM010000362.1:0-2103 GCA_964500785.1 uncultured bacterium
CTACACGCGTGTCGGTCTCGTGTCCGGAGGCGGCTCCGACGTCACCATATACCAGAACCGGCGCGCTGGCGCTCCGCCCCTGGTCGTCACATTGACCAGCTCGAACGGTGCTGTGGCGCAACTGGCGAAGACTGGAGAGACGGGCGATTCCGTCACGGTCTTGATTCTCGACGGCGAAGACACCTCGCCTACCACCCTCGCACTGGGTGGTGCGGCACTCGACGGTCTCGCGTCGGGACAAACGATCGTGACCGCGTCGATTCCCGGCTTCATCACCGCGGGGACGGGGCAGAAGGCCGTCAACGTCAGCAATCAGAACATCCAAATCAACGGGCTGGCAATGCGTCTGGGCAAGGACCTCCAGTCTGTCGCGGCGTCGGCCGAGCTGGGAGAGCCGAACCATGGCGGAACCACGGTACACGTCGAAGTGGACGACTCGACGCTTGCCGTCGTCTCCGCCAACGCCCTCCTCGCCGGCGCGCGTTTTGTCGACATCGCCCTCCCCAATGGTGACGCCGAGGCGCTCTTCTACCTGCAGGCGCTGGATACGGGCCAGGTGGTGGTTACAGTGACCGCCCCATCGTTTGCGACCGCGATGCAGAACGTGGACATTGTTCCCGCGGGAGTGCGTATCACCCAGCTGGCCGACACACTCGCGACTGGCGACCCGGACGACGAATTCACCGTCCAGGTGGGTGCGGTCAACAGCGACAGCTCCGACATCGTGACGCCGCAGGAACTGCGTGGCGGCGGCCCGTCGCGCACGCTGACCATCGCGAGCTCTGACGGAGCGCTCGCGTCCATCGTGGTGGGCGCCACTTTTGACGAGACCGGCCAGTTCGTGCTGAATCCCGGGCAGTTTCAGACACCGGCCTCGACGACATTGGGCGGGCTTGCGCTCAAACCGTGGGACGCGGGGGAAGTGACGGTCACGGCGTCGACGCCGGAGTTCGTAACGACCGACGCTGGCGTCCACGTGGTGGTGCTGACGGGCACGCCAACGGGCGTCGGGAGCCACACGCCAGTCGCCTTCGGTCTCGATCAAAACATCCCCAATCCCTTCAACCCGACCACGACGATTCACTTCTCGCTCCCGACGGCGGCCATGGCGGATCTGGTAGTCTACGACGTGGCCGGGCGCCGCGTCGCAACGCTGCTCCACCGCACCATGCCGGCGGGGCGGGCCTCCGTGCAGTGGAACGGGAGAAACCAGAACGGCGGCCCGGTGCCGTCGGGTGTGTACTTTTATCGACTGCGGGCGGGATCGGACGTGCAGGCGCGCAAGATGATTCTGCTGAAATGAGAGACGTCGACGCCCCTCCCGCTGAGATCGGCGAGGCCGCCGGAAGAAAGCCCGATCGCTGGCTCGATGCCGACGACCGGGCTCTCCCACTCGATCACGCACGGCTGGTTGCGGCTTGACTACCTCTCACCCAGCGTCGGCGACATGAGCAGCTGGGCCGTCTCGGCCAGGCTCACGAACTCGGCACGGTAGCCGTGCGTGTCCTCGCCGCGCGCTCCGCGGGCGGTGACGATCACGTCGTGCATCGTGGCGTCGCCCCGTTCGGGCGAATTGCGGAGGATCATGCCGAACTCCGCGACGGCCGCCGAGAAGCGGAAGTCATCCGATGCGTTGGCGAAGCGCGTATTGCGGTCCTTCACCGCCACCGAAAGCAGGCGACTCGTGCTCTCCGTGGGCGGTTTGTACCGGAACGACACCGTTAGCAGCTCGGAGCTGCGACGCGCGCCGTCGCGAACGGTGATGTCCGAGTACCTGCGTGGCCGGTCGGAGCGATCGTCGTCGCGGTCGGTGAGCGTGATTTCATACAACGCCGTCACCGAATGTCCCGCGCCGATCTCGCCCGCGTCCTTCGTGTCGTCGTCGAAATCCCGGTCCTTCAGCAGGCGATCCTCGTAACCGAGAAGCCGGTACGACGACACGCGGGCGGGGTTGAACTCGACCTGCAGCTTCACGTCTTTGGCGATCGTGAGCAGCGTCGCGCCCATCTCGTTGATGAGAACCTTGCGCGCCTCGTTGATGGTGTCGATGTAGGCGTAGTGGCCGTTCCCCGTGTCGGCGATCTTCTCCATCTTCGAGTCCTT
>CAZCQM010000363.1:0-2099 GCA_964500785.1 uncultured bacterium
GCAGACCGTGGCCCAGATGCTCGAGCGGGACGACTTCGAGAAGCGCTACGAGGCGGGTAAGCCCATCAGTCTGCTGGAGTTCGTCTACCCACTCGCCCAGGGGTACGATTCGGTCGCGCTGCGCGCGGACGTGGAGATCGGGGCCACCGAGCAGAAGTTCAACCTGCTCATGGCGCGCGAGATCCAGCGCCAGTACGGCCAGGAGCCCGAGGTCATCCTGACGCTCCCCATCCTCGAAGGGACCGACGGCGTCGACAAGATGAGCAAGTCGCTCGGGAACTACATCGGTATCACCGAGCCGCCCGAAGAGATCTTCGGCAAGACCATGAAAATCCCCGACAGCCTCATCATGAGGTACTTCGAGCTGGTCAGCACGAAGACGCCCGCCGAGCTCGCGGCCATCCGTGAACGGCTCGCCGGGCCGTCGACGAATCCGTCGCACGTCAAGCGCGAGCTGGCGCGGCACCTGGTCGAGCTGTACCACGACGCCGAGTCGGCGGATGCGGCCGAGGCCCATTTCAACCGGTTGTTCGTCCAGCACGAACGGCCCGAGCAGACGCGGCGCGTCGAGGTGAAGGCGGTGGACGGTGCGTTGTGGGTGGCCCGGGCACTGACACAGGCCGGGTTGTGCGAAAGCTCCTCGCAGGCGCGGCGCATGATCCAGCAGGGCGCGGTCAAGATCGACGGAGAAAAGGTCACCGACGTCGATCTCAAGCTCGCCGCGCGCGGGGAGCCCTACGCCATCCAGGTCGGCAAGCGCGGTTTTGCCGACGTGGTCGTGTCGTGAGTCGTCCCGGGATTCCGTGCGAAACCTCCTCCTCGCCATCCTTTCCCTCCTCGTCGCCGCGCTGGGAACCGAGGTCCTGTTGCGGACCACGCACCTGTTCCACGCGCGCGTGGCGTGGACGGAACCCGATCCGCTGATCGGCTATCGGTTCACGCCCGGGAGCTCCTACTGGTTCCTGCGCGAGAACGACCATCCCATCGAGGGGCGGATCAACGCGATGGGCTGGCGCGACCGGGAGCGTACCCTGCGCAAGCCTCCGGGAACCTTTCGCGCCGCCGTGATCGGCGACAGTTTCGTCGAGGCGTTCCAGGTGGAGCTCGACTCGACGTTCGAGGCGATCGCGGAGCGCGACCTCAACGGCGCGGCCGACGGCGCGCAGCCGCGCGCCGAAGTCATGAACTTCGGCCGGTCGGGCATGACGACGTCCGAGGAACTGATCGTGCTGGAACGGGATGTCCTGCCGTGCGCGCCAGACGCGGTCGTCGTGGTCTTCGTCCCGCAGAATGACGTCGCTGACATCGCCCCGCGGACCGCCTCGACGGACCTGCGGCCGTTCTATCGCCTCGCCGGGGACTCGCTGCGCCTCGATGCGACCTTCGCGGAATCCGCGGGATATCGCAGGCGCGAGCGATTGAACGGGGTGAAGCAGCGGTCGGCGCTCGTCTCCCTCGTCGCGCAGCGGTACAACCTCTGGCGCCTGGCACGCGCCGCGCCGGTGGGCCCGGCGGACGTCGAGGAGAACGGGGCGGTTCCGCTCTCCCGGGTGCTGTCGTTGTGCACCGCGGCCCCGGACTCCACGTTCCTGGCCGGCTACGCCCTCAACAAGAGGCTCCTGCAGGAGATGGCCCGCGTGTGCCGGGCGCACCGGATTCCCATGTTCCTGATGTCCGTCCCGGTGGCGTACACGCCCCGCGCCCTCGAGGCTGCGGCCGCGGCGGATTCGACCTTCGACCCGGGTTTCTTCGACGCCGACCTGGGGGCCCTGGCCGATACCACCGGCGTCCGCTACATCCCGCTGACGGCGGCGTTCGAACGCCGGGCGGCGTCGGGGGAGCGCCTGAACTGGGCCCACTGGAGCTACGCCGGCCACCGGCTGGTGGGGCGGATGCTGGCGGGGGCCCTGGCACCGGTCCGGGCCCCGGAACAGGCGCCGGAATAGCCGCCGGCCGGGGACCCCGGGGTGTTCCGGGGGCTGCCTCCCGCGGGGGACCGAAATATCCCCCCTTCCCCTCCAAAAATAGTCTTGACGCTCTGCCCCCCTCTCGGATACATTAGCCGTTACCTCTGCGAATTCATACCGATAGGATCTCAA
>CAZCQM010000364.1:0-2090 GCA_964500785.1 uncultured bacterium
CCTGACCGCCGTTTCACGGGCCAGGATGCACCAGCTCGAAAAGGACGGATCGCGCGCCGCCCGTCACGTGAACCTGCTCGTTGCCGATCGGGAGAACCTGATCGGCGCCATCCTTCTGGGCAACACCTTCCTGAACATCCTGGTGTCATCGCTGGCGACCGCCGTGATGACGGTGACCTTGGGCAAGAACGCGGTCGCTGTCACCACCGCCGTGATGACGGCCGTCATCCTCATCTTCGCGGAAGTCCTGCCCAAGACGCTTGCCATCGCGCGCACCGACCGCTTCGCGCTGGCAGTGGCGCGGCCCTTGCGGCTCTTCATCGTGATCCTGGCCCCTGTCGTGCGCACCGTGCAGTACGTGGTGTGGTGGGTCTTGCGGCTCTTCGGCGTCAGCCAGGAGACCGGCGAGCCGGTGATGGCGGCCCACGAGGAAATCCGCGGCGCCGTTGCGCTCCACCTCATCGAAGGCGGCATGGAACGCGAGCACCGTGATATGATCGGCGGCATCCTCGATTTGCAGGAGCTCAAGGTCGAAGACGTCATGGTCCACCGGAAGAACGTCGCCACGATCGACGGTGGCGCGTCCCAGACCGAGCTCTTCGAGGCCCTGCTCGCCGCCAATCACACCCGTGTGCCCGTCTGGAAGGACACCGCCGAAAACGTCATCGGCGTGCTCAACACCAAGGACGTAATGCGGGAATTCGTCCGCCGGCGCGGCCAGATGAAGGACTTCGACCTGCTCTCCCTCATGGTGGAGCCTTGGTTCGTGCCCGACACCACGACGCTGGAAGAGCAGCTCGCCGCCTTCCGCGAGCGGCACACGCATTTCGCGCTGGTGGTCGACGAATACGGCGCCATACAGGGCATCGTGACGCTCGAAGACATCCTTAACGAGATCTTCGGCGCCATGCCGGAGGAGACGGACGTCGCGCCGCCGCCCGGTATCCGCCCGCAACCCGATGGTTCCTATAACATCGACGGCTCCATGCCGGTACGCGACATCAACCGCGCGCTCGATTGGGAAATGCCCGACGAGGAAGCGACGACGCTCGCCGGACTCGTCATCCACGAGGCGCGGACCATCCCGGAGGTCGGTCAGCGTTTTGCCTTCTACGGATTCCAGTTCGAGATCCTGCGCCGGCAGCGCAACCAGATCACGGCGATCCGCGTGACCCCGCCTCAGCCGGCGTCTGTGTGACGAGCGCGAGCGCATGCACGCGCGTCTGCAGTTCTTCGGCCAATGCAGCGTAAACGCGGCGCTGTCGTTCCACCCGCGAGAGTCCATCGAATGCGCGCGAGACGATGCGCACGCGGAAATGCGTTTCGCCGCCGGGCCGCGCGCCTGCGTGGCCCGCATGCAGGGCACTCTCGTCCTCGACGTCGATCGCTTCAGGTGCGAACGCCTGCGTAAGCTTGTCGCGAATGGTGTCGGTCATGGTCATGTCGTATTTCGTTCCCCGGGCCCCATGCGCTGTCAAGCATTTCGTTTTCTTGTTTTTTACCCGCGCGACACCATAATCGAGGCATGTCGTCGACGGGTTACAGGCCGCGCTTCGGGTACGATATCCGGATCAAGCCGGAGGCGAAGCCGCGTCCAGAGCCGACTTTGCGTCCCTGCGCGCGGCCCGACTGTCCCAACGAAGGCACGCACCGGGTTCCCAAGACCCGCGACAATCTGGGTGAACACCTGTGGTTCTGCCTGGAGCACGCCCGTGCCCACAATGAGAGTTGGGATTATTTTCGGGGCATGAGTGAGGCCGAGATCGAGGCCTTCCGGATCGCAGCGATCACAGGCCATCGTCCCACTTGGCCGCTCGACCGACGTGGGAACCGTCGCCATGAGGACCTGCGCCCGGAAGACTACCTCGACCCCCATGGCGTCTATGCTGATGTGGCGAAGGAGCCGCGGGCGCGCGCGCCCCAGCGCACCTTCACGAAACTGCAGATTCAATCCTTCGAGGTGTTGAATCTTGACGCTGGCGCCACCTTGCACGAGGTAAAGGCACGGTATAAGGAACTCGTGAAGCGGTTCCACCCTGACGCCAATGGCGGCGATCGGGGCGCTGAGGAGCGTCTGAAAACGGTGATCA
>CAZCQM010000365.1:0-2081 GCA_964500785.1 uncultured bacterium
GCCAGCTGATCGAGTTCGGAAGCGGAAGCAGCGCCAAGACGCGCCTGCTTCTGGATCATCTCGAGGAACCCGCCCCGTACGTGCCCGTCGACATCTCGCGGGAGCACCTGTTTCGCGAGGCGCGCGCCCTCGCCGCCGAATACCCCGACCTCGACGTCGCTCCGGTTCACGCGGATTTCACACGAGGGCTCGACCCGCTTTCTCTCCCACTGCACGACGGCAAGCGCGTCGTTTACTTTCCCGGATCGACGATCGGCAATTTTGAACCGGACCGGGCGGCATCCATCCTGCGGAATGCGGCGCGCCTGTTCAGCGATGACGGCGGCCTGCTGCTCGGTGTCGACCGGCAGAAGGACCCCGCGGTCATCGAGGCGGCCTACAACGACCACGAGGGTGTCACCGCCGCGTTCAATCTGAATATGCTCGTGAGGATCAACCGCGAGCTGCGCGGGACATTCGTCGTGGATCAGTTCGAACACCGCGCCTTCTACGACGAAGCGGCGGGTCGAGTGGAAATGCACCTGCAGAGCCGGCGGCCACAGCGCGTCCAGGTCGATCGGCGTACGTTCTCGTTCGGCCACGGCGAGACGATCCGCACCGAGCTGTCCTACAAGTACAGCGTCGACGATCTTCACGCGCTGGCCGCCGCCGCCGGCCTGCGCCTTTCCGATATGTGGACCGACCGCCGCGAATATTTCAGCGTCTGCTACCTGACTCCGGCAGGAACCTGACCGGGTGGCCTGAATCTTGCGATTCGGGCCATCCCATGAGCCGAACCGCCCGCTCCCACACCCGCTGCGCCGCCGCGGCCGTCCTCTGGATCGCCGTGGCCCTGGCCTGCGACGTGGAAAAAGCGGCCACACCCATTCAGATCGAAGCCCGCTATCACGCCATGCTCGACAGCCTCGACGTGCACGCCCCCGGCGCCGCGATCGAACGGCTCAACGCGTTCCTTACCGAGAACGCCGGCTACCAGATCGCCGACAGCGCGCGGGCCGAGCGGAAGCGATTCCTCGCGGCGGCCGAGGGCCGGTATCACATGGCGCGCTCGCTGGCGCGGGACGGAGATTTCGACGTGGCCGAAGACGTCCTGCAGGACCTGGCGCGCGCACCGGAGACGCCCGACGGCGAGAATGCGCAACGGCACCTCGAGTTCGAGTTCTACATCGAGAAGGCACGGTGGCTCATGATCCACCAGCGCTTCGACGAGAGCGAAGCCGTGGCGCGCTCGCTGCTCTCTCGCAAGCTGACCCCCGTCCAGGTCGACGAGGTCGAGAAGGTCCTCGATTATACCGCTCAGGCCCAGACAGTCGTGGGCATGGCCGCGCGAGAGAGGTCGTTGAACGCGTGCCGGCAGCTCATGGTCCTGCTCGCCACCATCTACGCCGAGGAAGGCGAATATCCATCGAGCTTCTCGATGTCGGACCTGGAGGAGCGGGATTCGCAGGGGGGCCGGTTCATCACCGGGACACTCACGTCGATCGAAGACTACGAGGCCACGCGCGACAGTTATTCCCTCGTCGCGGTCAGTTCGACCGGTGAGCGCTTCCGGATCGTCGACGGCCAGCTGCAGGAATGAGGACGGCCGCTACAGCTTGCGGCTGCGCTCCAGTGTGTCCTTGAGCGTGTCGACGATCTTCTCTTCTTCCTTCTCCGACAGTCCCAGGATCTCCTGCAGCGCGATGCCGATGTGCGGGATGTACTTCTCGATGTAGGTGCGCTTCTTCATCTCATCGCGCTCGCGCGCTCCGCGTCGGATGAAGGCTCCGAGACGCCGCCCGCACTCCTGGAGCGCGAGCTTGATCTCCTTGATGATCTCATCGTAGTGCGCGACCGCTTCCTTGCTCTCGGAGGTGAACGGCACCCACACCGACGCGATCTGCGCCATGATGATCATGGGCCCGGAGGGCAGCGCACCCCGGCTCTGATCGACGCCGTACGACTTCCACGCCGTCGTCATGACCGCGTTGGTGATGGCGCACGCGCTCTGCTGGTAGATGAGCGGCGCGCGGTTGGCGAAGCGGTAGAGCTGGATGATGTCGTCGGCCGTCATCTCGCCCCCGTAGGCCAGCGCCACCTCG
>CAZCQM010000366.1:0-2009 GCA_964500785.1 uncultured bacterium
AAGCGCAACGAGATCCTGCAGATGGCAATCCTGGATCCACGCCTGTGCGTCATGGACGAAACGGACTCGGGGCTGGACATCGACGCGCTGCGCGTGGTGGCCAACGGCGTCAACGCGCTGCGCAACCCCGATCGCGCCATCGTCGTCATTACGCACTACCAGCGCCTCTTGAACTACATCGTTCCCGACATCGTCCATGTCTTCGTCGACGGCAGGATCCTCAAGACCGGCGACAAGAACCTCGCGCTCGAGCTCGAGAAGGAAGGCTACGCGGAGGTAACGGGCTGATGCCGGGTGTCGCCGGATACGAATCCGCGTTCGCGGAGATCGAACCCGCCCTGAAGAAGGCCGGGCCGGCGTGGCTCCACGAGCTGCGCCGTGAGGGCATGGAACGCTTCCGTTCGCTCGGCTTCCCGTCGCTGCGCGAGGAGGACTGGCGCTTCACGCGCACGCGCCCCATCTCCGAGCTGGATTTTCGCCTCCCCGCGAAGGCCCCCGCCATCGACGAGGCGACCCTGCACGCGCGAACGTTCGACGATACCGGCTGCATCCGCGTCGTGCTGGTGAACGGGCGCGTGGACGCGGCCGCGTCGCGCCTGGGCAAGCTGCCCGCCGGCGTGCGCATCGAGAGTCTGGCCGAGGCCTTCGCCCGCGACGGCGACCGCATCCGCACCGTCCTCAACCACGGCGTGGACATGGAACATCAGCGGTTCGTGGCGCTGAACACGGCCTTCTTCACAGACGGCGTCTACGTAGAATTCGCCGACGACACGGTCTTCGACACCCCGATCCACATCGTGAACGTCGCGGCGCCGGGGAAAGACCCCGTCATGCTGCACCCCCG
Organism: uncultured bacterium; assembly: GCA_964500785.1. Taxonomy (GTDB): domain Bacteria; phylum Krumholzibacteriota; class Krumholzibacteriia; order WVZY01; family JAKEHA01; genus JAKEHA01. The sequence goes on from CAZCQM010000366.1 coordinate 845, forward strand.
TCTGGTGGTCAACACCGGGCGGAACAGCGAGGCCAGGATCGTCGAGAGCTACATCGCGACCAGCGACGGACCGTACTTCACCAACCTTGTCTCGGAATTCGTGTGCGGCGAAAACGCCTCGCTCCGGCATCGCAAGATCCAGAACGAGGGCCTGCACGCGTTCCACGTGGCTATCCAGAACGCGCGCATCGCGGCCAACGGACGCTTCGCCACGTTGAGCGTCTCTTTCGGGGGTGCGCTGGTCCGCAACGACATCCAGGCGATCCTGGACGGCGAAGGGATCGACGCGCGCATCGACGGCCTCTACCTGGCCGACGGGCGCCAGCACGTCGACAACCACACGTTCATCCGGCACGCGAAGCCCCGCTGCCACAGCTACGAGCTGTACAAGGGCATCCTGGCCGGGCGCGCCCGGGGCGTCTTCAACGGGCGCATCAACGTCGACCCGGACGCGCAAAAAACGGATGCGAAGCAGCAGAATAATTGTATTCTTCTCTCGGAGGATGCGCGCATCAACGCCAATCCGCAGCTCGAGATATTCGCCGACGACGTGAAGTGCACGCACGGCGCCGCCGTCGGACGGACGGACGATGAATCGCTGTTCTACCTGCGCTCGCGCGGGATCCCGGGTGACGAGGCGCGCGACATTCTGGTGTACGCGTTCGCCAGCGAGCTGTTCGAGCGCATCGAGATCGAGCCCCTGAAGACGCGCCTCGAGTCCGACCTGTTCTCGTGGCTCGGGCGCACGCGCGCCGCTCAGGCCGCCTGACGCCGCGCGCGGGAATGGAGAATCGGGCATGACGAAGACTTCCGTCCAGATGCATGCGGACGTGGCTCCGTTCGACGTTGCCCGGATCCGCAGCGACTTTCCCATCCTCGAAGAAAAGATCGCGGGGAAACCGCTGGCCTATCTGGACAACGCCGCGACGTCGCAGAAGCCGCGCGCCGTTATCGACGCCATGGCGTCTTTCTACAACCACTACAACGCCAACGTGCACCGGGGCGTCCACACCCTCAGCGTGAGGGCCACGGAACACTACGAAGGCGCGAGGGAGAAGGTCCGGGCGTTTGTGAACGCGACCGAGACCGCCGAGATCGTGTTCGTGCGCGGGGCCACCGAGGGCATCAACCTGGTGGCGTCGTCGTTCGGGCTCGACCACGTACG
>CAZCQM010000367.1:0-1996 GCA_964500785.1 uncultured bacterium
AGGTCCTGTACGAAGAGATGGACGCCATGCTGGGCGACATCCGCTCCCGCATACCGAAGGACGCCACCATCATCGTCCTCTCGGATCACGGCTTCGCACCCTTCTACAAGAAGGTCAACCTGAACGGGTGGCTCTACCAGAACGGCTACCTCGCTCTCATCCGTCCCGAGGACGCCGGAAAGCAGCCGCTGTTCGGGAACGTGTTCTGGCGGCGGACCCGCGCCTACGCGGTCGGCATCAACGGGCTGTACGTGAACCTCGCCGGGCGCGAGGCGAAGGGCGTCGTGCCCCGGGGGCCGCAGTACGACGCGCTGCTCGACGAGCTGCGCGACGGGTTGCTGTCGTTGCGCGATCCGGAGACCGGCGACTCGGTCATCACCGCCGTCTTCAAGGCGAGCGAGGTGTATCACGGTCCGGAAGCGAGAAGCGGCCCCGACCTCATCGTCGGCTACAACCACGGGTACCGCTCGAGCGACGACTCGGCGCTGGGAACCGTGAACACCGACCTCATCGTTCCCAACCTCGGCAAGTGGACCGGTGACCATTGCATCGATCCGCGCTGGGTGCCGGGCGTGCTGCTGTCGAACCGCAAGTTCACGGCGACGGACCCGCAGCTCGTCGACGTGACCGCCACGATCCTCGGGTTGTACGGCGTTCCGGTTCCCGAACGGATGATCGGCCACAGCGTGTTCGGAGACAGCGGAACGCACGCCGCGGGTCACTGATTGGCACTCAAGAACGCAAGGAGGAGTCTTCGATGTTCGGAAAGAACAAGATCACGCTCGACAAGGCGCTCCTGGAGCGCGTGAAGGACGCCGCCACCAAGGCGGGCTATTCGTCCCCCGACGAGTTCGTCGCCCACGTGCTGGAACGCGAGCTCTCCAAGGGTGACGCCGACGCCACTTCGGACGCCGACGTCAAGAAGCAGCTCGAGGGACTCGGGTACATCTCCTGATCTGACGCGCGTGGCCGTCCTCTCGAGTATTTTCACCGCCGTCTTCGACGCGCTGGTGTTTCCCTTCGGGGCGCACCGGACGCTGGCGCTCGTCGTGCTCTCGCTGCTGGCCGGCGCCGGCCTCGCCATGCTCTACAAGGCGACGTCGAACGAGACGCGCATCCGCCGTACGCGGGACATCTTCAAGGCGCGCATCCTCGAGATGCGCCTCTACCCGGACGACATCGTTCTGATCACGCGCGCGCTCTTCGGCGCCATCGCCTCGCAGGGGGCGTACCTGCGCGTGGCGCTCAAGCCGATCCTCGTGGTGCTGGTGATCGCGCTCCCCATCTTCTTCCAGTTCGAGGCACGCTTCGCGCCCCGGCCCCTCGACCCGCCCCAGCACGTCCTCGTCACGGCCACGCTGAAGGACGGGCTCGATGTGCGCGACGACGACGTCTCGTTGCACGGCACCGACGGCGTCCGCATCGACCCGCGGTCGGTGCGCGCGGTCGCCTCGCACGAGATCGTGTGGCGGGTGGCGGTCCGGGACGCGGGCAATCAGGCTCTGACGCTGTCGGCGTTCGGGACCGACTACCGCTTCCCCCTGGCCACGCGCGAGCGCCCGAAGGCAATCGGCGGCGAACGCCGCGCCCGCTCCCTCTTCGACCCGCTCCTCCATCCAGGGCTGCCCGCCATTCCGCAGAACTCGCCCATCGCCGCCGTCCACATCGGCTACGACAACGACACCTACACCGCGTTCGGCAAGCGCATGGGGTGGCTGTCCGTCTTTCTCATCGCATCACTGGTGGGCGCCATCGTGCCCGCCTGGGTCTTCCGCATCGCGCTCTGAACGCGCGATCGCCCGACTCGGAAACGAGAGAGATGGTGCCGGAGGCCGGATTCGAACCGGCACGGAGCTTTCGCCCCAGCGGATTTTAAGTCCCCTGCGTCTACCAGTTCCGCCACTCCGGCGATATCTGTAAGTAACTGCCACTTAATAATATATGTAATTTCCCTCTCCTTGCCATTCCGTGCCTCGTCCCTGATTGTGAAGTAATT
>CAZCQM010000368.1:0-1996 GCA_964500785.1 uncultured bacterium
CCAACGGCATCTATATCGACGATGCCCTCAAGTGGATTCGCGAGCACCGGTTCCTCGTAGGATACCCCGGCGGAGATCCCATCGACCCGAACGACATGCTGGAGCTGGCGGTCGACGTCCTCGTGCCAGCCGCGGTCGAGAACGCCATCACACGCAAGAACGCGGCGCGCATCAAGGCGAAGATCATCTGCGAGGGAGCGAACGGGCCGACGACGCCGGGGGCGGACCGGATACTGGAGGAGCAGGGCGTCTTCGTGATCCCGGACATTCTGGCAAATGCCGGTGGCGTCACCGTCAGTTACTTCGAATGGGTGCAGGATCGCGCCGGGTACTTCTGGGACGAAGGAACCGTGAACGACCGGCTCCATTCCATCATCCAGCGATCGTTCCAGGACGTGCTGTCGGTCGCGTCCCGCCACCAGGTGAACATGCGCACGGCCGCGTATATGCTCGCGGTGGAGCGCGTGGCCGCTGTGCATCGGTTGCGGGGCATGTACGCCTGATGACCGTTCACGTCTTCGCGGTCGGCCGTGTCCGCAACCCGGCCATCCGCGCGGCGTGCGACGATTATGCGAAGCGAGCCCGCCGACTCTTCTCCCTCCAGGTACGCGAGGTCGCGGACGCTGGCCGGGCCGGGCCGACCCCCGCCGTCGCTCGCCGCATGGAAGGACGGCGGATGCGGGATGCGCTCCCGGAGACCTGCGTGACCGTCGCCCTGACACGGCCCGGCAAGGCTCTCTCGAGCGACGAGTTGGCGCGACGGCTGACCCGCTGGCGCGATGCGGGACGGGACGTGGCGTTCCTCGTCGGTGGCCCCTTCGGCCTTGCCGACGATCTGATCGCCGATGCCACGTTCGCCCTGAGCTTGTCCGCGATGACCTTGCCGCACGAGCTCGCCAGGCTTGTGTTGCTCGAACAACTCTACCGGGCGGGAACGATTCTCAAGGGCACGCCCTATCACAAGCGACGCGTGCCATGACGGAGTGGTTCGAGCAGTGGTTCGGCGAGGAGTATCTGCGACTCTACCCGCACCGTGACGACCACGACGCCAGCGCAATCGTCCGGCTCGTCGCGCGGGCGGTGGGCGTCGCTGGAAAGAGGGTGCTGGATCTCGCATGCGGGCCGGGCCGCCACGCGGCGCAGTTCACGCAGGAGGGGGCGCACGTGGTCGGGCTGGACCTCTCGCTCCCGCTCCTCGGACGAGCCCGCGCGCGCACCCACGGTGACGTCCGCCTCGTGCGGGCGGACATGCGATACCTCCCGTTCGCCGCGACCACGTTCGACCTCATCGTGAACCTGTTTACCAGCTTCGGCTACTTCGGCGACGACGCGCAGCATGAGATGGTGGTTCGCGAAGCCGCGGCGCTCCTCCGACCCGAGGGCGTGTTCGTGATCGACTACCTCAACGCAACGGCCGTTCGGACTCACCTCGTCGCACACGAGGAACGCGTGGTCGGCAGCCAGCGCATCGGCATCGAGCGTCGGATCACGGACGACGGGCGGCATGTCGTGAAGGAGATGCGACTGTTGGACGACGGACGTAGCTTCCACGAACGCGTGCGACTCTTCTCGGCCGCCGATCTCGAGCACCTGCTGCAACAGGCCGGCCTGACGATTTGCTTCCGGTTCGGCGACTACGACGGGACCCCCGTCACTTCAAACGCTCCACGGGTCATTCTGGGAGGCCGGCGCGCGTGACGATGGAGTTCCTCCCCACACCGATCGCGAGTCCCCCACCGGTCGACGATTGGGAAGCGGTCGCCCGCCGCCGGGCCACGAGGGTTTCCACGGAGCTGGCCCCAGCGCTCCTCGCAGTGAGTGACACCGCCGCGAGGAACCGGGACCGCCTGCTCGCAGGCGAGGCGGTGTGCGTCACGACGGGACAGCAGCCCGGGTTGTTCCTCGGCCCGCTCTTCACGGTCTACAAGGCGCTGTCCGCCGTCGCGCTCGCCGCGGGCCTGGAACGGCGACTCGCGCGCCCGGTGGTGCCGGTGTT
>CAZCQM010000369.1:0-1949 GCA_964500785.1 uncultured bacterium
CATATAGCCCACCGTCACCGGCCGCTCGAAGGCTTCGCCCGTGCGTCCGTCGAAGAGCTGCGTCTGCCCGCTTTCCGGCAAGCCGGCGAGTTTCAGCAACGCCTTGATCTCGTCTTCCTGCGCACCGTCGAAGACCGGCGTCGCCACCGGCACGCCGCCGCGCAAATTCTGCGCCAGCGTGGAAATTTCATCGTCGGTCAATGACTTGAGATCGGTCTTGCGCGTCGCCCCTGTGGAGTAGACCTCGTCGAGGAACTTGCGCACTTCTGCAACCTTGGCCTGCTTGTCGAGCATTTCGCCGATGCGCAGACCCACGCCCTTCGCGGCCCAACCCAGGTGCGTCTCGAGCACCTGGCCGATGTTCATGCGCGAAGGCACGCCCAGCGGGTTGAGCACGATGTCGACGGGGGTGCCGTCGTCCATGTAGGGCATGTCCTCGGTCGGCACGATGCGCGAGATAACACCCTTGTTGCCATGGCGGCCCGCCATCTTGTCGCCGGGCTGGATGCGGCGCTTGACGGCCAGGAACACCTTGACCATCTTGAGCTGACCGGGCGGCAGGTCGTCGCCGGCCGTCAATTTGCGCTTCTGGTCCTCGAAGCGCTTGGCAAAGGCTTCGTCCTGGCGCTTGTAGTAAGCACGCTCGGCCTCGAGCTGAACGTTGGCGTCCTCGTTGCGCAGACGGATTTCGAACCACTTCTTGCGCTCGAGTTCCTCGAGATAGCCCTTGGTGATGCGCTCGCCGGCCTTGAGTCCCTTGGGACCACCCTCGGCGACCTTGCCGGTAAGCATGCGCTCGAGACGCTCGAAGATGTCGTCCTCGAAAATGCGGCGCTCGTCGGCCAGGTCCTTGCGCACGCGATCCAGCGCACTTTCCTCGATGGCCAACGCACGCGCATCCTTATCGACGCCGTCGCGAGTGAAGACCTGCACATCGATGACCGTGCCGTCCATGCCCGGCGGCACCCGCAGCGAGGTGTCCTTCACGTCGGAGGCCTTCTCGCCGAAGATCGCACGCAGCAGCTTCTCTTCCGGCGTCTGCTGGGTCTCGCCCTTGGGCGTCACCTTGCCCACCAGGATGTCGCCGGTGCGCACTTCCGCCCCAATGAAGGCGATGCCCGCCTCGTCGAGATTAGCCAGGGCGGCCTCGCCGACGTTAGGAATGTCGCTGGTGATTTCCTCGGAACCCAGTTTGGTGTCGCGCGCGACACAGGTGAGCTCCTCGATGTGAATCGTGGTGAAGCGGTCTTCTTCCACGATGCGCTCGGAGATGAGGATCGAGTCCTCGAAGTTGTAACCGTGCCAGGGCATGAAGGCAACCAGCAGGTTCTGGCCCAGCGCCAACTCACCCATGTCCGTCGACGGACCGTCGGCGAGCACATCGCCGCGGGCGATCACGTCGCCGCTTTGCACCAGCGGACGCTGGTTGATGCAGGTGTTCTGGTTCGAGCGCATGTACTTGGTCAGACGATAGATGTCCACGCCCGCCTCACCCGGCTGGGTCTCGTCTTCGTTGACGCGAACGACGATACGCGAAGCATCGACCACGTCGACCGTGCCACCGCGCGTGGCGACGATGGTCACGCCGGAGTCGACCGCGACCACGCGCTCCATGCCGGTACCCACGAGGGGCTTTTCGGCACGCAGGGTCGGGACGGCCTGGCGCTGCATGTTCGAACCCATCAACGCGCGGTTGGCGTCATCGTGCTCCAGGAACGGCACGAGCGAGGATGCGACCGACACCGTCTGCATCGGCGAAATGTCGATGTAGTCGAGCTTGTCCACCGTGGTCATGGTGAACTCGTTCATATGACGGCAGGAGATCAGGTCGTCCAGGAACTCGCCCTTCGACCCCAGGCGCGCGTTGGCCTGGGCGATGTGATAACGGCCTTCCTCGATGGCCGAGAGGAATTCCACCTCATCGGTCACCTTGCCGTTCTTGACCTTGC
>CAZCQM010000370.1:0-1937 GCA_964500785.1 uncultured bacterium
TCGTGCCCGCCCGGGAACGGCGCCGTGTCCTTCTGCGACTGATGCTTGAAGATGGCAAAGATCTTGGCGCGCAGCTCATCCTGTGACAGCGGCACCAGCACGTCCGCGTCGGCGATCGGCCACTCCTGCCACGCTCCTCGATAGAGCCAGACGTCCGGTCCGGCGCCCTCGTAGCGCGCGAGGGCGCGCTCGATGGCGAGCTTGCACATCCGGTGCGTGCCGTGCGGATCTGAGAGGTCGCCGGCCACGAAGATGAGATCGGGTCGGATCTCCCGCAGCAGGTCGGCCAAAATGGCGACGTCCTCCTCGCCGATAGGCCGCTTGCGCACCTCCCCGGTGCGGTAGAACGGGAGATTCAGGAAGCGGCCGGCCTCGCGTGGCAGCCCCACCGCCTGGAGCGCGGAGACAGCCTCCGACTCGCGAATGGCGCGCTTCAGGTCCTGCACGACGGACGTGTCCACCTGCCCAGGTGTCTTCCGGGCCAGGCTCTCCTCCGCTTCCCGCCGGGCCGCGGCCGCTCGCTGCTCGTCGAGGCCCAGGCTAGCGGAACTCCGCTCGATGAAGTCCAGGTGACGACGCACGTCATGGTCGAACACGGCGATGTTGCCGCTCGTCATGTACGCGACCGTAATCGTGTTGCCGTTCTCGGTGAGCTTCCGCAGGATGCCACCCATCGAGATCACGTCGTCATCGGGGTGCGGTGAGAAGACCAGCACGCGGCGCTGTTTCGGGAGCCGCGCGCGGCCCCGAATCTTCTCGCGCAAGCGGTTGAACACGTCCCCATTCACCGCGCCGGCCGAGCCGTGCTGCGCGAGTAGCGCGCTCAGGTGATGCTCGGCGTAGTCCCGCGCGGTGAGCTTGAGGATCGCCTTGCCGGTCTGCTCGGCGAGCCACACGACGGCGCGGGCGGTGCGCGCGGGCGTCCACTCGACCGCTTCCAGCAGCCAGGGCGTTGCCATACGTGTGAGGTCGCCCGCGGCGGCGAGGTCGAGATACACCGTCGCGGCCGGATGGCGCTGCAGGTACGTGGCTGCCACCTGCGGCGCGACGTCGCCCTCCACCGCCCGACGGACGATCGCCGCCTTGTGCTCGCCTGTGGCGATGAGTGCGATCTCGCGCGCCTCGAGAATCGTCGCCACCCCCATCGTGATGGCCTCGCGCGGCACGTTGTCCTCGCCGAAGAAATCCGCGGCGGCGTCCTTGCGCGTCAGCAGGTCCAGCGTGACGAGCCGCGTGCGCGACTCCGGTGAGGAGCCCGGCTCATTGAAGCCGATATGCCCGCTGCGCCCGAGGCCCAGTAGCTGGAGATCGATGCCCCCCGCCTCGCGGATCGCGCGCTCGTACGCGGCGCAGTGCTCGGCGACACGATCCCGCGCGATGCTGCCATCCGGAATGTGGACCTGCTCGGGTCGCATGCCCACCTGCGCGAACAGGTTCTCCCACATGAAGCGCCGGTAGCTTTGGAGACTGTCCGCCGGCATCGGGTAATACTCGTCCAGGTTGAACGTGACGACCCTGGAGAGGTCGAGCGTTCCGGCCGCGTGCCGGCGGATCAGCTCGCGGTAGATGCCGAGCGGTGTGCTGCCCGTGGCGAGGCCCAGCACACAGCGGCCCCGCTCGGCGACGCTCCGCTGAATGACGGCGACGACGCGGTCGGCGAGCATCCGCGCCAGGTCGTCGTGGTCCTCGATGATGACCGTGGAGATGCGCTCGCGGTCGCGGGCGCCTTCGAAGGGCTCCGAGGTCGTCATGGCGTCGAGTCGTCCGAACGGCTGGAAAGCTTCACACGTGTAGAGTACAGTGATGGGAGGCGCTGTGCACCCCGAGCGATCGGGCCGCGCTGCAACCCTCGAGCGTGGCGAACGTACATTATGGAACGGCCACCGTTATCTGGTGGCCGTCGCACGACGGCACGATGAGGGCTCATGGCAGGGTTG
>CAZCQM010000371.1:0-1932 GCA_964500785.1 uncultured bacterium
CAGCTCGGTCGCCCGTACTCGGCCACGAATCCGCGCTGCTTGTGAGAGAACCGGAACTTGACCCGGCTCGCGCGGCTCGCGCGGAAGTTCTCGCCGCCGGCCACGAGCGCGTGATCCACGAACAGGCAGGAATCCCAACTCCGGACGCGGGTACTGTCCTCACTTCCCAACTGCGCTTCGTCAACGACGTCGTAGCAGTAGCACGTCGGGCAGACCATGCTACATGCGCCACAGCCGAGACACCGTTCGCCCAGTTCGTCCCACAGCTCGCTCCGGTACTCCATTTCGAAGATCTCGGGCAGGTCACGGATCTCGGCGTCCAGGCGAAACGCCTCCTGGCGTTCCGCCGAGCGGCGCTTGTATTCCTCGACGTCGTCCGGGGCGACCTCGCCAAACAACCCACCCGTGGCGAGCACCATGTCATCACCGAGTGCCGTTCCGACAAACGTCAGATACCGATCGCCCAGGTCTTTGAGAAACAAATCGAAGCCCTGGTTCACGAAATCGGCGCGCATGGAGCGGCAGAAGCAGTGTTGGTCCGGTGTGCAATCGATCCCGATCACGGCCACATGCCGGCGGCGGGTAGCGAAATACGGATCCCGATACCGTCCACCAAAGACCTGATCCAAGATGTTCAGCCCGTAGATATCACATGCATGGACGCCGAACAGGACGATGCGCCGTTCGACGTCGCTGGTCTCGGGCAGGTATCCCTCCCCTCGGCGGTAGCGGAAGAGCCGCTCCCGCGGAGGCAAGAAGTACTTCTTTGGTGGCAGGAGCGTACGCGGGTAATCGAGACGAATCTCCGACCAGCGGTTCAGACGACGGAACACGAACCCCTCGCCTTGTGCCACCGGACCGTGGAGTTCGCCGAATTGCTGAAGCACCGAGGCGAACAGGTCCAAGTGCTCCTTGGGAAGAATGAGTGTCTTCACGGCTGTCTTCTCCCTGCCGGCGCGTCGCGCCGGCGAGCGAGGGCCGCGTGGATACCCTCCAGCAGGGCGCTGCTGTCGATGGGCTTGCGATAGAAGGCGTCGTGGGCGAGCCAGTCGCGCGACGGTGGCACGTCGAACTCCCGCGCCAGGTCGTACACGGCGCTGACGACGAAGATGGGGACGTCGCGAAGCTCCGGTACCCGGCGCAGCTCCTGCACCACGAAGAACCCCTCCGTCCGCTCGCCCATCATCACGTCGACCAAGATCAGATCGGGACGCTCGCGGCGAGCGCGCAGCACACCTTCACGCCCGTTCTGTGCGTGGAGGACCTGATACCCGTGAGCGACCAGGAAGGCTTCCAGCGCCTGGACGAAGTCGTGATCGTCATCGATGACGAGAATGCGGTCGGGATCGGTCATGCGGTTTGCTCCTGGGCAGGATCACCGTCCACGGGTGCCGCAGGCAGGCGAACGCGGAAGGTGGACCCCACGCCTTCGGTGCTCTCCACTTCGATCACGCCTCCGTGCTCGGAGGCGATCGTACGGCAAATCGGCAAGCCCAGCCCCGTGCCTTCGACTCTCGGGGCGCTCGATTGCGCGACGCGAAAGAACTCGTCGAACAAGAAAGGGAGGGCGGCATTCGGGATTCCGATGCCGGTATCGGCCACTTCGATCACGACTTCTCCCCGATTCGCCACCGCCCGAACGTGGACGGTTCCTCCGCGGCGGTTGTACTTGATGGCGTTGGCCAGGAGGTTGTCGATCAATACCCCAAGACAGGTCGGGTCGCCTCGGACCGTGCACGCCTGGGGGGGGAGATCGGCGGCAATGGTCACCCCATCCCGCGCCGCCACCGCTTCGTACGTCGCCGCGATCGGTCGAATGACCGCGCGGAGATCCACCGGAACGCGCCGCCGGCCGAGCTTCCCACCCTCGAGCTGGGCCAGGGTGAGCCAGTCGTCGATCAGGCAGCGCAATTCGTCGGCGCGGACCAGGCA
>CAZCQM010000372.1:0-1930 GCA_964500785.1 uncultured bacterium
CGCGGTCGAGACGGTGGGGCGAAGTGTCGAGGAGGTGGCGCGCGAGGTTGCGACGCTTGCGCGATCTCAGGGGGTATGGTAGTTATGCCTCCGGCTCCGGGAAAGACAGGACCCGCGCGGAATTATCGACAAGTCGTTTGTTCCCAACGCGATGCCTATCCGGCCTAGAGGGCGTTTCCCGGTCCCGCTAGGCCGTTCGGATGTTCAGGATGGGGCCCGTTGACCGGGCGTTGAGGCCTGGGGCGCACGGTGCGCCGACTCGCTCCGTCCCGAGGGGAGTTATGGCGAAAGCAAAGAGCGCGCTGGTCGTCGTCGAGTCGCCCACGAAGGCGAAGACAGTCGGCCGATACCTCAAGGATCTCGGCGGCGAATTCAAGAAGTTCGCCGTCAAGGCCACGGTGGGGCACCTGCGCGACCTGCCGCAGCGTGAGTTGGGTGTGGACGTCGACAAGAACTTCGCGCCGAAGTACGTGACGATTCGTGGGAAGGGAAAGACGCTGGCCGAGCTGAAGAAGGCCGCCAAGTCCGCGGACACGGTGTACCTGGCGACGGACCCCGATCGCGAAGGCGAAGCCATTGCGTGGCACGTGGCCGATCAACTCGCGTCCGGCACCGACATTCGGCGCGTGCTGTTCCACGAGATCACCAAGGACGCGGTACGGAAGGCCATCCGCCATCCCACCGAGATCGACGACCGCAAGGTCGAGGCGCAGCAGGCGCGCCGCATTCTGGACCGGTTGGTGGGATACAAGGCGAGCCCGCTGCTCTGGAAGTCCATCAAGGCGGGGCTGTCGGCCGGGCGCGTGCAGACCGTGGCGCTGCGGCTGATTTGCGAGCGGGAAGCCGAGATCCGCGAGTTCAAGCCCAAGGAGTATTGGTCCATCGAGGTCGACCTCGAGGCCAAGCGCAAGAAGTTCCAGGCCAAGCTGCACAAGATCGGCGGGCACCGGCCCGACCTCGGCAACGAGGCCGCGGCCAAGAAGGTCGTCAAGGCGGTCAGCGGCAAGCCGTTCATCGTCTCCAAGATCACGCGCCGCCAGCGCCGCAAGAACGCGCCACCGCCGTTCACGACCAGCACGTTGCAGCAGGAGGCCGCCAAGCAGCTCGGCTTCTCGGCGCAACGCACCATGCGCGCGGCGCAGCAGCTCTACGAGGGCATCGAGGTCGGGAAGGAAGGGCTCGTCGGCCTCATCACCTACATGCGAACGGACTCGACACGCGTGGCGCCAGTGGCGCTCGACGCCGTGCGCGCGTTCATCAAAGAGGAGTTCGCGGCCGAGTACCTCCCGGCCAAGCCCAACGTGTTCACGAGCCGCAAGTCGGCGCGCACGCAGGACGCGCACGAAGCCATCCGGCCGACCGAGGTCTCGCGCCGGCCGGATTCGCTGAAAAAGGCGTTGAGCCCGGACCAGATGAAACTCTACAAGTTGATCTGGCAGCGGTTCGTCGCGTCCCAGATGGCGCCGGTCCTCTATGACACCACGACGATCGACTTCGAGGTCGGCGACTACCTGTTCCGCGCCACGGGATCGGTCGTCAAGTTCGACGGCTATCATGCGGTGTTCCACGAGGGACACGAGGCCGAAGAGGGCCGCACGCTCGACGACCTCAAGCCCCTGCCGGAATTGAAGGAAGGGGACGAGGCCAAGGTCAAGCAGATCACGCCCAACCAGCACTTCACCGAGCCGCCACCGCGCTACAGCGAAGCGAGCCTGGTGAAGGAACTGGAGAAGCGCGGCATCGGCCGGCCGAGTACGTATGCGTCCATTATCTCGACGCTGCGACATCGGGTGTACGTCAACCTCCTGGAGCGCCGCTTCCACCCGACGCCGCTCGGCGAGACGGTCTCCCGTGTGCTCGTGGATCGGTTTCCGGACATCTTCAACGTGGCGTTCACGTCGGAGATGGAGAACGAGCTGGACAAGGTGGA
>CAZCQM010000373.1:0-1930 GCA_964500785.1 uncultured bacterium
GCGTCTTGAGATATCTGCCCTCGAGATACACGAGGACCACGCCCATCCCGATCGTCAGGGGCGGGAATAGGTAGTGGAACATGATGGTGAGGGCGAACTGAATGCGGGAGAGCAGCACGACGTCCATGACGCGCTCCGGCGACGAGGCGACGAGAGAGACGCGCGGAAGTTACATGACTGGACACCTGGACGCCCAGACGGTTCGACGCCTGGGAGCTATGAACACCCCGTGCACCTAGAGGCGTCTAGGGTCTCCACGGTCTGGAAAGGACGCACGCGTTGATCCCGCCGATTCCCATGGAGAGCTTCCCCGCGACACCGTCCGGCGTGGACACCGCGCGGTCGAACACGAACAGATTGTGCAGCCGCGCGATTTCGGGATGGAGGTCCCCTGGCGGGAGTGGCGTCGGGAACAGCTTGCCGCGCTCGTAGCCCAGGTACTGGGCGGTCAACTCCCAACCGCCACCGCCGGACATCCCGTGGCCGAACGTGCCCTTCCGCGCGGTGACGAGCACGGACGAGGGGACGACGTCACGCAACGTCTCGACCTCGAGATAGTCCCCCGGCGTCGCGGTCGCGTGCAGATCCCACGTGGCGACGTCATCTGGTGTCACGGCCGCTTCGTCCAACGCCTGCCGGATCGCTGCCAGCGGGCCCTCTTTCGTCGGGGTGATGATGTGATGGGCATCCGACGACAGCCCGACCGCCAGCGGTTCCAGGCCGAGGGGGCGGTAGCCCTTGGCGGTGAAGTAGTCGTAGTCACCGACGATCCAGACGATCGATCCACCCGCCACGTGCGTGCCTCGGAGGCCATGCAACGGGCGCGAGACCCCGCCGTCGGCCGAGATCACCCGCGCCTGATAGAACGCCCCGACGACGAGCGGATGCGGTGGGGGATCGGTCGCACCCACCACGACGGCGCGCGCCTCGCCGCGGCGGATGGCATCCATCGCGAGCTTGAGCGCGAGGCCGAACGTCGAGCAGGCACCCACGGGAGCGAACGCGAGTCCGGTGATCCGCCCGAGCATCGAGATCTGCGCCGCCGGCGTGTTGTGGATGTTCCAGATGGCGTTCGCCGACACGCACTTCCACGGCGGTGGTGGTGCCCCCCACTCGCGTTCGAGCCGCGCGGTGCGGCGCGACTTCTCCTTCATCATGCGCATCTTCCCAGCTTCGATCTCGCCCTCGACGTTCAATGACTCGATGTCGCGGAGCTGCTCGAGGTACTGGTGCAGCCCTGGTGCCTTGGCAGCCCAGTAGTGCCACCACGCGCCTTCGGCCTGTTCGCGTTCGTCGCGCGGAACGTCGTTGGGCAAAGGGGGAACATCCGGAGCCCCCGCGCGGTCGCCCGCGAGAAACGCCGCCAGTGCCGGATTGCGAGACGGGTCCGCCCAGAACCGATCCCATCGCCGTTGCGCGTAGTAGAGGTCGAGCGTGGCGTCGTGCAGCGTCCCAACGGCGCCGAGGCCAACCCCGACGTACACGTGCGCCGCGGCTCCCAACGCTCGCAGGTCGTCCTCGATGCCGGGGTTCTGACCCAGCGACTGGATGAATGCGCCGATCGCGTACAGGGTCGGGTAGCTCATCTTGTCGACCAACTGCCGGAACCGCGCCGGTGGGAAGCGCTCGGCAATCCAGTCGCGGTACCGCTCGACGTCGAACTCCGGCACGCCCACCAGAAACGCGTCGGGTCCGAACCCGTTGAAGGGCTCCAACCAGCTCTCGGCTGATTCGAGGTGCCGGGCAAAGGCATCGATGTCCGGGGACTTGGGGGCGACAATCCCCCAGCCGAAGACGCCGATACGGGTCATGAACGGCCTCACATCCTCGACGGAACGGGAGCGGATCGCTGGGAAATCAACGGTCCTGCCACGTGCAAAGCGGGCGGAACCTAGCGCTGGCAGCCCGGGACCGTCAAACGGGCGCCGGT
>CAZCQM010000374.1:0-1872 GCA_964500785.1 uncultured bacterium
CGAGACGACGATGTTCGTCACGGCCGAGTACTTTCGCTCCGTCGACGAATACGAGGTCATGAGCACCTCTCCGACCGCGGGCGGACCGGGGGTTGCCGGCACCGTGGTGCGGTACGACCACGCCCTCAAGGCGGTGTGGAACGCCGGGGTGGGCGTCGAACGCCGCTTCGGGGAGAACACCACCGCCTACGCGGCGTTCATCAGCGATCGGTCCGCGTTCCAGAAAGTCACCGATCGATCCATCGTCGTCACCGACTGGGACATCTGGCACGTCACGGGCGGCGTCGCGTTCACCGTCGGCGGGACGGAGCTCACGCTGGGCGCGGGCTACTCCTGGGGCAGCGCGCCGATCGAGGCAACACCGGTGGACGCCGGAGACCTGCCGCCGACGATCATCCCCTCCGACGTCCAGTACCGGCGCCTGAAGGCCATCATCGGGTTCTCGCTGTAGGACAATCAGTTACGAGCCCTTGCCAGCGCGGAGCGGTTGGTCTATCGTGGGGGCGAATTCGTCCCCGGTTCCACGTGGGACGTCGCCTTCAACAAACCTTCAGGACTTCCAAGGAGAACCTTCCATGATTCGCAAATTGATGACGGCGATGCTGGTCATCGCCCTGGTGGGCGTGTCTGCCCCGGCGTTCGCACAGAGCGGAGAAATGAACGACATGATCGAGCTGCTGCGCTCGGACGTGCAGACGCAGAAGAAGGCCATCATCACGCACGCCATGAACATGACCGAAGACGAGAGCGAGGCGTTCTGGCCCCTCTACAACGACTACCAGAACGAGCTGCGCAAGATCGGCGACGAGCGCGTGGCGCTGATCAAGGAGTACGCGGCCAACTACGACAATATGACCGACGAGATGGCAACGAGCCTGGTGAAGCGTTCGCTCAAGACGCAGCAGGATCGCCTGGCGCTGTACAAGAAATACAACGGCAAGATCGCGAAGGCGACATCACCCAAGCTGGCGGCGCGTTGGCTGCAGGCGGAGAACGCCATCAATACGATGGTCGACCTGCAGATCGCGGCCGAGCTTCCGCTGATGGAGTAGCTCGTAACATCGCTTCGGCATCGGGAAGCGGCGCACCGACGCGCCGCTTCCCCGCCGGACTACGCGCCCCCCGCCTCCACACGATCCCCCACGGAATCCAGTACCGCCCGCAGGATCTCCCCGATCGCCTCATAGCTGTAGCGTCGCTCGCACAGGCCCCGCGCCACGCGGCCTCGACGCGCCGCTTCGTCCGGGTGGGAGAAGATCTCTTCGAGCGCGCGGGCGATGCTGTCCGGCGACCCCGGCGGCACCAGGTACGCCGCCCCGTCCAGAACCTCGGGGATGTCTCCCACGTGCGTGGAGAGGATCGGCTTTGCCATCGCCATGGCGTCGGTGAGCTTCATCGGAAACTGGGCGCGCGCCGCTGGTGTGTCGAGCTGCGGGGCCACCACCACGTGAGCCGCGGCGATCACGGCCGGCATTTCCGCGGTTGCAAAGCGTCCCATCCGGATGACCCACTGCGGATGACTCCGGCACAGGTCGTCGGCCAGCTCATCGCCCACCGCCCGCCCCCCGACCAGCACCACACGCGCATCCGTCCATTGCAACTTCTCGAGCGCCGCGATCACGTCGGTGATGCCCGTGTGGGTGCGGAGCGTGCCCGGAAACATGATGACGCGTTTCCCGGCGAGACCCAGCGTCTCGCGGCACGCAACGGAATCGAAGCGCGCCGGGTCGAAACGGGCGACGTCCTTCCCGCTCGGAAGATAGACGGCGCCGAACCGTTCGGTGAGGAATCGTGTGTTCGCGGTGACGGCATCCGCGCGCGATACGAACGCCTCCATCCACCGACTGAAAGACGGATGGTCGGGGTTGCGCC
>CAZCQM010000375.1:0-1828 GCA_964500785.1 uncultured bacterium
TCCTGTATCCTCGTTCCATGTAGCTTCCACCGACGTGCCCACGGGAAGCCTTTCGTGCGTCATGCGTCGGGGATGGGGATCTTGTCGACCGTAAACAGGGTCCGCGCCATCGCATCCGACGGATGACGCGACAGGAAACGCCGCAGTGTGGCATCCGCTTCCCGCCCCCGTCCGCCGCGCCTCAACGCGACAACGAGTCCCAGCACCGCGTCCGAATAGTCCGGGTTGATTTCGGCCGCCCGCGCGTACGACTCGCGCGCGCCGGCGAGGTCGCCGCTCTCGATCAGAACGTCGCCGCGGATCTTGTGCAGATCGGCGAAATCGGGGTGCGCCGCCAGCGCGTGCTCCACGTGCGTGCGCGCCGCGTCCAGCGCCCCGGACCGGAAGCACACCAGCGCCAGCTTCTTCCGTGCGTCGACGTAGCCCGGGTTGAGGGCCAGCGCGCGCTCGAAGTACGACACCGCATCTTCCGCCCGGTTCAGGCGCAGAAGCGCCGTGCCCAGCAGGCACATGGCGTCGGCGTGATCGGGAGCCGCCCGCAGCACCGCTTCGAACTCCGCGGCGGCGTCGCTCCAGCGCTCCTCCGCCAGCGCCTGCAGCCCCAGGTCGACGCGCGCGGCGAACAGATCGGGCTTGATCTCGATGGCGCGCGCAAGCGCCGTCGACGCGCCGTCGCTGTCTCCACACCCGTAGCGCGCCAGGCCGAGGAGGTAATGGGCCTTGGCGTAGCCCGGCGAGATCTCGAGCGCCTTCTCGAACGACTCGCGGGCCGCATCGAAATCGCCCAGGGCCAGCCGCGCCAGCCCCGCCTGGCAGTGGACGTCGGCGTACCCGCCCTGGGCCTCGAGCGCCCGGTCGAGCTCGTCGACGCTCGTGGTGTAGTCTCCCTGCCGGAACATCGCCGCGCCCAGGTAGTACCGCGCCTCGGTGTACTCCGGGTTGATCTCCAGCGCGCGCCGGAAGGAATCCGCAGCCGCGTCGCTCCGGCCGCTTTCCATCAGCGCCAGACCGAGCCGGGCGTGCAGGTCCGCGTAGCCCGGGAACCGCTCGGTGGCGGCCGTGAAATGGCCCGCCGCCCGCTCGTAGTCGCCGCAGTTGAAGGCGTTCGTCCCCTCCCGCACGGCTTCTTCGTAGCCGTCGCCACCGGTCACCAGCGCGCGCAGCTCCGAGAGGACCGGCAGGTCGAACGCGCGCGCGTCGAGCTTGTCGACGAACACGCGGCTCACCGGGTGGGGTGCCGTGCGTACGATCTCGAGCGCGCGCCCGAAGGCCTCGGCGGCGCGGTCGAAGAACCCGGCGTCGTAGAGGGCGATGCCGAGGAGGCAGGTCGCCTCCGCGTACTGGGGATTGAGATCGACGGCCCGGCTCAGGTGCTCGATCGCCGCGTCGAGGTTGCCGTCGTGGTGGTCGACCAGCCCGACGTAGTAGTGCAGGTCGGCGTAGTGCGGGTTCTCGGCGAGGGCCGCGGCGAAATGCTCGCGCGCGCGGTCCATCTCGCCGCGATGCAGGTGCGCGACGCCCAGCTTGGCGTGCGCCTCGGCGGCGTAGAACGCCCCGAGCTTGGTGAAGGGATTGGCGCGCCGGGCACCACCGGAGACGACTTCCTCCAGAACCCGAACGGCGTCGTCGTAGTTACCCTCGTTGAAAAGCTTGATGCCGTGCAGATACTGGTCGCCGGCGGTGCCTCTCAGCAACCGCGTCCAGAACGACACACGACCCCCTGTCCGGTCAGTCCATCTGCTTGCGAACGAACGTCGGGATCCGGAAAACGTCCGGGTTGAACGACCGGATCGAGCCGTTGTCCATGACCACGGGCTCGTCCGCCTCT
>CAZCQM010000376.1:0-1794 GCA_964500785.1 uncultured bacterium
CGGCGAGCGGCTGCTCGGTGGGTTGAACGTATCGTCGGCCAGGGGCGGGCGCGAGCTGGGCATGGACGACCTGCACACGCTGGAGCGGCTGAGCCGGCGCATCGCGCGCGTGCTCTCGGAATCGATCCGCCTCCAGGAGCTCCAGATTCGCGCCGGCGAGATGCACCTGCGCCAGTCCGTCGGGGAGATCGCCGAGAAGTCGACGTCCACCGCGGAGCGCTTCTCGCTGCTGGCCTCCATCGTGGGCGAGATGACGGGCGCGGAGTCGGTGGAAGTGTTCATCAGCGTGGTGGGCGGGGACTGGCTCGTGCTGGGCGGGTCGAGCCGGCGCATCGCCGGCGAGCCCGACCTGGTCCGCCTCGGGCGCGGCGCTCTGGCACGTTCCTACCTGGAACGGCGCTCGATCGTGCTGACCGAACCGGTGGACCCGCAGAGCGCCGACGTGGCCTCGTCGTTCGCATTCGTCCCCCTCGTGCTCACCGAAGTCCTGGGCGTGGCCGTGCTGGAGTTCGCGGAGCGACACCGGCTGGACGAGTTCCTCGCCTCCCGCGAGTCCATCGCACTCGAGCTCTCGCGCTTCATCGCCTCCGAGCGGCGCGAGACGCGACTGCGCGCGGAGCTGGCCTCCCTGGCGCGGGTCTCGGAAGCGGCGCCGGCGCTGATCGCGTGCCGGACGCTCGACGACCTGTGCGAAACCGTCGCGCGGCTCGCCGCCGCGGCGCTGCAGTGCAGCCGGGTGTCGTTCCGCGTGCGCACCTCGGCCGACGGGCCGTGGCACGTCTCGCGCTGGGACGCCCGCGGAGAGCCGGCGCAGTCGTGGACGCAGGAAGACGACGATCGCTTCGCGCGGCTCGAGCGCAAGCGCGAGGCCTTCACACTCTCGTTCGTGGATTTCACGCCGGGCATCGGCGCGGGGACGCGGGCGATGCACTCCGTGCTCGCCGTCCCCGTGCGCTCCGGGGACAAGGTGGTGGGGGGACTCATTGCGTACGACCGCGAGCCCGCCACCTCCATCGAGGAATCGACCTTCGGGACGCACGACGAGTCGGTAGCCGACCAGATCATCGCCATGGCGCAGCCCATCATGCACGCGCTGACCTCGGCCGACGCCGACGCGCGCCCGTCGTACGATGAGGTGCTGGCGGGGAACACGCACCGCCTGGCGCGACTGATCGACGCCGAGATGGCACGCGCGGATCGCTACCACCTCCCCTTCTCGCTGCTCATCATCCGCGTACCCGCGCTGACCGCGTTGTTCGAGGAGAGCGAGACGCGGGCCCTGTCCGCCGCGGAGGAGATCCGGCAGGGAATTCAGACGCGCACGCGCAACAGCGACTACGGTTGCTGGGTGGCGCGCGATACGTACGCGGTGCTCTCGCTCGAGGGCACGAAGCGCATCAAGTTCCTCGTGTCCCGGCTCCTCGCATATCTGGTCAAGGACCTGTCCGGCGCCGGACTCCAGATCTCCACCGACGACGTCTCCGTCGGTGTGGCTTCCTACCCCGGCGCGTCGCGCACCGCCGACGCGCTCCTCGACGAAGCCCGGCGCGCCGCGCGCCCGGCGGCGTCCGACTGACGCGCGCCCCGGTTATCCCCAGGATTCCCGCCGGGCAGGCCAAGCTTTCGTTGCCCGTTCCCGCCCCCCGTGGTAAGGTCTTCCACGACTACACGCAGTGGAAGCTATAAATGCCAGTAATCAAAACACTTCCAGATGATGTTGCGCGTCGGATCGCGGCCGGTGAGGTCGTCGAGCGGCCGGCGTCGGTCGTCAAGGAGCTGATCGAGAACGCGCTC
>CAZCQM010000377.1:0-1780 GCA_964500785.1 uncultured bacterium
AACACCGCGCTGATCAAGGCCAACCAGATCGGGTCTCTCTACGAGACGATCGTTGCGATGCTCGTCGCCCTCGGCAAGGGGATGGAGCTCGTGGTCTCGCACCGCTCCAAGAGCCCCAACGACGACATGGAGGCGCAGATCGCGCTTGCCGTGAACGCGCTGGGTCTCAAGGCGGGCGGCGGCGCGAACACGGAGCGACTGGTCAAGTACCACGCCGTGACGGAGTTGATGCAGCGCGGCGTGGGCGCATTCGAAGACGCCGGGCTGCCCCCGGAACAGCGCGCGCTGGTGCACGCCATGTACGCCTACGAGGAGCCGACCAACGCCGGCGTTCCGACAGTCGGTGCCACGGTGGAGTTGCGACTCCCCGACGCGGGCGTCTCTCTGAAATTCCGCGGCGCGACACCGCTCGGCACCTCGGCCGGCACCGGTGAGGCGATCCACCTGGTCGACGGCGTGTTCGAGCGCGCCGAGTACCGCGAGTTGATCGACGGCCAGCCCACATTCTTCCGGGAGACGGAGCCGGGCGTCTTCGCGTTCAAGAAGGACGTCGGCGAAGAACGGATCAAGGCGGCGGGCGACGACGCCCTTACCACCCTGTTCGCGCGCGCCCAGCGTTACGAGGGCAAGGGATGCCTCAACGCCGCGGACAACGTGCGTGATTTCATCGGACCCGCACTGTGCGGGAGACCGGCCACCGCGCTCACGCTCAAGGATATCGATCGAACGCTGCTCGCCCTGGAGCTGCATGTGGCGGAAATGCGCGGCAAGATCCGCGAGGATGCCAGCGCCGAAGACCGGATCCGGGTGATGCAGCGCAAGCAGAACCTCGGGATGAACGCGATGCTGTCGGTGTCGCTCGCGCTCGCGCGGGCGGTGGCCCACCTCCAGGGCAAGGACCTCTACGAGATCCTGCGCGAGGAGATCTACGCCATCGTGACGCGGCTCGCGCGCGACCACGACGTTGCCATCGAGGGGAGCCAGTTTTCGGACTACGTCGCCGCGCTGCGCAAGGTCAACGCCGCGCTGGAAGCGCAGGGGAAGCTGCTGCACGAAGTCCTGCGCGAGTTGACCGGGGTCTATGCGCGCACCGACGATGTCATCGTGGCGCAGCCGGCGGTACCGGGGGCCGGAGCGTCGCGGCCGGCACTCGAGGTCGTCGAGGAAAGGGCGCCGTCGACACCTCCCGCGACGGGAAGCGGGGGCGGCGGTGTGGCGCAGGCCGTGCCCGAGGCTGCGGTGACGATTGCCGCCGGGGTGGCTCCGGTCACGGCGGACGAAGAACGCCGCCTGGCCGAGATCAGCAGCGCCCTGTATATGGCCTGCCAGGACCCGATCGATCTGGCGCGGGGACGGCGGGCGCTCTTCGACTACCAGCGGTTGAGACTGTCCCTGCAGGGGCGCGCGGGGCGGTTGAGCATCGTCAACAACCACGTGTTCCAGTCCGAGGATCGATTCTTCGTTCCGTATCTCGTCGCGGACACGCTCCTGGTGCACGCGGTGAGCGACGGCGCCGCGGAGAAGTTCTTCGACGGCACCGTGCCGGTGGGGACGGTGCTGACGGACGAGCTGCTTCGGCAGCGGACCGGTCTGGATGGCCGCGTGATCGATCTCGAGCGGGAGCTCATCGACCTGACGCCCGACGAGGCGGGTCACGTGACCATCAACCACGTGCGGGACGTGGCCGAGTACCTCAAGAAGATCAATCACAGCGTCAATCGCAACGAGATCGTCTTTGTTCTCCGCATGCCGGTAGAGGGTCATGACAGAAATTCCCGAC
>CAZCQM010000378.1:0-1731 GCA_964500785.1 uncultured bacterium
GCCCGATCACGGGGCGGTTGGAGATCGAGCCGATCACTCCCGGAAGCGCCGCGCTCAGGCCCGCCGCGGCGATGAAGATCTGCGCACCGCCCGCGTCGGCAGCACGAACGTATTCGTGCAACGCCTCGGGCTGACGGTGTGCCGAAATGACTCTCATTTCCCACTCGATGCCGAAGCGGTCGAGGAGGTCGGTGGTGGCACGCAGGTGCCCTTCGTCACTCGCGCTGCCGAGCAGAATCGCTACTCTCGGTGTCTTTGCCATTCAGCCGTTCTTCCTTTCCGTTTCGCCGGCGGTGAGGTGCCGCCGGCCGATGTCGCTTCTCCAGAACATTCCGTCGAAGTGCACCGCACGCGCCACATCGTACGCCGCGTGCAGCGAGCCCCCCAGGTCGTCGCCCCACGCCGTGACGGCGAGCACGCGTCCGCCCGCGGTCACGACGCGATCCCCTTCCGCGCGCGTCCCCGCGTGGAAGACGACCGCGGACTCGAAGCGCCCCGCCGCGTCCAGGCCGTCGACGCGCACGCCGGTCTCGTAGGCCCCCGGGTACCCGCTGGACGCCAGCACGATGGTAGCCGCCGCGCCGGGTCGCACCTCGAGGTGCTCCGGCAGCGCCCCGGCGGCCGCGCCCGATAACAACTCCGCCACGTCGCTCGTGACGAGCGGCATCAGCGCCTCGGTCTCGGGGTCCCCGAAGCGCACGTTGAACTCCAGCACCTTCGGCCCCTGCGGCGTCCACATCAACCCCGCGTACAGCGTGCCCGTGAAGGGCGACCCTTCCGCGATCATTCCGCCGAGCACCGGCTGGATGACGCGGCGCCGGACCGTTTCCAGGTCGGCCGCCGAGATCCAGGGGACCGGTGCGATGGCGCCCATGCCCCCCGTGTTCGGACCCGCGTCTCCGTCGAAGGCGCGCTTGTGGTCCTGCGAGCTGGGCAGCAGCAGCGCGCGGTCGCCCGCGCACACCGCGTGCACCGACACTTCCTCTCCCGCGACGAACTCCTCGACCACCACCCGGTCACCCGACGCGCCGAAGCGCTTCTCGATCAGCATGTCGTCGATGATGCGCGCCGCGTCGTCGTGGTCCGGCGCGATCACGACTCCCTTTCCCGCGGCGAGGCCGTCGGCTTTGATCACGATCGGGGGTGTGAGCGTCCGCGCGAATTCGCGCGCGCGCGCGGCGTCGTCGAAGACGGCGAATGCGGCGGTCGGAACGCCGTGGCGCTGCATGAACTCCTTCGCGAACGCCTTGCTGCCCTCGAGTCGCGCGGCGGCCGCGGTGGGTCCGTAGCACGCGAGCCCGTCGGCGCGGAACCGGTCGACGATGCCCGCGATCAGCGGGGCCTCCGGGCCGACGACGGTCAGGCCCACGCCCCGCTCGCGCGCGAACGCGGCGAGACGGTCGATGTCGGTCGCGGGGATATCGACGTTCTCCGCCACCGACGGCGTGCCCGCGTTGCCCGGCGCCACCCAGATGGAGTCGACACGCGGCGAGCGGCGAAGCGCCCACGCCAGGGCGTGCTCGCGCCCGCCCGCACCCACGACCAGAACGTTCACGCGATCTCCCGTCAGAGTGAACCGGCGATGCACTCCATCGCCTTGCGGATGTTGTCCTGCGAGTTGGCGTACGAGAGCCGGATGTGTCCCTCACCGTGCGCGCCGAACGCCGTGCCCGAAAGCACCGCGACACCCGCCTCGTTCATCAGGTGGTCCTCCATCTGCTTGGAGGTCTT
>CAZCQM010000379.1:0-1723 GCA_964500785.1 uncultured bacterium
CGGATACTCGGTCGCCACCGACGCCTCCGGCAACGTGTTCCTGACGGGGGTCTTCCAGGGGACGGCGGATTTCGGGGGCGGCCCGCTGGCGAGCGCTGGCTTCAATGACATCGTCGTCGCCAAGTACAGCCCGACCGGGACCCACCTCTGGAGCCAGCACTTTGGAGATACGGGTTCCGACTACGGGCGCTCCGTCGCCACCGACGCCTCCGGCAACGTGCTCCTGACGGGGTACTTCCAGGGGACGGTGGATTTCGGGGGTGGTCCGCTGGTGGGCGCCGGCGGCGACGACATCGTCGTCGCCAAATACAGCCCCACGGGAACCCACCTCTGGAGCCAGCGTTTTGGAGGTACGAGCAACGAACACGGATACTCGGTCGCCACCGACGCCTCCGGCAACGTGTCCCTGACGGGGTACTTCGGCGGGACGGCGGATTTCGGGGGTGGACCGCTGGTGGGCGCCGGCGGCGACGACATCGTCGTCGCCAAATACAGCCCCACCGGGACCCACCTCTGGAGTCAGCGCTTTGGAGACACTGGCAACGACACCGGATACTCGGTCGCCACCGACGCCTCCGGCAATGTGTTCCTGACGGGGGTCTTCTACTGGACGGTGGATTTCGGGGGCGGGCCGCTGGTGAGTGCGGGCGCCGAGGACATCGTCATCGCCAAGTACGCAGCGCATCCCGCCGAACCGATCGTCACCAGCATCACCGACATCGGTAACGACCAGGGTCGCAAGGTGAAGATCCGCTTCGATTCGTCAGGGCACGACCACGTCGCGGCGTCGACACCCATCATCCAGTACGAAGCCTATCGGCGCGACGACCCGCCCCCGACGACCGCCACCGTCTGGAAGAACCCGGCTGCGTTGTCTGTCGGCCAGCTGCTGGACGATGGCTGGACCGAGGTGGGATCGGTGGCCGCGCACGGCACGTCATCCTACGGCATCGACGTCCCGACCATCGGTGATTCCACGATCACGCTGGGGGCGTACTACTCCGCGTTCTTCATCCGCGCCGCCACGGACGTGCCGACGGTGTACTTCGACTCCCCGCCAGACAGCGGCCAGTCGATCGACAACCTCGCACCCGGTGTACCGGGTGGACTCCTCTATAATAGTGGCCTTCTCTCCTGGGACGAGTCCACCGCGGAAGACTTCGACTACTTCTCCGTCTATGGTGCCAACACCGATGACTTCGGCGCCGCTGTCATCGTGGACTACACCATCACGACGGACATGGACGTGACCGCCTCGCCCTACGCCTTCTACTTCGTCACCGCGACCGACTTCTCGGGCAACGAAGGAAGCCCGGCGAAGATCAACGCGCCCACGGGAACGGGCGGGACGCCGACGAGCTACGTCCTCTCGGTCTCGAACTTCCCCAACCCGTTCAACCCGACGACGACGGTGAGCTACACGGTGCCGTCGCGGGGCAACGTGACGGTGACGATCTACGACGCGCGCGGCGCGCGCGTGGCGACGCTGGTGGAGAACGAGACACGCGAGGCGGGGGCGTACCACGCGGCGTGGAATGGGAGAGCGGACTCGGGTGTCGCGGCGAGCTCCGGCGTGTACTTCGCGCGCATCGAGCACGCGGGCGCGGTTCGCACCAAGAAGATGGTGCTGCTCAAGTAGACCGCTTCGAGACCACTGTGGCGCTCGTCCCGATCCCCGGGCCCTTACCCCTCCAGCGCGCGCGGGAAGAGGATGTTGTTCTCC
>CAZCQM010000380.1:0-1720 GCA_964500785.1 uncultured bacterium
GGGTGCGTCGGTGCGCCGCGACCACGACGCGCTGGTGTTCCGCCCGCACGCCGCCGGCACGCCGCACCCGCAACGCGGGATGGCCCTGCTCGCCGTGCCGGGGAGCGCGCGCTTCGGCGACTGGACGCTGCGCGCGGAGATGGTCTCGGACCATCCGTTCGCACGCGGTACGCATCCCGTGTCGCCGGACGGCGCGTGGGTGGCGTATCTCTCGCCCGACGTCGACGTCGCTCGGCTGTGCGCGCGCGCGCCGCGTCCCGGCGACTGCGTGCGCCCGCTCGGCATGAACGGCCGCAAGAAAGTGAGCGACGTGTTCATCGACCGAAAGATTCCGCACCGCGAACGCGCGCGCGCCCTCGTCGTCGAAGCCGGCGACGAGATCGTGTGGATCCCGGGCATCGTGACCGCCGAGGGGGCGCGCGTCCGCCGCGACCATCCCGCCGCGGTCCGTCTGGTCGCGACCCGCGGGACACCGGCCGGCCCGGAGGCACCTTGACCCGCCATCCCGATCACGCATCCCCGGGGACGGTCCTCCTCACGGCCGAGGAGATCGCCGCCGTCGTGGCCCGCCTCGGGCGCGAGGTCTCGGCCGACTACGCGGACCGCCATCCGATCGTGGTGAGCCTGCTCAAGGGGGGTGTGGTGTTTCTCGCCGACCTGATCCGCCACCTCACGATTCCCCATCACATCGAGTTTTTGAGGGTCTCGTCCTATGGTCCTTCGACCCGGTCCAGCGGCACGGTCCGGATCGTCGCCGACCTCGATATCAGCATCGCCGGGCGCGACGTCCTTATAGTGGAAGATGTCGTAGACACTGGCATGACTTTGGCTTATATTATGAATATGTTGAAGTTACGCAATCCACGCAGCCTCGAGATCTGCGCTCTCTTGCACAAACGCACCCCCCGGCGGGCCGGGCTGCCCATCCGGTATCTCGGTTGCGAGATCCCGGATGTCTTCGTCGTCGGATACGGTCTGGACTACGACGAAAATTACCGTAACTTACCCTTTGTGGCCTCCCTCGATCATCTCGGGAGCACCACGTCCTAACCGGCCGATTTCGAGCCATGTCGGAACAGAGAGATTCGGATAAGCGACCCGGCGGCCGCCCGCCGATGCCACCCCATCCCCCGGCCGGGCGTCCCAATCGCCCGTTCAAGGCGATGGTGTTCTGGGTCATTCTGGTCATCGTCCTCCTCGTCGCCTTCCAGATGTTCGAGATGGGGAAGACGCCGCAGTACCGCATCTCCTACTCGGAGTTCCTCTCCCAGGTCGACGCCGGCAACATAAAGAGCATCACGTTCAAGGGGGTGGAGGTCCGCGGCGAGTTCAGCACCGCCGTCCAGGTGCCGATGCCCAACGCCTCGGACCGCGACCACACGCGGGAAGTGAAGGTCCAGCAGTTCGTGCTGGCCCTGCCTACCGAGGACAAGGACCTCCCGCAGCACATCCTCGACAAGAATCCCAACGCCGTGGTCGAGGGCCAGGTGCCCGGCGGGAGCACGTGGGTCAAGATTCTGACCTCGGGCATTCCCCTGCTGCTCATCATCGGCCTGTGGCTGGTCATCATGCGGCAGATGCAGGTGGGCGGGAACCGCGCCTTCAGCTTCGGCAAGAGCCGCGCGCGCATGTTCGGCGGAGACAAGCCGCGCGTGACCTTCCTCGACGTCGCCGGGTGCGACGAGGCCAAGGAAGAGCTGCAGGAGATCATCGAATTCCT
>CAZCQM010000381.1:0-1717 GCA_964500785.1 uncultured bacterium
CGGCGATGGTCTTTCTCGCCGCCGAGGAGATCCGCCAGCCGGAGCAGTCGGTGCCACAACCGATCGGAGGGCCGAATTGGGAGGCGCACTTTCACGAGCAAGTCGCCTCCTTGGACGCGGCGCTCGAGCACTCGTCGCTCGATCTGCCGGCACCGAGCGAGGAGCAGAAGGGTTCCGGGGCGCTGCGTTGGACGCACCGTTCGTACGACGTGACCCTGCCGCACAGCGAGCAGCCCCGCGTCGAATCGGAGATCGAAGCGCTGCGCCGCGGCGATCCGAGCCTGACGCTGACGACCCAGGTCACGTACGACGGCACGGAGGTGCAGATCGGCATCGACGGGTTGCTCACGCACACGCTGCGCATTCACTGGCAGGAGAAGAAGACCCATCCACGCGTGGCGATGGTCGTCGTCAACCTGGGGGACGATCTGCGCATGGCGCGCGTCGCCGTCGATCTCGGTGGGCCCGTGGCACTGGGCGTGCGTCCGTTTCGGCCCTTCTCCAGGGAGGTTGCCGAGCTGGGCAGCATCTTCAAACGGGATGTCGTCGTCGACCTGTCATCTCCTCGCAACGGCGCCACGGTCGAGCCGACTCGAGGCGACATCGGGGCACTTCTCACGTCCGCGGTGGCGGCGGTGCCGCACGCCGTGGGCGTCACCGGCGACGTCGTCGGTGAGCCTCTGCAGGGGGATGGTAGTGCCGCCGTGCGCGCCGCCTTGGAGGAGCACGACCTCTTCTACGTTGGGGCCGGAGCGGCGAATGCCGGCGGCACGGGCGGCACGCCCTTGGTTGATGCGCCGACGCTACCGGTGGGGGGCGGCGGCCGTCCGGGCGCCGCCTCGGAGCAGCTGGCCGCCGTCGTGACGGCGGCACGCGAGAGCGGCAGCGCCGTCGGGTTTGCGCAGCCGGACCGGGAGACGCTCGATGCCCTGCGGGCGGCGTTGCTCGCGTGGCGGGACACGGACGTCGACGTCGTTCCCGTCTCCTCGCTGGCCGCTGCGCGTTCCTTGTCCGGACATTGAGAGGTCTGTTAGAGTCTGGCGCGATGCATGGTCCTCGCGGGGGCGACGAGCGCGTCCCGGTGTTGAGCGTGAGTGATCTCAACCGGCGCTTGCGCTGTTCGCTGGAATCCGAGTTCGCCGACGTGTGGGTTTGGGGCGAGGTGTCGAATTTTCGCGTGCCCGCGTCCGGCCACTTCTACTTCAGCCTCAAGGATGGGCGCTCCCAGATTGCCGCGGTCATGTTCCGCTCGGCGACCCGCGTGCTGCCGTTTCGGCCGCGCGACGGTCTGGAGGTGATCGCGCGCGGGCGGGTCAGCCTGTACGACGTGCGCGGCGATCTTCAGCTCTACGTCGACTGGCTCGAGCCACGTGGCCTGGGCGGTGTTCAGCTTGCCCTGGAGCAACTCAAACGACGGCTGTCGGCCGAGGGGTTGTTCGACGCGGCTCGCAAGCGGGAGTTGCCGGCTTGGCCCCGCGCCGTCGGTGTCGTCACCGCTCTCGGCGGGGCGGCCGTGCACGACATCGTCACCACGCTGCGCGGCCGCATGCGACACGTGCGCATCGTCGTGCGGCCGGTGCGCGTGCAGGGGCAGCAGGCGGGTGCGGACATCGCCGCGGCCCTCGTCGACCTCGACGCGGTTCCCGAGGTCGACGTGATCATCGTCGGTCGCGGCGGCGGCTCGCTGGAAGACCTGTGGGCCTTCAATGAAGAAGTT
>CAZCQM010000382.1:0-1712 GCA_964500785.1 uncultured bacterium
CGCGGATGGTCTGGCTCATGGTCCCGGCGGGCGACCCCGTCGACGAGACGATCGAATCGCTGCTGCCCGGGCTCGACTCGAACGACATCATCATCGACGGAGGCAACTCGAATTACAAAGACACGATGCGGCGCAGCGCCGCGGTCGGGAAACGCGGGCTTCGGTACGTGGATGCGGGAACCAGTGGAGGCATCTGGGGCTTGACGCAGGGTTACAGTCTGATGATCGGTGGCGATCCGAAAGTGATCGACGAGCTGCGTCCGATCTTCGAAACCCTCGCTCCCGGGCCCGACAGGGGGTGGGGGCGCGTCGGTCCAACCGGTTCGGGCCACTTCGTGAAGATGGTGCACAACGGCATCGAGTACGGCTTGATGCAAGCGTACGCGGAAGGGCTGGCGGTCCTGCACGAGAAGAAGGACTACGAGCTCGATCTCCACCAGGTGGCGGAGATCTGGCGCTACGGCAGTGTCGTGCGATCGTGGTTGCTCGACCTGACCGCGAAAGCGCTCGAAGAGGACGCCGAGCTGTCCGGAATCGCACCGTACGTGGCGGATTCCGGAGAAGGACGGTGGACGGTGAAGGAAGCGCTCGATCTGGACGTCCCGGCGCCCGTCATCACACTTTCCCTGCAGGAGCGGCTCCGTTCTCGCCTGCAGGATTCGTTCGCTGACAAGCTGCTCGCCGCCATGCGCCACGAGTTCGGCGGACACGCCATGCACCATGAGGAGACACGTTGATGGCGCACAGGGAGCCGTATCTGTTCGTCGTGTTCGGGGGGGCCGGAGACCTGATGCAACGGAAATTGCTTCCGGCGTTGCTGCGCCTCTACGACGAGAAGAAGCTTGGAGACGATCTCGTCCTTCTCGCCGTGTCGCGACGGGACTGGAGCGACGATCGTTACCGCGAGTGCGTCCGGGGCGTCATGGACCAGATCGACCTGCACTCGGAGCGTCTCGACGCATGGTGCAAGAAGAACGTGTATTTTCAGGTCAACTCCGATGATGCGACCCGAAATTACGGTCATCTGAAGACACGCATCGAGAAGATAGAAAAGGATCACGGGCTGTCCGGGGGGCGCGTGTTTTATCTCGCGATACCGCCTGGCGCGTTCCCCGGCACAGTCCAGGGGCTCGGGAAGGCCGGCCTCAGCGACGGCCCATCCTGGACGCGGGTCGTGGTGGAGAAGCCCTTCGGCCGCGACGTGGAATCGGCCAGGAAGCTCAACGACGTCATTCGCAACCATTTCGACGAATCCCAGATCTACCGCATCGACCATTTCCTCGGGAAAGAAACCGTTCAGAATCTGGCAGTATTCCGGTTCGCGAACATGATATTCGAGTCGGCGTGGAACCGGAATCGCATCGACAATGTCCAGATCACGGTCGCGGAAGACCTGGGCGTCATGCACCGCGCCGACTACTACGACAAGGCCGGCGCGCTCCGCGACATGATCCAGAACCATCTGACTCAGATCCTGACGCTGATCGCCATGGATGCGCCGTCGAAATTCACCGCCGATGCAGTCCGCGACGAGAAGCTCCGGGTGCTGCGTTCGATTGCGCCGATCGGGCCCGAGGACGCCGTCTTCGGGCAGTACCGGGCCGGCCGGATCGACGGCAGGGAAGTCCGGGGCTACAGGGCCGAGGAGAACGTTGCCGAGGGGTCGAAAACGGAGACGTACACCGCGATCCGGTTGTCGATAGAAAACTGGC
>CAZCQM010000383.1:0-1677 GCA_964500785.1 uncultured bacterium
GCTCATCTCGCGCCAGCGCATGTGGGGCGCGCCCATCCCCGTCGTCTACTGCGAGGACCACGGCGCCGTCCCGGTGCCCGAGAAGGACCTCCCCGTGCTCCTCCCCGACGACGCGGAGTTCCGCCCGACGGGGGAGTCGCCGCTGACGTACCACCAGGGCTTCCTGCACACCACGTGCCCGATCTGCGGCAAGCCCGCGCGCCGCGAGACCGACACGATGGACACCTTCATGTGCTCGTCGTGGTACCAGATGCGCTACATCGACCCGCACAACGAGGAGCGCCCCTTCTCGCGCGACCTCGCGCGCAAGTGGCTCCCCGTCGACCAGTACACCGGCGGCGCCGAGCACGCCGTCATGCACCTGCTCTACACGCGCTTCTTCACGAAGGCCGCGCGCGACATGGGCGTCGTCGAGATCGACGAGCCGATGACGCGCCTCTTCAACCAGGGCCAGATCCTCGGCCCGGACGGCCAGCGCATGAGCAAGTCGCGCGGCAACGTCGTCGCCCCCGACGACCAGGTCGAAAAGTGGGGCGCCGACACCTTCCGCGGCTACCTGATGTTCCTCGGCCCCTGGGACCAGGGCGGCCCCTACGATCCCTCCGGCATCAACGGCGTGTCGCGCTGGCTCAACCGCGTCTGGACCGTGATGCTCGGCGACATCGAGACGGCAGCCAAGCCCGACGCGCCGGAGACCCGCGAGCTGCGCCGCTGGACCCACCGCACCATCGCAAAGGTGACGGAGGACATCGCCGACTTCCACTTCAACACGATGATCGCCGCGATGATGGAGTTCACGAACCACCTGACGCGCCTGCGCGAGTCCGGCGCCACCGTCGACGCCTCCGCCTGGGACGAGGCCCGCACCTCCCTCGCGCTGCTGCTCGCCCCCGCTGTCCCGCACATCGCGGAGGAGCTCTGGCAGCGCCTCGGCAAGCCCTACAGCGTCCACACGCAGCCGTGGCCGTCGTTCGACGCGTCACTCACCGCCGTCGACGAGGTCGAGGTGGCGGTGCAGGTCAACGGCAAGGTCCGCGCCCGCCTCACCCTCCCGACCGACGCCCCCGAGGCCGTCGCGAAGGAGCGCGCCCTCGCCGACCCCGCCGTCGCGTCACACGTCGCCGGCAAGGACATCGTGCGCGTGATCTACGTCCCCAACCGCCTCCTGAACATCGTCGTCAAGGGGTAGGCGTTCGACCTACCCCTTCGGCGCCGGGAACTGCGTCCCCATGAACGCGTCCCACGCGCCGTCCGGCAGCGCACGCCGCAGCACCAGCATGGTCCGCGCGCCCGGCGTCAGCGGGTACCGCGTCCGCGGCCGCTTCGACGAGATCGCGTGCTCGATCGCCTTCGCCACGATCCCCGGCCCCGTCGCCATCATCCCCTGGTAGCTCGCCCCGACCCGCTCTTCCACCCCCGCGTTGAACGCCGCGTAGGGCGACCCGTCCGCCGCCTTCTCCGTGATCCCGCCCACGGCCGAATCGCCGAACTGCGTCTTGATCACGCCCGGCTCGATCAGCGACACCGCAATGCCGAAATTCTTGACCTCGTACCGCAGCGCGTCGCTCAGCGCCTCCACCGCGAACTTCGTCGCGTGGTACAGCCCGCCGCCGGGGAACACCAGCTTGCCGCCCATGCTCCCCACGTTCACGATCCGCCCCCACCGCTGCCGCCGCA
>CAZCQM010000384.1:0-1625 GCA_964500785.1 uncultured bacterium
CCATCGGGCAGATAGAGCGGGTCGAAGTCGTGCCCGCCGCCGCTGGTCACCTGGCGCAGGCCGCTGCCGTCGGCGTTGATCTCGTAGATGTTCCGCCACGTGGCGCCCTGCGGACGCATGGAGAACAGGATCTTCTTGCCGTCGAACGACACGCAGGGATCGCTCACACTCGCCCCGGTGAAGTTCGTGATGGGCGTAACGACGCCGTTGGGCGAGATCGGCGACAGCTTGTAGAGGTTCCCCTCGGCCCAGCTGCGGTTGAGGGTCTCCTCGCCCTTCGTCTTCACGAAGACGAGCGCGTCGGTGGACTCCTCCTGGACGATCACGTCGCCGGGAGCGCTGTCGCGGCATCCGTACATGAATGCCGTCATCAGCACCAGGGATCCGCCCACCGTCAGGGCGATTTTGCCGCAAAGGTTCTTCACGATCGTTGCCTGTCGCATGTTGCTCTCCTTCGCGTCTCCCGCGCGCGCCTGCCCGAAGGCCCCCCGCGCGCGCAAGACGTCGGGCTACCTTCCCAGGCTCCTGTAGAAAGCGAAGCCGATGGTGTACTCGCGGTAATCGTAGGCAACGGTGCCTGCGCTCCCGAGTGTCTGACCGAACACGGTGGCTCCGCGAAGCTCGCCCCGGAGGGCGACGTCGTCGCGGATGTAGAACTCCAGGCCACCGCCATATGTGAGGGTGTTTTTCGTGACCGGGTCGGCGTTGATCGCCTGCCCTGGATAGACCGTCATCATTCCATAGCCGACCGTCCCGTAAGGCTGCACGCGGAACGGTACGGGGTATCGAAGTATCACGTTGAACGTATGCAGCAGCGCGTGCAGCGACGACGCCGGGTTGTGCCCGAGCGACATCTCGTACCCGAGCCACGTGTTGGGCGTGTACGAGAGTCGGAACGCGAAGAGGGGATTAGACCCCAGTTGGCCGACCGCGGGGCTGAACGAGATGCGATGCTTGAAACGACCGGGATCGTCGCTGACGCGATAGCCGGCGTCCTCCAGCGAGGGCACGAGATAGACGAGCCCGTTCTTGCCCACGCCGGGCGGTGTCGCATCCGGCTCCGTCATGGGAAGGAGCGCGGGGTCGTCAGATCCGGCGGCCGTCGAATCGGCGTCGGCAGCACGGCTCGCGCCCGGGAGCACCGTTGCTCCCACGAGCACGGCGAGAAGCATCGTGTGCGTCCAGAACGTCACTTGTATTCACCCGCCATGATCCACGCCAGGATCGCCTGGTAGTCGGGATCGTCTCTGGACGCGAACGACACCGTCGGTGAATCGCCGGCGTGTGCCATGCCTCCCGCCGATTCGGCGAGGGGCTTGGCGAGCAGAGAGCTCGCCTCGAAATCGGATGGATTCACCTGCAGGCAGGCCTGCGTGAAATCCAGATTCATGTCCTTGTCGTTCGCGGGAGACAGTTCGAACGTCCCGCGGATGCCGCCGCCATGGCAGGTGAGGTTGTCGCACCCGTGCGCGGACAGGATCGGATCCACGACGGTGGCGAAGGACGCGTAGTCGAGTACGTATGCGCGTCCCCCCGATGGCGCGACCGGATCCGCGGCGGGTCCCTGGCATCCCGTCACCGCCAGTGCGGCGATCTCGCAGGCCATCCACGCCCCGCGCACGGTG
>CAZCQM010000385.1:0-1625 GCA_964500785.1 uncultured bacterium
ACCCGGGCCGCGAGTGGAGCCGCCCATCGTAGAACACATCGGAGCAGAACGCGCAGATCTTCGGGTTCATCCGCCACGTCTCGGGCAGGAAGATGCCGCGCGCGTCGGGGATGGTCCGATCCTCGCCGAGGATGTGCTCCAGCGCCGAGACGTCGGTGCCGTCGGGGTGACTTCCCTGCTGCACCTGCTCGAGCTGCTGCGGATCACCGAGAAGTACGAGGCTCGTTGCCGCTCCCGAAGCGGCCACCGCGTTCGTGAGCGACATCTGCCCGGCCTCGTCGACCACGAGCACGTCCACGATACCGAGCGCGTCCTTGTTCGCCCACAACCACGGCGTCCCGCCGAGCACCTGAATCTCCCCCGCGCGCAGCGCGTTCAGTGCGGGTGGGTTGCCCGTGTAGGGGTGGATGTCGCCGGGCTCGTCGGGTGCCTCTCGGACCTTCGCCCCGCATTGCAACGCCATTCCGGCCGACCGCGCCTCGTCCACGACCTTGTTGAGCAGATTCTCGATGACGGCGTGGCTCGGTCCCGTGACCCCCACCTTCATGCCGCCCTTCACGAGCGCGCCGATCATGCGCGCCCCCGTGAACGTCTTCCCCGACCCCGGCGGGCCCTGGATGGGAAGCACGCTCGCGTCGAGCTGCGTGGCAACGCGCACGGCGAAGTCCACCGCAGACTCGCCTTTCCCCGGTGCGAACTTGACGCCCGCCCGCAACCGCGGCGGCTCGTTCACCAAAAGCGACCACCCCGCGCGAAACGCCCCCGCGTTCTCGAGCCCGTTGTCCACCACGGCCTGAGCGATGCGCTCCAGCGCCTCCGGCAGCGGGTGGTCCCGGACGTCGTTGCGCGCAAACACCGCGGACGGGTGATCGTCCTCGCGCTTCTGACGTTTCTTCACATCGATCGTGCGCGCGGAGCGATCCTGATCGACCACAGTGCCCACGTCCCCGTCGGCATCGATCAGAATGTCGCCGTCGTGGATGGTGCACACCTGGTCGGGGTAGGTGTAGCGGTCCGTGTGCGCGCCGCGCTTCGCCACCTTGACGCGCGCGACGAAGGTGAGCCCCGTGATCGCCCGCTCCTCGTCGGCGTACTCCTCCAGCGGGAGGTCCCTGAGGCGGAAGAACTCCCACCACGCCACCTTCTTCTCGCGCCGGTGGTATTCGAGGAGGTGGGCGAGGATCCAGCGCGCCTGTTCTTCGGGGCTGCGCGTCGTGCGGTCGGGCGGAACGCCGTCGAGGAGCACATCCATCAGCGCGCGGATGCGCGCCTGGTGCTCGGTGAGTTCTTCCGAGGGCTCGGCCTCCTGCGGCGCCGGCCGCGGGACGTCGGTGCCATCGGCGATCATCCCCGCGCGCAGCGCCTCCAGCCAGTCGCGCAGCCGCAGCGTGGAGACGCAGTCCTCCCGGTTGTAGCCCTCGACGATGGTGCGGTCCTCGTCGGTGATCGTCTCCGGGGCGGCCATCTCCAGGCAGCGCTCCACCAGCGCCCGACGCTCGCCCGCGGTGGGAAGCTCCACCTCGCGCGGGAAGCCGTAGAACGGCTCGAGATTCTTGATCGAGTAGTTCTCCACACTCGCGCGGAGCGACTGTTTGACCACCGTGTGCAGGTCGACGAAGCGCCCG
>CAZCQM010000386.1:0-1584 GCA_964500785.1 uncultured bacterium
CGGGTCACGGCCATGACCATCCTGCCCGCCGACACGGTCATGCTCGAACACCGGATGCACGCGCTTCTCGAGCTCCCGGAGATACGGGACCGGATCGATTCGATTGACGGGCCGATTCTGGTGTATCTCGTCCCCCGGCAATACGTCATGCAGGGGATGATCGCGGACATCGGTCCGCAGTGGCGGCTCTACGAACATCATCAGACGCTGGCGATGATCACGGACTGGATCTTCCATCCGTTCCGGCACCTGCAGGGCGGCCACATGATGATGCATCACGACATGGGAGGCACGCCGGCGACGAGCGGCGCCCCGGGCGGCATCGTCCGGCGGCTCATCTTCCTGCGCATCGATGCGCCTCCGTCGAGCCACACGCGAGCGACCCTCTTCGGCATTGACACCCCTCGTGTGCCGCAGTTTTTCGTCGATGTGGATATCCACAACCTCATCCTGCTGGACATCCATCCGCTGGGACCGGGGACGGGATGGGGCCGCGTGCCGACGCCGATGTTCTAGGTCGAAGTCGGAAGATCAATGAACATGGAGAAGATGTCGCTCGACAAAGTCGGACCCGAAAACGTCGCCACGTGCGGGATCGGATGCCTCACGGGCCCCGGGAACCCGGGGATTCGAAGCAAGGTCGAGTGGCTCGAGCCGCGTTTCCGTGAAGGCCTTCGCTTCTTCCTGTTCCGTGACGACCAGGGACGGCCGCTGGGCTTTCTCGAGTACGTGCCCGGTGAGTACGCGTGGCGGCCCGTCGATGCCCGCGGGTGGTTGTTCGTGCATTGCCTGTGGGTGTATCCCCGCGGGCAGAAGGTCGGGGGACTCGGCAGTCGTCTGATCCAGGCCTGCCTGGACGAGGCGCGGCAGGAAGGCGCCATCGGCGTGGCGGCCATGGTGAGCGACGGTCCCTGGATGGCGAGCAAGAGCATCTTCATGAAGAACGGCTTCCAACCGATCGCAGAAGCCGACCGATTCGAGCTGGTGATCCACCGCGTGAAGGACGGCCCCGAACCGCGCTTTCGGGATATCGGCGGCGTGCTCAGGAAGTATCGGGGCCTGCACCTCGTGTACGGCGCCCAGTGCCCCATGCTGCCGAAGTCGGTGAGGGACCTTGCGGAAATGGCGGCCGAGAACGGCCTGAAATTGAATGTCCACGTGCTCAAGAGCGCACGCGAGGCGCAGGAAGCACCCTCCTATTACGGAGTCTTCAACCTGATCTGGAATGGGCGGTTGCTCTCAGACCACTACGTGAGCAAAGGGCGATTCAAGAACCTCTTGAAGCGAGAAATCCTCAAGACAGAGAGAAAATCATGAACAAGAAAGCTTTGTCGATTGTGCTGTTTACAATGGGCGCGATCTCTCTCGCGATTGCCGTGTATCAGTTCGCCGGTTCCAGAGTCGCAGAGGGCGTGCTGAGCGTGGTGTTCACGCTTGTCTTTGTTGTCGGGGGCGTTGCGAATCACCGGCGCAGCGGGTAAGATGGCTTACCCATCATGTGGACTCCCGAATCCGGCGAAACCCTGTTCGTGCGGGACGATGGCCGCCGCGCGCTCGCGTCCGGGCCGCCGCCGGATCTCCTCG
>CAZCQM010000387.1:0-1576 GCA_964500785.1 uncultured bacterium
GTTCGTCGAGATTTCCGGTGGGCTCGTCGGCGAGCAGCACGAAGGGGTCGTTCACGAGGGCCCGGGCAATGGCCACGCGCTGCTGTTCGCCGCCGGAGAGCTCGTGCGGGAACGCGCGCGCCTTGGCCGCGAGCCCGACCTGCGCCAGGACCCGCGCCACCTTCGGCCCGACGAGGTCGCGACGGGCGCCCGTGACTTCCAGCGCGAACGCGACGTTCTCTTCGGCCGTGCGATCGGCCAGCAGCCGGAAGTCCTGAAAGACGATGCCGATGCGCCGCCGCAGGCGCGGGATCTCGCGCTTGGTCATTTTCTGGGTCGGGTGGCCCGCCACCCGCACCTCGCCTTCGCTCGGAAGCTCGCCCACGTACACCAGCCGCAGGACCGTGGACTTCCCGGCGCCGGAGTGCCCGGTGAGGAACACGAACTCGCCCTTTGCGACGCGGAACGAGACGTCGCGCAGCGCGAAGACGCCCTTGGGATAGGCCTTGAACACCTTGGCAAAGCTGATCACGACCTACCCGCGACGCGGTCGGCGGAGCGCGCGTGTGAAGTCGGCGATCAGGTCGCCCACGTCCTCGATGCCCACGCTCACGCGGACGAATCCGTCCGGGATCCCCTGCGCGGCCCGTTGCGCGGCGGTGAGCGCCGCGTGCGAGGTGAGTCGCGGCTCGGACACGAGCGTCTCGACGCCGCCGAGGCTCGGGGCGTGTCGCGCGACGCGGAGCCGGCGAAGCATGCGTTCGGCGGCGGTCCGGCCGCCCTGGACTTCGATGCCGACCATGCCCCCGAAACCATCCAGCATGCGCGTCGCGACCGCGTGATCGGGGTGGGTCGGCAGACCGGGGTAGTGCACCTGGGCGAACCCGGCGACGTCACTGGCCCACTCGGCGAAGGCGAGGCCGTTGGCATTGTGGCGCGCCATGCGAACCTCCAGCGTCTTGAGCCCACGCTCGACCAGCCAGGCGGCATGGGGGTCGAGGGCCTGACCCCACACCTGCATCAGGCGCCGGACCTCCTCGATCATCTCGTCCGTTCCGATCACCGCCCCGGCGATGACGTCGCTGTGTCCATTGAGGTACTTCGTGGCGCTGTGGATGACCACGTCCGCGCCGTGCTCCAGCGGCCGGAAGTTGACCGGCGACGCGAAGGTGGAATCGACGATCAGGGCGATGCCTTCCGTGTGGCAGAGCGACGCGAGGGGCTCGATGTCGATCACCCGCATCAGCGGGTTGGTGACGGCCTCCACGAAGATCGCCCGCGTGGTGCCTCGCAGCCGCGCCTTCCACGCGCGGGGGTTGGACGGGTCCACATACGTGACGTCGATGCCGTGTTTTGCGAACTCGCCGTCGAACAGCCGTCGGGTCCCGCCGTAGATCCAGTCACACGCGACCAGGTGGTCGCCAGGGGCAAGGACCGCGAGGAGCGCGAGGGCCGTGGCGCCCATGCCGCTGCCCAGGGCGATGGCGGCCTCACCGCCTTCCAGCGCCGCGAGTCGGGTCGCCAGAGAAACCTGGTTGGGGTTGTTCCCATACCGGGTATAGAGGACCTCTTCGTCCGAGCCCACGGGGTTGATGAA
>CAZCQM010000388.1:0-1551 GCA_964500785.1 uncultured bacterium
CGTCGAAGGCGACATCAGCACGGCCCGCCTCGTCATCGACGAGGGCGTCTTCTTCGAAGGTAACTGCAAGATGGGCTCGCAGGCTGCCGGCGCGTCGTCGTCCACGACGCGTGAGCACGACAAGGACTGGTCCCGCAAGGACGAGCCCAAGCGCCCCGAGCCGGTCACGACCCGCTGACCGCGGTCTGGCACTACTGGGATCCGTGGCGCCTCCGGAGCAATGCTCCGGGGGCGCTCGTCTTTTCCGGGTCGTCCGCGGGCTCCCATCAGGCGGGTTTTCCACATCGAGCCGGGTCTGTGTGCATAAGTCGGTGAACGCCACTCACAGGTGTTATTTGTTTGCTGTCAGTGAGTTGCGCGGGCCGTCGCACGCCGGCCGCCCGGTTGTCCACAGACTACGCGGTGCCGGGGTGTCTTAACTGGTTGGGAATCTTCACTCTCCACGCCCGGGGCGCGGTACCCCGTCAACGTCCGGGGCGAACCCACCATGAAGGCGGAAATTACGCGCCTCGCGTGCGCTCCGGCGCCCCGGTCTCACTCGGCACGGCCCTCGCGCGCGGCCGGGATGGCGTGGTGGGCGATGAGGAAGCTCGCCAGATCGTGACCGGCCCGGATCGACCCGGCCCGGTTGAAGTGGCAGTCGTCGTAGAAGTACTCCAGCGACTTCGGCATGGTCCGCGCCAGGTCGAAGACAGGGACGCCCTTCTCCGCGGCGACGGACCGCATGGTGTCGTTGAGCCGGTTCAACGCGGCGTCCATCTCGTCCTCCGGGTAGACGACATCCAGGCGCGTGCGCATCCACGACCAGTCGCGCGCGTTCGGGTCGACATCACTGTTCCAGGTGGACTGCTGGGTCATGAACACGAGTCCGGCACCGTGGGCGCGCGCGAGTCCCACGATGGAACGCAGGTTGGCGGCGTAGCTGGCCTCGTCGGTGCGCGGCGGCCCGTCGGCGATCGGGAGCGAGCGCTGAAATCCGATCAGGGCGGCGTAGCGGGTGGACAACACGCGCTCCTCGAGGAAACGGCGGGGATCCCGGTGCAGGCGCTGCTTGAGATAATAGACCCGGCGGACCAGCTGCAGCTCCATGACCACGTGTTTGAGACAGCGACGCCAGGGCATGGTCCGGAACCCGACGTAGTGCTGGTAGTCGTAGCCGTGGATCGAGCGCGTCAGATCGTTGATACCGCAGAACACGATGATCAAATCCGGATCGAGCAGCACGAGCCGCTGGCTGATCATCGCCACGTGGTCGTCGCTGGCCGCGCCGGAGTAGCCGGTGTTATAGACGCGCACCGTGGTCGGGGCCGATGCGTTCGCCGCCAGGTCCTCCTGGAGCACGCGCGACATGTCGTCGGCGTCGTCGACGTAGAAGCACTCGGTCGTGCTGCCTCCCACCGTGAAGATCCGGAACTCGTGCTCGGGCTTGGGCGAGACCAGCTCGTCTCCCCGGAACCCCTTGTTGTCCGTCGTGAAATGATTCTGGCCCGACAGCCCCGGAAGTCCGGGCTCGCTCGTCGTGATCGCCGAATAGTTCGGGGGATATTCGAA
>CAZCQM010000389.1:0-1545 GCA_964500785.1 uncultured bacterium
CTCGAATTCCATCAGCGGACGCTGCGGCTTCTGAAAGACACAACGCCGGAGTATACGATCGAGCCCAAGCTGGATGGACTCGCGGTCGAACTCACGTATGAAGGTGGTCTGCTCAGAGTTGGATCGACACGTGGCGATGGGACCAAGGGTGAGGATGTTACGCCCAACCTGCGCACGATCCGGAGCATTCCGCTCAAACTGCGTGGCGATCACGCTCCCTCCTTGATCGACGTGCGTGGCGAGGTCGTCATGCGCCGGGGGGACTTCGAGAAATTGAACCGTCAGCGTCTCGAGGCGGGTGAGGAGCCGATGGCCAACCCGCGCAACGGCGCCGCGGGATCGTTGCGGCAGTTAGATCCGAAGGTCACCGCCTCTCGGCCGTTGGTCTTCTACGCGTACAGCATCGGCCGCTGCGATGACAACGCGCCGGATAGCCAGACCGACGCGCTGAACCTGCTTCGGGAGTTGGGATTCCGTGTGCACAGGCTCGCGCACGCGTACAAGACGCCGGATGAGGTGTCGAAACGGCACGCGAAGATCCTTGAAGGACGTGACCAGCTCGATGAGGAGATTGATGGGACAGTAATCAAAGTCGACTCGTTTGCATTGCAGGAACGGCTCGGCGCGGTGTCCCACCATCCCCGCTGGGCGGTCGCGTGGAAATTTCCGCCGCAGGAGGAGACGACGATTGTCGAGGACATTCTCCTGCAGGTCGGTCGCACGGGAATCATCAGCCCGGTGGCAGCGCTCAAGCCGGTTCGCGTAGCCGGTGTCGAGGTGCGACGCGCAACGCTACATAATGAGGATGAACTTGCGCGGAAGGACATCCGAGTCGGCGACCGGGTGGTGGTGCGGCGTGCGGGGGATGTGATCCCTGAGGTCGTGAAGGTCGTGCCGGGGGGCAAGTCGCCGCGCGGCAAGCCGTTCAAGTTTCCGACGACCTGCCCCGTTTGCGGCGCGGCGACGTTGCGCGAAGAGGGATCGGCATTCTACCGCTGCACGAATCTCGCCTGCCCGGCGCAGATCCGTGAGCGGCTGGCCCACTTTGTATCCAAGAACGGCGTGGACGTCGACGGGATGGGCCAGCGGTATATCGAGCAACTGGTCGACAAGGGGATCATCTCGGACGTCGCCGACATCTTCTATCTCGACGCTGAGAAACTCCACCAGATGGACCGGATGGGCGAGAAACTGGCCGAGAACCTTCTTGGCTCCATCGACAAGGCGCGCCATCCCGCGTTGCCGAAACTCATTGCTGCGCTGGGGATTTCCGGTGTGGGTGAACACATCGCACGCGTTCTGGCATCGGCGTTCGGGTCGCTTGAACGCATCGCCGACGCACCGACCGATGAGTTGCAAGAGGTTCGTGAGATCGGACCGATCGTCGCCGAATCGATCCACCAGTTCCTCTCGCTGCCGGAGACACAGCGACTCCTGGAGAAGTTGCGCAAAGGTGGGGTGGTCTTCCCGCGGTTCAAAGTCCGCACGAAGGGCGCTCAGCCACTGCAAGGCAAGACCTTTGTCCTGACCGGGACGCTCTCATCG
>CAZCQM010000390.1:0-1540 GCA_964500785.1 uncultured bacterium
GCGCAGGTGGTGCCGATCGGCGCCGGCGACCTGTTCAACGGAATCATCGACCTCGTCCGTATGAAGGCGTTCTTCTACCACGAGGACACCAAGGGCATGACGTACGACGAGCAGGACATCCCGAGTGATCTCCTGCCGCTCGCCAGGGAGCACCGCGCGAAGCTGGTCGAGAATCTCTCCGACTTCGACGACGAGCTGATGACGCAGTTCCTCGACTCCGGCGAGGGCGCCCAGG
Organism: uncultured bacterium; assembly: GCA_964500785.1. GTDB lineage: Bacteria > Krumholzibacteriota > Krumholzibacteriia > WVZY01 > JAKEHA01 > JAKEHA01. Next base: position 236 of record CAZCQM010000390.1, read on the forward strand.
AAACGCTGCGGCGCGCGATGAAGAAGGCGATGCTGGAATGCAAGTTCGTGCCGGTCATGTGTGGCGCGGCGTTCAAGAACAAGGGCGTGCAGCGACTGCTCGACGCGGTCGTACACCTGCTCCCGTCTCCCGCCGACGTCCCCCCCGTTACCGGTCACGATCTGTACAGCACCAGCGAGCTCGTCCGTAAGGTTTCCGACGACGAACCCTTCTCGGCGCTCGTTTTCAAGATCATGACCGACCCGCACGTGGGCAAACTCACGTACGTTCGCGTCTACAGCGGCAATTTGTCGACGGGCACCAGCGTGCTCAACACGACGACGACCAAGAAGGAGCGCATCGGCCGTCTCATGCAGATGCATGCCGACAAGCGCGAGGAGATCGACACGGTGTACTGCGGCGACATCTGCGCCGTCATCGGGCTCAAGGTTGCACGCACGGGCGATACGCTGTGCGACATCAAGAATCCGATCGTGCTCGAGAAGATGCACTTTCCCGAGCCGGTGCTTTCGGTGGCGATCGAGCCCAAGACCGCCGGCGACCAGGAGAAACTGTCGGAAGCGCTCATTAAACTGTCCGATGAGGACCCGACCTTCCGGGTGCGCACGGACGACGAGACCGGGCAGACACTCATCTCCGGGATGGGCGAGCTCCATCTGGAGATCCTGGTGGATCGCATGCTGCGCGAGTTCAAGGTTACCGCCAACGTGGGCAAGCCTCAGGTCGCGTACAAAGAAGCGTTCGGCCACGAGACGACCGCCGAAAGCAAGTTCATCAAGCAGACGGGTGGCCGCGGGCAGTACGGGCACGTGGTGATCCACGCGGAGCCGCTCACCGACGGCCAGGACTTCGTGTTCGAAAACAAGGTCGTGGGCGGTACCGTGCCGCGCGAATACGTTCCGGCGGTCGAGAAGGGTCTGCGGGGCGCGCTTACCAGCGGCGTCCTGGCGGGCTATCCTGTAACCGGCGTGAAGATCCAGTTGCTGGACGGCTCGTACCACGAGGTGGATTCGAGCGAAGTCGCGTTTCAGGTGGCCGCGTCGATGGCGTTCAAAGAGGCCATGCGCAAGTCCGGTCCCATGCTGATCGAGCCCATCATGGACGTGGAAGTTGTCGTTCCCAGGGAGTACATGGGCGATGTAATGGCCGACCTGAGCTCGCGGCGCGGGAAGATCGGCGGCATGACCCAGCGCGCGGACGCGCAGGTCATCACGGCGCGTGTTCCGCTGGCGGAGATGTTCGGCTACTCGACCACGCTGCGTTCGCTGACGCAGGGTCGCGCGGTATACACGATGCAGTTTGCGC
>CAZCQM010000391.1:0-1540 GCA_964500785.1 uncultured bacterium
AACGGGCCTTTGTTCCAGTTGAAGCCCCAGCGGACCGCGCGGTCCACCGCCGAGACGTCGTCGCAGATCTCTCCAATGCGCATGGCGGCATAGGAAAGCGAGGCGGCGAGCATCTTCCACGCGGCTTCCGCCGCGCGTCCCTTGCCGAAGACGAGCTTGGCGACGCGCTCCGTGGGATCGTCGATCGACTTGAGCGCCTCCAGCTCGCCGAAGGAGGCCTTCTTGCCCTCGCGATACTCGAGCGTATCCAGATCCAGCGTCAGGATCTGCTTGCCGTTGCCGCCCTTCACCTTCTTGTAGAACCCCGCGCCGGTCTTCCGACCGAGCAGGCCCTTGTCGACCATCTTCTGGAGGAATGGCGGCGCCACGAACATGTCGCGGCTCTCGTCGTCCGGCGCGTTTTCGTAGACGTTGGCGGCGACATGCAGGAACGTGTCCAGGCCCACGAGGTCGGCGAGCCGGAACGTGGCCGTCTTCGGTCGCCCCATGGCGGGCCCGGTGAGCGCATCCACCTCCTCGACCGTGAGCCCCATGTCGAGCATCACCTTGAAGGTGACCATCATCGCGTGCACGCCCACGCGGTTCGCGACGAAGTTGGGCGTGTCCTTGGCGGGCACGATGCCCTTCCCCAACCGCATGCGCGAGAACTCCTGAACCCGCTGCACCACCTCGGGCGCGGTGTGCGCCTCGGGGATCACCTCGAGGAGCTTCATGTACCGCGGCGGATTGAAGAAGTGCGTGCCGAGAAACCGGGGCTTCAGCGCGTCGGGTAGCACCGCGGACATGGCCGCGAGCGACAGCCCGGACGTGTTGCTGGAGAGGACCGCGTCTGGACCGATATGCGGCGCCACCGCCGCCAGCACCTTCTTCTTGATGTTCAGATCTTCTTTGACCACCTCGACGACCCAGTCCGCCTCTTTGAGGCGCGGCAGGTCGTCCTCCAGGTTCCCGACCTCGATCATCCCCAGGCGCGCCGGGGTGAACAGCGGCGCGGGCTTGGCCTTGAGCAGCGCCTTCACCGAATCCGCCGCGATCCGATCGCGCGCGGCCTTCTCGCCGTCGGTGAGGTCTTTGGGAACGATGTCCAGCACCAATGAAGGGATGCCGGCGTTGGCGAAATGCGCCGCGATGGCGCTGCCCATTACGCCCGACCCGAGGACGGCCACCTTGCGGACCTGTCCCGTCATGGGAGACCCCCAGAGTTGAAAAACTGAATACCTGTTCAGTAGCTTAATCTCCGTTGCTTCGGTGTCAATCGGTGCCCGTCGGGTGCCGGATTGGGGTAGATTCCGACCGAAGGCGTCGATATTCCGCGGCCCCGGGTGGCGGGACTGGCGGAGGGTGGCGCGTCAGCTGTCTACTGAGTCGCCGTTCACTTTGGTGACCCCCCGGAGGGGGCATGGGCCCGAACGGGAAAGAGGTCAAACGCCAGCGGATTCTCGACAGCGCGGTCGTGGAGATCGCGCGGCGGGGATACTACGGCACGACCGTCGCGAACATCGCCGGACGCGCCGGTGTGGCCGACGGCACCATCTACCTC
>CAZCQM010000392.1:0-1535 GCA_964500785.1 uncultured bacterium
CCGGCATCGGGCACCCCACGCGGCTGGTGTTCCTCCTGCTGAGCCCCGTGGACGACCCCGGTGAGCACCTCGCGGTGCTGGCCGATGTCGCGCGGCTGGTGGCCGATCAGGAGCGACTGGACGCGTTGCACTCGGCGACGAGCGTCGAGGCAATGGTGGCGGCGTTACGTGTGGAGCCGGGCGCAGCCAGCGGGACCGACGGACCCGACGGACCCGACGGGCGCGAAGGGGCCGGCAGGGCCTCTGCCTAGCGGGTACCCCGCATGCCGGCGGGTCCGTCGCGCGGTTGTGCTTGGCCCGGGTCACCGCAGAGGCTATTCTCCAAGTTCAATGCGTGCTCTCATTCCTACTCCCGAATGGCGCGGCCGCTGCGCACGCGCGATTGCCTTGCTGGCGGTGTTCATGGCTGCGTGCGCGCGCCCACCGGCACAGGGGCCTGCACCGACGACCGCCGCGGCCCCGGCGCCCACGTACGACGCGGACCTTGGGCTCGCCTCGTTCGACTCGGCGTGGAGCATCGTGTATCGGACGCACTTCGATACGACGTTCAACGGCGTCGACTGGCCGGCGGTGCGCGATGAACTTCGTCCTCGCGCAAGGGCGGCCTCGACGACGGCGGCCCTGCGGTCCGTCATCAATGACATGCTGGCGAAATTGGGCGAGTCCCACTTCGCGCTGATTCCAAGAGAAATCGCCGACACCCTCAATCCGACGAGCGACAGCACGGAAACGGAAGGGGATGCGGTCGGCACCGGTGATCTCGGCCTCGATGTCCGCCTCATCGGGGACGACGTCGTCGTCACCAGCGTCGAGCCCGGCGGTCCGGCGGACAGCGCTGGGGTTCAGACTGGTTGGATCGTCGCGGCCATCGGTCGTGACTCTATTGCCGGGCTGCTGCAACGGCTCCGCCAGGGCGATCTGCGGTATTCCGTGGCCTTCCTGGCCTGGAGCGCCGTCGGAGCGCGGTTTGGGGGCCCCGTGGGGTCGACGGTAACGGTGGCGTTCCTGGACGGAAAGAACCAACCGCGGACGCTGACCATGCACCGCCGTGAGGAGCCGAGTCAGCCGGTTCGGTTTGGCAACTTCCCGACGTTCTTCGCGCGCTTCGCCAGCGACGAGCATACGACGCCGGGAGGCCTCCGGGTCGGACGCATCTGGTTCAACTTCTGGATGGTGCCGGTCCTCGCGAAAGTCGACCAGGCGGTGGACGCGTTCCGTGGCGATGATGGGATCGTCATCGACCTGCGCGGCAACAGGGGCGGCATGGGCGGGATGGTGATGGGGGTTGCTGGACACTTTCTGAACGAACGCACGTCACTCGGCGATTTTCGGACGCGGACCGGCACGCTGCACTTTCGGGCCAATCCGCGGCGTGTGAACCGCAAGGGCGAACGCGTCACGCCGTTCGAGGGCCCCGTGGCCCTGCTCGTGGACGAAACCAGCGTCAGCGCCTCCGAAGTATTCGCGGGCGGGATGCAGGCGCTCGGCCGCGACGAAGACCGTCGCCACGCAGGCCAGGCGGCGGGCCTCGTGCG
>CAZCQM010000393.1:0-1530 GCA_964500785.1 uncultured bacterium
GTTCGGCGGTAGTCGGCCTCCGTCATCGACCGCAGCAATCGGACCCATCGATCGTGCAGCGACTCCAGCAACGTCACCGAGACGTCGACCGGGGCGATGCGCGCGTCGTCGAGCTCGGCCCAGCGGGCCTCCTCGTACGGCTTGATGGTCGGATGGTCCTCGGTCAGAGCGAGCTTCATGCGGACGTACGCGTTCATGTGGCTGTCGGGCAGGTGGTGAACCACCTGGCGCACCGTCCAGCCGCCGTCGCGATACGGCGTCTCCAGCTGCTTCGAGTCGAGGCCGCGCAACACCTTGCGCAGCTCGGCCGGACACGCCTCGATGGCCGCGGTCGCCCGCCGGATGTCATCCGGCGAAATCGATTGAGGTAAGCTGAATTTCCCGATGGGATAGCGAAGTTCGTCCATCGCGGGAGAATACCACCGGGGCCCGGTTGTGGAAAGGGCGGCGCGATCGGCGGCCGCGGGCCTCGATGTGGTAAAGTTGGCTCCATGACGACACCGGTCCGACCTGCCGAACCCGTCCGCATGGTATTCGCGCGGCCCGACGGGTCGATCCTCGACCACCCCGATCTTCGACTCGCGGGGGTCGGTGGGGGCGATCCGCGCGCGGTCCGTGACGACGAGCTGATCCCGATTCCGCGCGGTAGTGATCTGTTCCTGCTGCCGGGACGCCGGCCGGTGGGGATCGATCCCGGCAGCGGTGCGGCGGCGGAGTGGGCCGGTGAGGACGGTGATGCAACGGCGGTGGCGGCGTTCCTCGCGCCGGCGTGGACGATGTTCCTGCACCCCGCGTACCGCACGCTTGCGGACGCACCGGCGCTTCCGCTCTTCGCCTACTCGGCGGTCGGGTTCGCCGACGGGCAGTTCTGGGCGACCGGCGTGCGCGTCGACAACGACGTGCGCCAGGATCCCTGGCGCTTCGACGCGAAACGGCTCGGGAAGCAGGTGGCGCGCGGGCTCGCCGCGGCGGACGGCAACCTCGTCGTCCAGCAGCTCGAGCATTGCGCGCTGCAGTACGGGTGCCGCGCCGCGCAGAACTACTTCATCGGACGGCACGAGGCGCCGATTCCCACCAGTGTCGCGTGCAACTCGAAGTGCATCGGGTGCATCTCGCTCCAGCCCGACGGCGAGTTCCGCGCGAGCCACGACCGCATCCGGCGCGCGCCCACGCCGGAGGAGATCGCAGACATGGCCGTTGGCCACATCGAGCGCGTCCCCGAAGGCGTGGTGAGCTTCGGTCAGGGGTGCGAGGGCGAGCCGCTGCTGGGTCGCGAGCTGCTTCCCGCGGCGGTGGAACGGATTCGCGCGCGGACGTCGAAGGGGACGGTGAACGTCAACACCAACGGGAGCCTGCCCGGGGTGGTCGACGCGATGTGCCGCGCGGGGCTCGATGCGATCCGGGTGTCCATGAACAGCGCCCGGGTATCCGTCTACGACGCGTACTACCGCCCGCGGAAGTACACGTTCGACGACGTGCGCGAAACGCTCCAGGTGATGAAGCAGCACGGGCGGTACCGCTCCATCAACT
>CAZCQM010000394.1:0-1526 GCA_964500785.1 uncultured bacterium
CGACCGGCTTCTTCCGCGCCAAGACCAGGAGCCTGCTCGGCATGGCGGGCGTGGATACGGTGTCCGCGTATCCGCGCTGACACAGTCGCTTCCGCCCGTCGGGACCAGGGTGCCGCACGATCGCCGGAAGTGGCGGCCGGAGGGTCTGTCTCGCACATTGAAGTGGCGACGGACCCCGCCTGCGGGAGCCGACGCAGGTGGACCCCGTGACGAGCCAGCCCATCGCGCTGCCTGGCGTCGAGTCGGGTGGCGACCAATCCTTGACGAGGAGAACTGACATGGCAGAGAGCGTCTACAAGATCATCGAGTTGGTCGGTACGAGCACCGATTCCTGGGAGAAGGCGGCGGCCGCGGCGGTGGCGCGTGCATCGAAGACGCTGCGCGACATCCGCGTCGCGGAGATCTCGCAACTCGACCTGCAAATGAAGGACGGCAAGATCGAGAGCTACCGCGCCAAGGTGAAGGTGTCGTTCAAGTACGAAGACAACTAAGAAAAGGAGCCGCACCTCGCCGCGGTCGCCGCCCGGGGGTTACGGCAGCGACCGCGGCGTCGTCGTACTCGTCAGCGGGTGAACAACAGCGGCGCCAGCGTGATGAAGTTGCGGCGCCATACCTGCCACTGATGCGCTCCAGGCGTCGTGACGAAGGTGTGGTGCACGCCGCGTTGGTCGAGGATGTTTGCGAACAGCTTGTTGGGCGGGAACCAGCCGCGATCGTCGGTCCCACAGGCCGTCCACAGCAGCTCGAGCGTCTGGTTGGCTTGCTCCGGATGGTCCAGTACCTGGGCGAAGGTGCGCTCGAGGGCGGCTTGCTGGCGCGGAATCGCCGCACTGAATCCGGCGACCCAGTGGAACAATTCGGGGTGGGTGAGCCCGATGGTCAAGGACTGGTTGCCGCCCATCGAGAACCCGGCGATCGCGCGATGGCCGGGGTCGGTTTCCACCCGGTAGGTGCGTTCGACCAGCGGGATGACCGTCTGGAGTAGATCGTCGCTCACCAACGACCGATCCCGCTGTGGCGGATCGTTGAGCCCGATCGTCGTGACGGCCTGCGGGTGCCCGTACGGCATCACGACCACCATGGGCACCGCTTTCCCCTCGGCGATCAGGTTGTCGAGGATGAAGTTTGCCCGCCCGGTGGTCGTCCATCCTTGCTGCGTGAAGCCGGCGCCGTGCAGGAGATACAACACGGGGTAGTGCCCGCTCCCGCGTTCGTATCCAGGCGGCGTGTACACGTAGACCGCCCGGAGCCCGCCGACGGCGTCGGAGTGATACCAGTTGACGTGCACGGTGCCGTGTGGCACGGACCGCCCATCCCACAACTCGGCGCTGTCGCCCGGTACCTCGATGAGGCTCGACGCCGCGCGCGGGCCGAGCGTCATGCTCGGGTTCACCGGATCGGGGACGATCATGTCATCGATCTGGAAGGTGTAATCGTAGATGTCGGGCGCGAAGGGACCCAGTGTCACACTCCACACGCCCGCCGAGTCGCGCGTCATCGGGCGTCGTGGCTGGCCCTGGATCATG